>CAYREW010000015.1:10515-12196 GCA_964423535.1 uncultured Candidatus Saccharibacteria bacterium
AAATCAACAATTCTAAACTTTCTATCTACAATTATAGCGGAAAAGAGAATTGCAGCCCCGAGCAAAAAGAAAACAGGCATTAGACCTAAAACATCGGCGAGAACAGCAGCAAACAGCATTGGTACAGCAGACGCAACTGCCATTAGCGTTCTGATTACGCCAAACACACGGCCGTACGTAGAAAAGGGAGTTCTTTGTTGAATAACAGTGCGGGCAGGAACAATAATTGATATTGCTCCCACACCACAAAAGAAAGCAACAAAAGGTAGTGTAATAAATACTGCTGTTGTGCCAAAAGTAGGTACCAGTCCTAAAGCAATAAAAGACAAACTTACTAACGCCATTCCCATCATTACTGTTCCGCGTTTAGATAATAACCTCATTAACAAGGTAATTTTAAAAGAGGTAAGGCTAAAACCTAAACCGGCGGGTAGTAGGAAAAAGGGCGCGGCCAGGCGCAAATCCATATTCAAAGCTTTCTGACTTAGAGCAGGAAGCAAAACAACAGTTGTAGTAAGAACAAAAAAGAATGCGGAGTTTAATAAAATTGCATAAAAAACCAGAGAATTTTCTCTAATAAAGTGCAAAGAATCCTCAACTTCCGAAGCTAAATACTTGATATCACTAAGAAACTCCCTTGCTGACTTTTCCTTCTTTTCAACAGGCATTAAGAAGGCAAAAAATGCTGAAACAACCAGCAAACACGATGACAGCAAAAATACGTATCCATTACCTAACAAACTCATTAGCGGGCCTGCTAACAAGTAACCAACATAAGAAGAACCCTGGATTGAGACAACAGCAACACTATTTGCATAGGGAAGAAGTTTCTCCTCAACATACTGAGGAAGTAAGGAATCTCCGGCAGGTCTTAAAAACTCATCAATTAAAGAATAAAAAAACAGGATTGCAAACAAAGGCCATACCTCGTTTTCCAAAGCCAGATACGAAAGCGCAACAAGTGCTTGAATTAAAGATGTAAAAATAATTATTTTTCTTTTACTTAAACGGTCAACAAAAGCCCCGGCAAGAATACCAAGCATTACTGTAGGAAGGTAGTAAATAAAAAGCAGTAAACCAACAGCAATGTTTGAGCCTGTCGATTCAGCAACGCGAACAATTAGGGCGTAGTTTAAGACATTGGCAACAAATAACGAAATCGACTGGCTTAACCACAATTTAAAAAAGTTCGGATTTGAAAAAAGTTTTCTAAATGAGGGTGTTTTCATAGCAGTTGTTCTATTGCATTTTCAAACTTTCTTAATGTATGTTCCAATACAGTATGCGTAGGCTGAAAATCCGCCTCATGGACCAACGCGTTCCTTAATTTATGCGCTTTCCAAAGCTGATCATAAACCTGATAATCTGAAAAATAAGGTTTTGCTGTTTTCAATCTCTCGCCCATTGTTTCGCCGGGAACTAGCATTTTTAACAGATGATCAACCAGTTTGTCCGCTTCAATTACAGCTTGTTTCAGCTGGGACGGTCCGCCCAGACTGCGAAGCTGTTCAATCTGCTCCCACTGTTCTCTAATCTGTCTAACAATTGATGGTGAAAGTTTTTTTCTCCTAACAGCAGATTTTCCTACTTTACCCTTACGCTTTTTATTGCTAGGAAGCGCTTTGTCAAGCAAACTTTCAACTAGTTTTTCTAAAATATCAAAGATGTTCATTGTTTATTG
>CAYREW010000015.1:12296-14729 GCA_964423535.1 uncultured Candidatus Saccharibacteria bacterium
CGGGAATTGTTTATAGTTGGGCGGACAAATTGGTCCGCCCCTGACCCCGCCCGCATCATCCGTTAACGTTTACTCACACTTTTACTGTCATTCCGGATTTAATCCGGAATCAAAGAGATGCGTCTTTGCTTTGATTCTGACTTTCGTCAGAATGACGCTACAAAAGCTCTGCCACTTGTTTGTGCCACTTCGTCGCCTGTTGATAAACAGCACCGGTGCGCAGCAAGCTATCCTCCCGCCACTGCGGTCCAATCAGCTGGAAACCTACCGGCAGGTCATTTGCAAATCCGCACGGTAAATTTAAAGACGGTACACCAGCAATATTAACAGGACACATTAAAACATCAGAAAGATACATTTGCAACGGGTCTTGCTTTTCTCCCAGCTTGAAAGGCGGGGTTGGCGATGAAGGCGCAGCAATAATATCCACTTTTTCAAAAGCCTTTTCAAAATCTTGTTTAATTAAAGTCCGCACACGCTGCGCCTTTTCGTAATAGGCATCGTAATAGCCTGAAGAAAGCGTAAATGTGCCTAGCATAATCCGCCGTTTTGCTTCATCTCCAAATTCACCGCGGTTGTGTCCAAAGCGGATACCGTCAAATCGGGCTAAGTTACTGCTCACTTCCGAAGGGCAGATAATGTAGTAAACTGCCAAAGCATACTTTGTATGCGGCAATGATATTTCAACCACTTCAGCTCCCAATTCAGCAAGTTGGTTAATTGCCTCCCTGGTCAGTTTCTCCACTTCTTTATCCAACCCATCAATAAAATATTCCTCCGGTACTCCAATTTTCAAACCTGCCAAATCCTGTCTGTTTTTACGACTCGAATTATGAAAAGACAAAGGCTGAGGTACGGGTTTTTCCGCAGTTGTTCCATCACAGGCATCTTTGCCTGCAATAGTGTTCAAAACTATGGATTGATCAACTGCTGTCCTGGTTAATGCTCCCGGAGAGTCTAAAGAAGAGGCCATTGCAATTACTCCGTAGCGGGAAACGCGGCCGTAGGTCGGTTTTAAACCTGTTAGATTGCAAAAAGAGGCAGGAAGCCGGATTGAACTTCCTGTATCCGTACCTGTCGCAGCTAAACACATTCCCGAAGCTAATGCCGCAGCTGAGCCGGAAGATGACCCACCCGGAGTGTAATCCAAATTCCAGGGATTATGAGTATTGCCGAAGTCGGAATTTTCGCCGGAGGAACCGTGGGCAAAAGCATCGTTGTTTGTTTTGCCGATAATTATTGCTCCCGCGTCTTTAAGACGGTCGACAACTGTTGCATTGTACGGGGGAATAAAATCGCGGAGGATGTTGGAAGCAGCTGTAGTTTCAATACCTTTAGTGCAGAAAATATCCTTAATACCAACAGGAATACCTTCTAAAATACTGATCTTCTCCCCTGCCGCTATTTTTTTATCAACAAGCTCAGCGTCTGCCAACGCTTCTTCTGCAGTAACAGTTATAAAAGCATTTATCTTATCCTCGTATTTATCAATCTGCTGAAGACAAGACATTACAAGGTCTTTGCAAGAGAAGTCCTTGTTAACAAGACCTTTGTGAGCGTCGGTGATAGTTAAATAAGCAAGTTTATCATTCATAAATTCGAAATTAGAATATCGAAATACGAAACGTCTTCCATTTTTTAGAAACTTTAATTACAAATTAGTAATTAGAAATTTACAATACTCTTTCCGTTTCAATATATCCGCTGTCTGTTTTTTTAGCATTTTGCAGCGCTTTTTCCTGCTCCAATTCTCTTTCTTCATCTACAACATCTTTAGATGTAATATTGTTCAGTCCTGTTGTTTGCGCAGTCGGTTCAACATTTTTTGTGTTTACTTTTTCTAATTTGGAAATATAGTTCAGGATTGAGGAAAGCTGTTTTTGGAACTTTTCAATTTCCTTTTCCGTAAGTGGAAGCGCTGCTAAATCAGCAACGTGTTTAACTTGTTCTTTGCTTAATTTCATTGCTTTTTGCATTTTACCATATTTGCACTTGACCCTCCGGGAGGAGTTATATAATATAAGAGTAGAAAGTAGTAAGCAGAAACAGTAAGGAGTTCTTATCTTTTCTCTTAATTACCTTGTTGGATGCACAAATCCTAAATCCGAAACTCGAAGCTCCAAATACATACCCCAGGGTGCTGATGAAACATGGTAAAATTTGAAATTTTAGATTTAGGGCTTAGCGTTTATTTGGATTTTCAAATTTAGAATTTTGAATTTCAAAAACAGGCTTTCAGGCTAACAGGATGGAGAGATAACTATTGTTGCAGCAAGGGGGAGTCGCAACCTTTACAAGATATATATGTGTGTGTAATCAAGGGCCCGTGGTGTAGTGGTTTAACATGTCTGCCTGTCGAGCAGAAGATCGCGGGTTCGAATCCCGTCGGGCCCGCCAGACTAAAGACTTAACGAACGAGGAGCGGAGCAACGA
>CAYREW010000016.1:0-13938 GCA_964423535.1 uncultured Candidatus Saccharibacteria bacterium
ACTTCCTCCTATTCACTACTAAAAAAATAATCAAGTATTTCACGCGCAACAGGTCCAGCATCATGCGACCCTTCCCCTCCTTCCTCTAAAAACACAGTCACAGACACTTCAGGATTTTCGTAAGGAGCAAAAGCAGTGAACCACGCATGAGTCGCATCTTGCTTTCCAATTTCTGCTGTTCCTGTTTTTGCAGCACTGGTATAAGCTGCGTTTCGCAGCGGATAAGCAGTCCCTTCTGTAACAGCAGCACGCATACCTTTCTGAACCCACTGAAATGTTTCCGGCAAAGCTATATTCCTGCGCAAAACCACTGCTGAGGATTTTTCCAAGCGCGGTTCAAATAAAGTGCCAAAATTAGCAACCGTAGTTGTCAAAGCATTTACCTGCAAAGGTGTAGTCAATAAATCGCCCTGGCCAATACTAAGGTGATAGGTATTGCCTATATACCAATCTTCTTTTTTTGCTGACAATTTCCAACCGGGGTCTGGAACCAGACCGGCTTTTTCGCCTAGCAAATCACAGTTTAATACTGACCCTAAACCGAATTTTCTTGACCATTCCGCTATCTTTTCCACCCCCAACCCCTGCCTCCCTCTGTAACCACCGCCAATAGTATAAAAATAGACATCGCAGGAATTGGCTATTGCTTGAACCAAGTTTTGCGGCCCGTGTCCCTCAGGCTTCCAGCATCTATATATATAGGACCCAACAGAAATAGCTCCTCTGTCCACAATTATTGTTTCCGGCGTCACAACTTCTTCCGAAAGAGCTGCTGTAGCCATTACCATTTTAAAAGTAGAGCCCGGAGGGTACTCCCCTTGTACAGCTCTGTTTAACAACGGTTTTCTAGCATTGTTTATTAAATTTTTGTAATCAGAATGAGAAAGCAGTCCCTGGCTAAATAAATTATTATTATAGGAGGGTAAAGAAACCATAGATAGTATATGACCGGTTTGTACATCTTGGACAATAACAGTGCCTGCGTGCGCAGGCGATTCTTCTATTCCTTTTTTTAAAGCATTGAAAGCAGTTTGCTGAAGACCGTGCTGTAAAGATAAATTTAAATCCAGCCCTGCTTGCGCATCTTGTTTACCAACCTGACGCAGCCGTTCTCCTGTAGAATTTAATTCCCAAATCTGCTCACCAGGCGCACCGCGCAATTTCTCCTCATAGTACTTTTCCAACCCTGTCTTGCCTATTCTGCTCCCTGCTGTATAACCCCTCTTATCCAACTTTGATAATTCTTCACTACTTATTTCTGAAACATAACCTAATACATGTGCGTAAAGCTCGGGATAAGGGTAATAACGCAGTGGGGAAATTTCTGTTTTTATACCGGGAAAAGAACCTTTAATTGTCTCCACTTTCAGAGCTGTTTCCTGTTCAACACCCTCCGCAAGCACTGCTAAAGGTAATCCGTTCTTCTCTGCAAATTCTATACTTTCCTCCATAGTCTTCTTTTCCATATCTAAAACAGAAAGAATTGGAGAATAGTCTTTTTCTTCTGCAAATTCGCTTACTTCCAAAACAATTCTAAATCCCGGTTTATCGTAAGCCAGCAACTCCCCTTCCGCACTGTAAATCCGGCCCCGCGGAGGCCTAACAATTAAATGCCGGTAGCGGTTGGAGTCAGCCAAATACTTATTAATCTCACCTTTTATTATTTGCAGTTCAAACAACCTGGTGTGCAAAACACCAAAAAGGAAAAATAAAAGCAGAAACAGAACAAAAAAATTCGCTCTAGATAAATTGCTGGTTAAAGTTTCCAGCTTAGTTCTTTTTTTTAATAAACCGTCCTGCCATTCAGAAGCTTCTTCTATATCTCCTGATGAAAATTTACTTCTAGCGCTTTTTTTAAAACCGGATAGTGAATCTAAAAAACCAAAACCTAAAAACATGGTGTGTTTAAAACAGATTAAAATTTAGACTTTCAAAGACAATTGTAAATGCGATTCTGTTTTTAAAAATTTTTGTGAATTTTCCAGAATAAAATAAAAGAACCAGGTTAAGAAAAAACTGCCACCCGTCTTGAGTAAAAAGTTTACCCAGTCAATTGACATCATTGGTAAAAACAAGTATAAATAGTAAGCTGAAACACAGAAAAAAGAAAAAAGCAACTTATACCAAAGACCGACTTTTGTGTAGCGGGCAATAAACTGGTAAGTTAAATTAAATAACAAAAAAATTGAAGCTGTTGATCCTGTTAATACAGGTCGGAGAATTAAATCGAGTAAAAAACCACCTACAAAACCGGTAACTGCTCCCCACCGGTCGCTACCTAACATAACAACAGCAATTACAAAAGCAAGAACAATTCCTGTACCAAATCCGCCGCTTTCCAACAGAAACATTAAAAATGTTGCAATTAAAAAAAATAAATCAATCCAGATTTTTTTCATGTTATTTTTTATTTAGAAACAATATAAATATGCGTTAAATTAGAAAAATCAATAAACGGTTCTACATAAGCTTCTTTAAGTAGCCCCGCTTCTGAAAAATTTACTTCACCAACTTCGCCGACTAATAATCCGTAAGGAAATACACCGTCAAATCCAGAGGTTAATAAATAATCACCCTGCTCAACATCTGCAGTAGGAAGTACATTTTTAAGAACCATACCGCTGCCTACCTGGCCCTCTACAATTGCTTGGGCACGGTCGCTTGTATCTTGGTCAAAAACTGCTACTGCAGAATCCGGGTGCGTTATTAACCGCACAAAAGATGTCTTTTTTTGCACTTCAATTACCAAACCCAACAGATAAGAGCCTAGAACAGCAGTATCGCCTTTTTGAACATTATCTACACTGCCGCAGTTAAGCAAAAGTTCTGAACCAACACTGTTGGTACCCACTATATGCCCCTGGCATTTGGTCTCCAACTCTTTTTCTCTTAAATTCAACTGCTGCTGTAAAATTTCGTTTTCATAGCTATTTTCTTTTAATTCCGCTATTTGCCGGGTCATTTGGGAAACTTGCTTTTCCAGCTGATCTTTTTCCAACTGCAGTGTACCAATATTAATTAGAAAATTAAAATAATTACCTAAACTTCTACGGACAGTATACGCGCCGTACTGCATTGGAGCTAAAACTGCCAAACTAGAACTGCGAACTGCAGCAAAAAAAGGAAGCTGGGCAATTAAGAGTAATAAAAGACTAAGAAAAAAAAAGCGTAGTGTATATTTCATTTTTTATTGAATTCTCACCTTTTCCAACAAATCCAAGTTTTCTAAAACTACTCCACAACCCTGTACCACACATTTTTGCGGATCATCAACCAAACTTACCTGCATCCCAACTTCTTTTTCCACAAGCTGGTCAATACCTTTTAATAAAGAACCTCCTCCAACCAAAGTAATCCCCTGCCTGGAAATATCGGAAACAAGTTCGGGAGGAGTTTGCTCCACCAGGTCTTTTATTGTTCTTACTATCTTTTTTAATGTTGGGTACAAAGCCTCTGCCAGCTCTGAAGAGGAAATTTCTATTTCCTGCGGCAAACCGGTTTTTAAATCCCGACCCCGTATGCAAACTTTAGTATCGTCTAAACCAGGCAGTGCTGCTCCAGCAGCTATCTTAACCTCCTCTGCTGTTCTTTCGCCTAAAAGCAGGTTGTATTGGTCGCGTGCACAGCGGATAATTGCCTGGTCCATTTCATCCCCCGCCACCCGCAGAGAAGAGTTAACAACAATACCGCCTAAAGAAATTACTGCAATTTCAGTTGTCCCGCCCCCAATATCTACAATCATTGAACCTGTAGCTTTTTCAATTGGAAGTTTAGACCCGATTGCAGCTGCCATCGGTTCTTCCAATAAAAATGCTTCCCTTGCTCCGGAACTGCGGGCAGCATCTATAACTGCGCGCCTTTCAACTTCTGTAACACCGGAAGGCACTCCAATAACTACACGGGGCCGCGGCAAGGAAAGAGAAAAATTCGGTGTTCTGTGGACTTGCTGAATAAAGTAACGCAGCATAGCTTCAGTTAAATCAAAATCGGAAATAACACCGGAACGTAGAGGCCGGACAGCACTAATAGCAGAAGGGGTGCGGCCAATCATTCTTTTAGCCTCACTGCCAATTGCTAAAACTGCGTTAGTCTTATTATGTACAGCAACTACTGAAGGCTCCCGAATAACTATTCCCTTACCTTTTACCCAAACCAGAGTGTTTGCTGTACCTAAATCAATACCAATATCATGTGAAAAAAGCCCTAAAATTTTGTTGATCACGCCTAAATTTTAACACAGGACACAGTTATACTGAACAAAGATTCCAAACCGCGTCGTAACTGCAAAACATTAGGTCTCGGTTTCGCGTTAAGAAAGCGAAAGAAAACAGAGAACAGTAAAGAGAAGACAGAGACGAAAGCGGAAAACCGAAGTCAGATCTGTGTGAAGTAGCAACGTTCTTCAGTTCCTTTTGGGCTAGATCAGAATACTAGATTTGCGCTAGTCTGGTTCTTTGCTAGAGTAGCGAAACTTGTTTCGCGCCCCCGTAGTGGTGATGTGGTTTTTCGCGCTCGTTGGCGCGCACTTGGGCCAAAGGGCCCATCTCGGCCAGAGGCTGATGAGTCTCTGACTCACGCCTTTGGCGGAAAAGTGCGCTACTCCATACAATCATTAGAACACTAAAACTAAAGAACTAAAAAACTAAGAAACAAATAACAGAAACTTGAAACTTGTTCTTTGGTCTCTCAGTTGCTTAGTTTTTCTGTTTTCCTTTCTGTCCTCCGTCCTTCCGTCTTCAGTTTTCAATACGCGACGGTCTGCCTGCACGAATACTTAGGTAGAGTAGACCTAAGGGTCGTTTGCAGTGGGGCTTTGCAAGGAGGTGCTCGCCTAAGAAGCGTCTCGGAGGCCGCTCAACAAGTTGCGTATTTATAAACAAGCGGCCGAGAGACGAGGCGCGGACTGATCTATGCATACACACTCCAGTTAGCAGAGCCCGACGGCTGTCTTCGAAGGCGAGCACTCCGAAAAGCCCCCACAAACTGCTTCACTCAGCACACCAGGGTTCCGAAAACCAGACAGTGTGCCGAACCAAGTTAGCCGAAACTAAAGTTAATCGCGCAATAAATTGCGCTACTCCAGACCGAGGGATTTAAGGGGTTTATTCTTCAACAACCTCAATCTTCTTTGACTTTAAACATTTAGTACAAATCTTCATCCGTTTTGTTTCCCCATCAACCATAACCCGCACTTTCCGCAAATTTGGATAAAACTTCCGTTTTGTCCTTTTTTGGGAATGAGAAACATGATGACCAGTTTGTGCGCCTTTACCGCAAATATCACAACGTCTTGCCATAAAAAAATTCACCTCCGAACCTGTTTTGTTATAATAACAGTAATCTGCAATTAGTTCAAAAATGATTTTGCAAATATTGCGAGGACAAATCGGAATTATACCTGCAGCAGTCTGGTTTTCCTCCCTTGTAATTACTATAACCGTGCACGAAGTTGCCCACGCTTGGTCAGCTGTACTGCTGGGCGATTACACTCCCAAATACGAAGGGAGATTAACACTTAATCCGCTTAAACATCTGGATGTTTTAGGTACTGCTATGCTGCTTCTTTTTAATTTTGGCTGGGGAAAACCAACACCGATAAATCCAAACAATTTTAAGGAGCCGCAGCGGGACTCTGCTTTATCTTCCTTAGCCGGCCCTGCTGTTAATCTTATTCTTGCTGCAATACTAGGAATTATATACCGTTTTAGCAACCTTAGTATTATTTTGCTCCCAATCCTGCTAAATATTAATGTCGGGCTGTTTAATCTGCTGCCTATCCACCCTTTGGATGGAGAAAAAATTTTGCATTGGTTGGTAGCTTACCCTTTGGATTACAAAATTAGAAGTTTTCAAAAACAATACGGAATGTATATACTGCTGATACTACTTATTCCAACCGGAGGCTCTCCCCTGTTAACAACAATACTAACACCTTTAGTCCAAAGCCTCTTTTTCCTTTTCACCGGCAAACAGTGGTGGTTGTATTAGTTTTTTGCAAAAAAAATATGCTAAAATAAAAACAGTGTGCTGTCTTGGCTGTCCTGATCATGCAGCGCTTTAGCTCTGTGACAGCAGCACTTTCCCACAGCCTGCCGAAAAGACAGGAGCAATATAGGCCAGGGTAGCTCAATGGTAGAGCAATGGTTTTGTAAACCATAGGTTCGGGGTTCGATCCCCCGCCCTGGCTCCACCAAGCAATTATCCCGAGGCGCGAATCAGCTTCTGGACAAGGCTGAAATAAGTTTAAACATGCTGGGGTACCGAAGCGGCCAAACGGAGCAGTCTGTAAAACTGTTGGCGCAAGCCTTCGTAGGTTCGAATCCTACCCCCAGCACCACTAACCAAACGCGAAGCGTTTGGTTTTAGGAGAATTCCCTACGGGAATTCTCCACAGTAAACAATTAGTAAGGAACAGCCAATAGCCGGGATAGCTCAGTGGTAGAGCACATCCATGGTAAGGATGGGGCCCCGGGTTCAAGTCCCGGTCCCGGCTCCACGTAAAGGCTTAGCGAACGAAGTGAGATTAGAATTTACGTGGCCCTGCACCGTACCTGAGCGTGTCGAAGGTTCTGGTGCCGGAGCCATTACGTAATGAGCCGCGTTTATACGCCGCAGGCGGATATCACGTAGCCACTTTACAAAACACGAATCATTAGTCTATGCTATAATGCTCCAACTCTTAAAAGGTAACAAATGGCAATAACAGTCCAGAAAAAGAAAACACCAAGAATAAAAATTAATTTGGCTTGCACAGAATGCGGAAGCTACAACTATATGACGGAAAAAAACCGCCGCAATACAGAGGATAAAATTACTCTGATGAAATACTGCCGCCACTGCGGTAAACATACAGAGCATAAAGAAAAGAAACAGAAAAAGGGTTAAAACGGAAAAATAAATAATCGAGGCCCGTAGTTAAATGGTATAACAACGGTCTCCAAAACCGTTATTGGGGGTTCGATTCCTCCCGGGCCTGCCACTTAAATTAAAGCCTTGCCAGCAACAAGCTTGGTACTTACACACTTTTATACATGTACCGGTGAGAACTGCACCCTGTTTTGAACCAGCTAGTAACAATTGACTAAAAACTAAAAACAGAAAGAAAAAGAAGAAAAGGAAGAAATTAAACTGAGGAGATAATTCCGCCCCGAGGTGCCTACTGGGAAGGGTTGACCCCTAAATGTTAAGTGGGTTTCCTCTCCTCATACGCGCACGTACAAGGAAGATAAGAATCCCTGGAAATAGGTGATGAGGATTCACTCGCTTCCCAAAAACGGTACACCTCAGGGTTATTATTAATTTAGCATAAAATCCTTGAAAAGACAACATCATTAGTTTAAACTTACTAAGATATATGGAAAAAATAATTGAACTTCTTAAAGAAGTTCGTACAGAACTAAAAAAAGTACGTTGGCCCAGCAGAACGCAGACTCTTAAACTCACTACCATTGTAGTAGCCAGCAGTTTGCTTCTTGCATTTTTTGTTGGAATAGTAGACTATATCTTTGCTAAAGCAATCGCTTTGCTTGTTTAAAAACACTAATATGGTTGATAAAAAAGATCCGAAACTTAACTGGTATTCAATACACTCGCAAGCAGGACACGAAAAGAAAATTGCCCGTGTCCTAAAGCAGCGTGTTAAAGCAATGGATCTCGAAGACAAAATTAAAAGAATCGTAGTCCCAACGCAAAACAAAATTGTAATCCGCAACGGTCAGAAAAAGGAAATTAAAGAAAGGCTCTTCCCCGGCTACATCTTTGTTCAAATGGTTCTTAATGATGCTACATGGAGAGCTGTTAGAAGCACGGAGGGAGTAACAGGTTTTGTTGGTATTGGCGACAATCCCACTCCCCTACCCCCGGAAGAAGTGGATAGAATTCTTAAATTTATGGAAATGGAAGCACCAAAATTTGAAGCTAAATTTGAAATTGGAGAAAATGTCAAAATTACTGAAGGACCGTTTGCAGATTTTGTTGGTGAGGTAGAAGAATTAGATAAGGAAAAGGGACGGGTTAAAGTACTGGTCTCCATTTTCGGAAGAGAAACACCTGTGGATCTGGACCTTGTCCAGGTTAAACCTTTATAAAAATATGGCAAAAAAAGTAGAAGCAACCATAAAACTAACTATACCCGGAGGGGAAGCAACACCTGCTCCGCCAGTCGGGCCTGCTCTAGGCCAGCACGGTATTGCAATTATGGATTTCTGCAAGGAGTTTAACCAAAAAACGCAGGAAAATAAAGGTGATCTAATCCCTGTCGAAATAACTGTTTATGAAGACCGCAGTTTTGAATTTATTACAAAATCACCTCCAACATCATTTCTTTTAAAAAAAGCCGCAGGTGTAGAAAAAGGATCTGGAAAACCACATAAAGACAAGGCCGGAAGTGTTACTGAAAGCGATATAGAAAAAATTGCTGAGGAAAAACTGCCGGACTTAAATACAACTGACTTGGAAAAAGCTAAAAAGATTGTTAAGGGTACTGCGAAAAATATGGGAATTGAGATTAGCTAACTTAGGACTTTGCTCAGCAGAGTTGGTTTTTGAAAAGCAGAACACAAATTAATATTTAAACCTATTTTACTTGACAACATAAGAAAAATACCCTACACTTCCTCTTGCTTAATCCAAAGACAGCTAGGGGTGACAAGCTTAAAAATATCCCTGCCGAGGAGTAACAATGCCAACAGAGAAAAAAATCCAAATTGTATCCAAAATAAAACAACGCTTGGAAAATGCAGAAAGTGTTGTTTTTGTTGATTTCCGCGGTCTTGACGCTAATCAAATAAACCAACTGCGTCAGGTTCTGAACAAAGAAAACGCTTCTTTCCTCATAGCTAAAAACACTTTGATTCAAAAAGCTTTACCGGAGAAATACCAAAACCTTCCCCAACTGCAAGGACCTACTGCTTTAATCACAGCACCGGAAAAAGATTTAGAAGCAGTTAAAAAACTTGTCGATTTTGCGGAAGAATGGGAAAAACCGGAAATAAAAACAGGTTTTTTTGCCAAAGAACTCTTAACAGCAGAGCAGTTTCGTGAACTGGCAAAAATACCAAGCAAAGAGGCACTGTTACACCAGTTGGCATTCAACACCCAGTACCCTATTTATGCATTTATTATGTTAAATAAAAATTTAATAAGCCAGCTAACATTTGCTTTAAACCAACTTGCAGATCAAAAAGAAAATTAAAAGGCGGTGACATTACAACATGGCAGAAGAAAAAACCAATAAAAAACTGGACGAATTAATAAGCACAATTGAAGAACTTAGTGTTCTGGAGCTTAATGAATTGGTCAAAGCTTTAGAAGAAAAGTTTGATATTAGTGCTCAGCCAGCTGCTGTAGCTGCTGCACCAGCCGCAGACGGGAACGGTGATGATGATGGAGAGAAAGAAGAAAAAAGCGCTTACAGTGTTGTTCTAAAAGGTGCCGGCGATAACAAAATTGCAGTAATTAAAGCTGTAAGATCAATTGACCAAAGCGTAGGCTTAAAAGAAGCAAAAGAATTGGTAGAATCAGCCCCGAAAACATTGTTGGAAAACGCTCCGGCTGAAGAAGCGGAAGAAGCAAAGAAAACTTTAGAGG
Organism: uncultured Candidatus Saccharibacteria bacterium; assembly: GCA_964423535.1. Taxonomy (GTDB): domain Bacteria; phylum Patescibacteriota; class WWE3; order JAUXAW01; family CAYREW01; genus CAYREW01. The sequence goes on from CAYREW010000016.1 coordinate 9,589, forward strand.
AAGCTGGCGCAGAAGTAGAACTACAGTAGGAAATGAAGTAGCGCCCTTTAAGCCAGAGGCTTGAGTCGGAGACTTATCAGCCTCTGGTTGGAACAATTAGCAATCACTGTAAAGGTTTTCCTGATAATCCTTAAACATCCTCCGCGTATTAAAGGCAGGCGCAGTCGTTGCCCAGGCATTTTTAACCATATCAAGCCACTTATTTGGAATATTGTTTTCCCTGTTGTAATAAAGCGGCACTATTTCATGTTCCAGTAAATAATAAAGTGCATCATTCATTGCTTCTGTGCTAAAATCCGCAGTATCTTCCGGATCCATAGAACCAATTACCCAACCGTTGCTGCCATTAAACGCTTCAAACCACCACCCGTCCAAAGTGCTTGCATTCAGCACACCGTTAAGCAGAGCTTTCATCCCGCTTGTACCGCAGGCCTCCATTGGCGGGAGAGGTGTGTTAATCCAGACATCAACCCCGGCTACTAAATAGTGCGCCAAGGTTATATTGTAGTCTTCGCAAAAAATTAAGTAATCACCAAACTCGGGGTCGTGGTCTGCTTTATAAACCTGTTGAAGCAGAGTTTTACCTGTTTTATCTGTCGGGTGTGCTTTACCAGAAACAAATAAATGTGCCGGCTCCTGCTCGTCAACTAACAAATTCTTTAAGTGGTCTTCGGAGGTGATGAGAATTTCCGGCTGTTTATAAGGAGCGAACCTGCGGGCAAAACCAATAAATAAAGAGTTTGTATCAATATTTTCTTCCCAAAGCCTAAACTGGGATAAGTAATCTAACAGCATTTGCTTAGCTGACAAACGGGCCTGCCATAATTCTTGGTTAGGTATATTAATAACTTTTTCCCAAACCTCCGCACTGTCAGAATTAGATAGCCAATCCTCCCCCAAATAACCTTGCAGCAGGTTATTAATTGGCGGAGAAACCCAGTTTTCATAATTAACACCGTTTGTTATCTGTCTAATATTATAACCAGACCACATTTTGCTGGAAACTTCTTTATGCTTTGCACTTACAGCGTTTTTTTTACTTGTAAGCTCAAGAGCAATTTTTGTTAAACTAAAAAGCATTTCTCCCCGCCTCTTTACAGTACCTAACTGGATAACTTTCTCCGCATTATTTTTGGAAAAAAGCTGTTCCAGACAGGGTTCTACAGTTTCGGTAGCAAATGTGCTTTCCGCCCCGGCTACAGGAGTGTGGGTTGTAAAAACAAACTGCTTTTTTACTTTGCCCACAGCCTGGTCCCAATCTAAACCCTGCTTCAGGTACTCGGAAAAAAATAACAGCAAAGAAAAGGTAGCATGGTCATCATTCAGATGCCAGCAATCCGGCTCAATATTGAGTGCTCGTACAGTATAAACCCCCCCAATACCTAGTAAAGCTTCATTTTCAAAACGCAGGTTCCAATCTCCTGTGTACAGTTTTGCTGTCAACTCCTTATCTTCTTCACTATTTTTATCAATATTAGCATCCATTAAGTAAAGCGGGGCTTTTCCTACACTGTACTTCCAAACACGCAAATAAATAGTTCTTTCCGCAAAAGGTACTTCCACCAAAAGATCAGAATTGTTTTCGTCCTTTACGATCTCCAATCCATATTCTGTAGGATCCCAGGTGGGGTAAGTCTCGTACTGCCAACCAGTATTGTCCAAATGCTGCTTAAAAAAACCTTGTGTATAAAGAAAGCCAATACCAAACAAGTCGGTTTCAAAATTAGAGGATTCGCGCAAAAAATCACCGGCTAAAATACCCAAACCACCTGCATAAATAGGGATGTCTTTTTGCGCAAGTCCGTATTCTGCTGAAAAATACGCTATCTTCTTTTTCGCCATCTTTTTTTAGAATAACACAGCTGTCCGTACAATAGTAAGTGTGAGTTAGTACACTTCCCGCACTGAAAATTAACCAGCTAGTGCAAACAATTTTTTAAATATAAAAAGCTTACTAACCGGAACTAATCTCGGATTTAAAAAGCTTATACAAAATATGCTTGCGTTCACTCTCCGCTTTCTGCCTAAAACCTGCTGTGGAATACTCCAGCCCTCTAAAGATAGTTAAAAGCTTAAACAGATTAAAACAATCCTGGTCAAAACTAGGATCTCCCGAACAATACGTATTTAAAAAAGCTCTACATTTTTTCTGCAAATCAGCAATATCCAGATCAGCCTTTTTATCAATATAGGACAATCTGTATTCGTGGATAAACTGGATATAAAAACTGGCAGCGTCAAACAAAGGGTAAAAATAGCGGCTGTAAGATAAATCTACAAGCCCAAAACAGTTGTTGCAAACAACAATATTTTTTGGGTGTAAATCACCGTGAATCAGACCTGGAGACAGTGTTTTCACTTTACTTAACCAATCCTGGGCTAAATAGTTTCTAAAAGTACTAAAAACATTGTCCGACTTGGAAAAATTGCAAAAAGACTGTTCTGCTATAGTAATACTGCTCTTGGTCTTTTTAAGCAGTTCTTCAAAATCCAACCGGTATTTTTTAAGCTCCCCGGTATTAAATTTCTGGAACTGAATTAGTAGTTCAGCAATATTGGAAAGCACAGCACTATTAACAGTTAAGACATCTAAAGTCTCCCCCTCAAAGTATTGCCGAAGAATTAAGCTCTCACTGGTGTAAATTATCTTCGATGCGCAGAAATCGGCAACTTTATCCCTGTTTGCAATATTTGATAAATAACAGTGAACTAGGGATTCCCTACGCGCATCCCGGGGATTGGAAAAGAAAACAGCAATTAAATCAGGAGCATTCTTACAATTTATATAAAACTTTTGCTGCTCTATTTGGTGAAAAGTAGCTGTGCCGATGCGGTTTATACCTGTTATAACTAAACCTTGCTGTAAAACATCTTCTACACGCTTGCGGACTGTTTGTTTACTTAACTGAGCTGTCATTTTTATACCCTTCTAACTCCTGAATGCGGTCACGCAGCTGGGCAGCACGCTCGTATTCCTGCTTTTCAGCAACCGCGAGCATCTCTTTTTCAATATTCTTAATCATTTTGTCCACTTCTTCTGCCGGCAATTGAGGAAGGCCCTGGTCAGTACGTTCCCGTATTTCCTCATCTTCCTGACGGGAAAGTTCTTCAACTTTTCCTGAACGCTGCCAATCAAAACCAAGAGTAATAATTTTGTAGTACAGCTTTTCAGCTTTTTCCCGTTCCTCTTTACTTAAATTTGGAAGAGCAAGAATACTGCTCTTAAGCTCATAAGCTCCCTGCTCTATCATTTCCAAACTCCACCACGGACGGGCGCTAGCCCACCAATACTGATCTGAATGCAGAGAGCGGTCTAAAATTTTGCGGGCATTTAACCACTGTTCCTGTTGTTTATTCAATCTTTCTGCTCCAGCTTCCGGACTAACAAAGTCTTCTTCTGCTAAACCTACTTCCCGAGCTGTTTCTGCCACAATCCGAATAGCGTAATTGGTTAATTCCCACTGCAGTTGGTGAAGTGTATTACCAGGATCGTCCCACCTAGAAAAAGGCGCGTTTCTTTCTAGGTCTTTCTGCATCAATGCCCAAGTGGATGGGTAGGTTTTTGTAACCTCTCTTTTAGCAAACTCCTCTTGTAACTGTGATACAGTCGCCACATTAAACTTATCCGACTTTAAAAGGGAGAAAAGAAGTTCTTCCATACCTGGACGGTGGTGTCCAAAAGTTTCCCCATCCATAGCAGTTAGCAAGTAGTTGTGTTGTTTGCTACGTTCTCCAAGATATTGCTGAAACAGATTTGGTGTACCCAACTGACCAGAAAGAATTTTAAATGACGGTCCCCGCTCCCGAAAGAAGATTTTAAGCAAATTGTTTGAATCTGTTTGAAGTTCTTCTACCTGGTAAATTCTGTCATACTGTACATGATTAAAATGTTGATCATAAGAAAGCTCTTCTGCAATAATCCACTCAAAACCTAATTCAGCAACAACCTTTGCCAATTTCCTGTTGTAAGCCATTTCCGGAGGAAAAAAACCGCGCGGTTTGTATAAATCTCCAAAATATTTTTTATGGGTAGCTATGTCCAACAGTATTTGCCGTTTAATCTCTTTATCAGGAAGCTTAGGAAGTAAGGGGTGGAACTTTGCAGAAGCAGTAAGTTCGACTTTGTTATCTTTTAACAACTTCTGCAGACCACGGATAAGATTATCCATACCGTTCTTTGCCCACAAATCAACCAAACAGGAAGTAACATTTAAAGTTATTTTTGCCTCCGGTATTTTATCCACTCCTTCAATAATACGGCGGTACGACTCTTCTGTAACTTTTTTTAAAATACGCTTACTCTGCGTTGGCGGCTGGTAAAAGTGTAAAAAACAAGACCAAATCATAGTA
>CAYREW010000017.1:0-2873 GCA_964423535.1 uncultured Candidatus Saccharibacteria bacterium
CCGCATTCGCCCGCAGCGGATTGCGAGGACGAATGGAGCTGTTGGGCCGAACCCAAGGGTGCCCGAAACTCACATGTGCACAGTCTGCCACACTCAGCGTGATCTGCCGAACGAATACTTAATGATAGGGGGTAACAAAAACCAGATCGTAGTGCACGCGAGCTAAAGATCGCTACTGCAATCAACAATGAACAATAAAGCATCAACCTACAAACACCAACGCGAGCAAATGATTAACCACCATCTAAAAGCGCGCGATATTACTGACCGGCGCGTCCTGAATGCTATGAGCGAGATACCACGCGAAAAATTTGTCCCTTTTAAATACAAAAGCTCAGCTTATGCTGACCACCCTTTACCAATTGGGCACAATCAAACAATTTCCCAACCCTACATTGTTGCTTTAATGTGCCAACTGCTTGAGCTGAAAGGCGATGAAAAAGTGCTTGATATTGGAGCAGGGTCAGGCTACCAAACAGCTGTTCTTTCCAAACTGGCAAAAAAAGTTATTGCAATTGAACTGCTTCCGGAACTAGCAGAAAAAGCAAAACAAAATATTGAAAATCTGGGGATAAATAATGCAGAAGTAATTGTTGGAGACGGCGCGGAGGGATACAAAAAAGAAGCACCTTTTGATGCAGTTAAATCCGCTGCTGCTTCGGCAAGAGTTCCGCAACCCTGGAAGAAGCAGCTTAAAGAAGGTGGTAGAATAGTATTGCCGTTAAAAACAGGTTTTATGCAAACACTGGTCAGGATTACTAAAAAGAACGGTCGGTTTACGAAGGAGGATATAACAGGGGTAAGGTTTGTACCGTTGAAGTGAAACTTAGAATTTATCAATAAACAATGAACAATAAACAATTCCAGCCATAGGCTGGTCCGCCTTTGGCGGAAACAATCAACTCATGCCTATTTACAACTCGGAAGTAGCTGACAAATTTAATAAAGTAGCCGACCTCTTAGATATTAAAGGCGCAAACCAATTCCGCATCCGCGCCTACCGCAACGCAGCTAGAAAAATTAACAACTTATCACGCAACCTTTACGATATGGTGGAAAATAAAGAGGATTTAACCCAAATGCAGGGTATTGGCAAAGATTTAGCCGGGAAAATTAAAGAAGTTGTCGAAACAGGCAAGCTTAATCAACTGCAGGAATTAGAGAAGGAACTGCCGCCACAATTACCCTCATTACTTAATATTCCCGGTCTGGGTCCGGAAAGGGTAGGGGATTTGTATCAACAATTGGGGGTGGAATCGAAAGAGGATTTAAAAAAAGCTGTCCAGCAGGGAAAAGTGCGCGAATTGGAAGGATTTGGGGAAAAAACAGAACAAAATATTCGCAAAGCGTTGAATAAAAAATCACAAGAAGAAAGAACCAAGCTGATACTTGCGGAAGAACTGATCGAACCTTTAGTCGCATATTTAACAAATAACCAAAACATCAACAAAGTGTCTGTTGCCGGCAGTTACAGAAGAAAAAAAGAAACAGTCGGTGATATTGATATTTTAGTTACTGGAAAAAATGGTCTAAAAATTATTGATTTTTTTACACACTACGAAGATGTAAAAGAGATAGATTCAAAAGGAGAAACAAAATCAACAGTAATTTTGCGTACCGGTATGCAGGTAGATTTAAGAGTTGTCGAAGACAAGAGCTACGGTGCAGCACTTTTATACTTCACCGGGTCAAAAGAGCACAATATCCGCCTCCGTAATTTAGCAATACAACACGGTTTAAAAATAAACGAGTACGGTGTTTTCCGCAGCGAAGAAAAATTAGCAGGAAAAAGAGAAGAAGAAATTTACAAGCTGTTAGATTTACCGTATATACCTCCGGAAATAAGAGAGGCGCGCGGAGAAATTGACGCAGCTCAAAAAGGAGAGCTTCCCAAGCTAATTGAACAAAATGATTTAAAAGGTGATCTGCAAATGCACACCACAGACAGCGATGGTGAAAATTCGCTAAAAGAAATGGCGCAGGCGGCAGCTGAGCTTGGTTACGAATACATTGCAATTACCGATCACTCCGCTTACATGGGAATTACGCAAGGGCTGGATGAGAAAGGGCTGGTTAAACAAATAAAAGAATTGGAAAAAATTAACGCTGAGCTGAAAGAGATTGAGATACTCAAAGGCATGGAAGTTGACATTATGGAAAACGGCAGTCTTGATTTGCCGGAGTCCTCACTAAAAAAACTTGATTTAGTAACCTGCTCAATCCATTCCAAATTTAATCTTTCTTTGGAAAAACAAACCGAAAGAATTTTAACAGCAATGGACAACCCCTATTTTCACATCTTTGCCCATCCGACAGGAAGAATAATTAATGCGCGCGAACCTTATAAATACGATGTGGAAAAGGTATTGAGGAAAGCAAAAGACAAGGGGATAGCAATGGAAATTAACGCCCACCCTGCACGGCTTGACCTTAATGATATTTACGCAAAAATGGCTAAAGATCTGGGAGTCAAAATTACTATTTCCACAGATGCCCACAGTACGGAGGAGCTTAAATTTATGAAATACGGAATTAACCAGGCGCGCCGCGGCTGGCTGGAATCGACCAATGTTTTAAATACCCTCCCGCTGGAGAAACTCAAACAAGCTTTTTAACTGCACAGTAAATTAACCTGCATACTACAATAATAATATGAGCCGCATTTTGCTGATCAGCCCGCAAAATCCACTTACTAAAGAAATTAAGCAAAGCCTGGAAAAGTCGGGTTTAAAAGCATCAACTTTCTTCGGCCAACGCGCATCTTAATAATGGTGCCACGGAGAATTTGCTTCACAAATTCTCCCAAGGCCATCCGCCGCCAATCGTTGGACCACGGAGAATTTGCTTCACAAATTCTCCCAAGGCCATCCGCC
>CAYREW010000017.1:2973-5622 GCA_964423535.1 uncultured Candidatus Saccharibacteria bacterium
CCAATCGTTGGACCACGGAGAATTTGCTTCACAAATTCTCCCAAGGCCATCCGCCAAAGGCGGATGGACCACCTACTGAACAGCCATTATTAAAAATTGGTCTTCTTCAGCAAGCACTAAAAATGTTTTCTCTACATTAACATTATCCGAGTAACTCCAAACAGTTTTTACTTCGTACAAATTGTCAGATTCTTTGGTAACGCCTTCTATACCCATTCCTTGTTCAGGCATTCCCGACAGTTCGGATTGATCAGCTGGTTGTTCATCATCTTCCGGAACAGCTTCATCCGGAGCAGATTGTTCTACCCCGGCAAAGTTTTCTACAAAATCAGACACTGTCATCCCGTCCTCTTTTAAATTCCGCGCTTCTTCCGCTAACAAAACAAATGCTTGTTCAGCATTACCGCTTTCCAGGCGGGTATAAAATTCAGTTACCACTGCCTCCGATTTTGATGCAGCTAAAGCTGAAACAACTTCACCTTCGCTTTGCTCCTCCTGCTGATCCAAAGGGTTGTAATCCTCTTCTTCAAGAATTCCGGCGCCTTTGTTTTGGTCCCCGAGGGTAAAAACATTGCTGGCGACTAAAACACCAATTAACACTGTAATAACAGCAATACCGGAGAGAATGTATATTAATTTCTTTTCCATAAATTAAACTTCACCACCTTTCAATATATCGTACATTCGTTAATTCGTTAATTCGTTAATCGGTTGAACCGTTAGTTCGGGACCTGTAACTAATAACCGGCAACCAATATCTTAATATCTTCATCCCTACCTCCTCTTAAACATTTTTCCTAAATCAGCAAGAGACAGCTTAATTCTTGTCGGCCTTCCGTGCGGGCAAGCCAGTCCTTGTTTTCCAAGCTCTTCCAAATCCTCAATTAAATTATACATTTCTTTCTCTGTTAATCTATCACCTTGTTTTACAGCACTGCGGCAGGCGAGGTAGGTGAGAGCTTTTTTTGTTTTTCCGGGTAATTCAACTTCCATTGTTCTTTTCCGATTCCCGCCTTCTGAAATCTGACTTCCGTTAGTATCCGACGTCCGCTCTTTGTAACTGCGGGGCATGCCCCGCCCATCGTCAACATTGTTATACAAATCATCAACAAACTCCTTCAGAACCTGGTCAACATCTCTATCTTTTAACAACACTGGTACTGCTTTTACTAAAACAGGACCGCCGCTGTCCAGCCCTTCCAACCGCAAACCTATTTTTGACAACAGTCCCTCATACTCTGCCAGCACACTGCAATCCGTATCTTTTAACTCAATTTCTAAAGCAAACATCAACTCCTGGCTTTCCCCTTTCTCCTGCTCATTTTTATACTGGTTTTTAAACTTTTCCAAAAGAACACGTTCGTGGGCAGCGTGCTGATCGTAAATTAGCAGCCCGTCCTCTACAGGAATAACAATATAAAGCTGGGCAAGCTGATAAATACCACTGTCTAATTGCGTCTCAGCCAACTGTTGATAAAACTGCAAACTCTGCTCCGTTGTTGCTTTGTCATTAATAGAAATTTGCCGCCAATCTTCTTTCCCACCCGGAGTAGGGGAGGGCTGCCTGCCGCGCGGCGAGGATTTACGTAGCAACCCGCCACTACGCGATTCGTAACTCGGACGAGTAGCTGCAGCGCTGTGCGCTGCCTTTAATCCACCCATATTTTCAACCGCTTTGCTCAAAGCACTACCCGCCGCATTTTTAACAGTGCTAAAAACAGTATTCGGGGAAATAAATTTTACTTCCTCTTTCCGCGGATGAACATTTACATCAACCAGATCGGGGCGGATTTTTAAATCAATAATATAGGGAGGGTGGACACCTTGGGGAAGCAAATTTTCATAAGCAGAATACAGCGCGCCGGAAATAGTCTTGTTGTAAAGCGGACGGTTGTTGACAAAAATATATTGTTCCGGACGGCGCTTGCGCGCCAGCTCCGGCAGTCCCAAATAACCGCGGAGAGAAATATAATCAGCCTCAATTTCCAACTCTGCAAAATGCTGCAAATCCCAATCCAAAAGCGCAGTTATTCTCTGACCCCAATCCTGATTTTTTGGAACAGTAAAAATTTGCTTGCCGTTGTGCTGAAGAGAAAATCCGATTCGCGGTTTAATTAACGCCTGGGCTGTAACTGTTTCTTTAATATGGTTAAATTCCGTGCGAGTTGTTTTTAAAAATTTGCGGCGGGCGGGAAGATTATAAAAAAGGTCTTTTACTATTACTGTAGTGCCTTGCGGATGGGCGCAAGTACTGACTTTTAAATCACTACCGCCGGTGCTTGTTATCTCTGTACCTTTCACTGCATCTTTTTCTGCTGTTTTTAAACTAAATTTGGAAACAGAAGCAATGGAAGACAATGCTTCGCCGCGGAATCCGAATGTGGATATTGAATTTAAATCATCAGCTGAACTTATCTTACTTGTTGCGTAGCGTTTCACTGCTAATTTAGCATCCTCTTCACTTAACCCGCTGCCGTTATCGCGGACTAGTATTTCTTTTTTTCCTCCATCTCTTACTGTTACTTCTACGTAGCTGGCACCTGCATCAAGTGCATTTTCCAAAAGCTCTTTAACAACAGAAGCGGGACGTTCAACAACCTCGCCGGCAGCAATCTGATCTGCCAGCTTTTGGGGAAGGATTTTTATTTT
>CAYREW010000017.1:5722-8282 GCA_964423535.1 uncultured Candidatus Saccharibacteria bacterium
AACTCAATCTGTTCCTCATCGCCATCCCCACGACCCCCACCCCGCAGTTCCTTCTGATTTTTCTTCATCCTTCTTAATAATTCCTGTGCGCGTTTAACAACAGGGGAGGGAAGTCCGGCAAGGCGGGCAACCTCAACACCATAGCTCTGCCAAGCCTGCCCGGGAATTACTTTGTGTAAAAATACAATTTCCCTGCCTTCTTTTTCCACCGCCATTTGTAAATTTGTAATTGCTTCAAACCTGTCCGCCAGCACTGTCAGCTCGTGGTAGTGGGTGGCAAACAATGTCAGCGCTGTTTTCTCTTCATTTTTTGCCATATACTCAACAACAGCCCAGGCAATAGACATTCCGTCAAAAGTGCTTGTGCCGCGGCCAATTTCATCAAAAATAACCAAGCTGCGCCTGGTGCAGTTATTAAGTATATTAGCTGTCTCCAACATCTCGACCAAAAAAGTACTTTGCCCGAATGCAATTTTGTCCGAAGCACCAATACGGGTAAAAATCTGGTCGCGGATTGGAATAAGCGCACTGTCGGCAGGCACAAAACTGCCAATTTGGGCTAGAAGTGTTATTAAAGCAGTTTGGCGGAGGTAAGTTGATTTTCCCGCCATATTCGGACCGGTAAGAAGAATAATTCTTGCCCCGCTGTTTCCCATCTCGGTTGAATTGGGAACAAACGGAGGGTTAGGTTGGATTTGCTCAATTACGGGGTGGCGGCCGTTGTCTATTTTCAGTTGTCCGGATTCTTTTATCTGCGGCCGGACATAGCGGTTGTTTTGCGCAGTTTCCGCAAGTGAGCAGTAACAGTCGAGTTGGGACAGCTGATTAGCCAACCGCTGGGCAGGACGGGCGTATTCCATTATTTTATCCAGCAGTTGACCAAAAAGTTTGCGTTCCAAAACTTTAATTTCCTCCTCCGCTGTAAGCACTTTTTCTTCCCGTTCTTTTAACTCGGGAACAAAATAGCGCTCGGAATTAACCAATGTCTGCTTGCGAATGTAGCGGTCCGGTACTTTATCCACGTTTGCATTGCTGACTTCAATATAGAATCCGTAAATTTTGTTTTTATCCACCTTCAACTTTTCTATTCCTGTTTTTTCCCGTTCTTTTCTTTCAAATTCGGAAAGCCACTCTTTGCTTCCGCTGTAAATATCACGCAGTTCATCAAGATGTTTGTCAACACTGTCTGCGATGTATCCTCCGTCGGTAAGCGTTGCAGGCGGGTCTTGTTTTAGCTTCTCTTGCAGCAAATGTAAAAGAGATTTAAGCTGATCACAAACATCCACTAGTAACTCTGTAGTTGCAGGGCTTGCTGTACCGTGCACTCCACGTAGTGCTGCGGTCCCTGCCCACCGAGTTCGTAAATAATCACTAATGCCAACCCCGGCTTGCAGAGAACTCCGCAAACCCGCCAAATCGCGCGGATTTGCTGTTCCTACTGACACGCGGGACAAAAGCCGTTCAATATCCAAAACCTGAGACAACAGTTCCTGCAAACGGGAGCGGTCGGCAGAATTATTGTAAAGTTCTTCCACAGCACTAAGACGGGTGTTGATTTGTTTTTTATTACACAGAGGCCGCAGCAGCCAGCTCCTTAACATTCTCCCGCCGCCGGCAGTGTGAGTATTATCAATTACATTAATTAATGTCGCTTGTTTTTTTCCTCCGCGGATAGTGGAAAAAAGTTCTAAATTGGCAATTGTCTGTCCATCCATTTTTAAATAATTTTCCGACCAGTAGGGTGTGATTTTTTTAATATGGGTAAGCTTGCTTTGCTGAGTTTCTTTAAGATAAGTTAAAAGACCGGCAGCAGCTTGAAGCGCTGTAGTGTACTTTTCTTCATCAATACCAAAGCCTTCCAGGCTTTCTGTGCCAAAATGGTTGTTAAGAGAGTTGAGGGCATCAGCCGCAGCGGAATCCCAATTATCATAAGGATAAATATTAGTATTGGGTGAAGCGCGGAGCGCGCGGAGAATTTCCGATTTATTATAGTTTTGGTGGGAGGAAATTACTTCCGAAGGCTGAATCCTCATTACTTCCAAAGCTAAGTCTTTCTCCAAATCATTAATCTGCTTTTGGTGGATATAAAACTCGCCGGTACTAAGATCAGCATAGGCAAGTCCAAGCGTGTTTTTGTTGATTGAGATACCGAGAATGTAGTTGTTTTCTTTTTGCTGCAAATTTTTATCATCGAGGATTGTTCCCGGTGTGACAACACGGACAACACTGCGCTCTACCATTCCGCTGGTTTGGCTGGCATCCTCCATCTGCTCGCAAATTGCAGCTTTATAACCGGCGCGGACAAGCTTGCCGAGATAAGAATCCAAAGCGTGGTAGGGAATACCGCACATTGGCACACGGCCGTCACTGCCGCGGCTGCGGGAAGTAAGAGTTATACCAAGAATTTCGGATCCAACCTTGGCATCATCTTCAAAAAGTTCGTAAAAATCGCCGAGGCGAAAAAGAAGCAGCGCATCCGGATACTCTTTCTTAATCTCCAACCACTGCTGCATCATCGGGGTGTTGTAGCTGAGTTCATTTAAATCGTTTTTTTCCATAA
>CAYREW010000017.1:8382-13327 GCA_964423535.1 uncultured Candidatus Saccharibacteria bacterium
GCAATATAAACCAAAATCCGATTTTGGTTATCCACAATCTTGTAAAATTTTACTCTATCAATTCTGCAACAGCGGAGACTAACTCGGGGGAGTTGAAGTAGACGAGGAGCTGGTTTTGCCAGTCGGGGTTTTCTATATTTACCATTGGGTCCACACCGCGGCCTTCAATCGGGTTGTTGTCCGGGCGGAGAGTTAGATGATGAACTAAAAATACACCGTAACTTTCCTCCGAATCTATTTTTGTTTTTAAATCAAATACTTTTTCAATTGTGCCCCAGCCTTTGGTCGGTGTCCCAACTAAAACACCTACATTATATTTTTTTAATGTTGCTGCTATAACTTCCGCGCTTGACTGCGTTTGCCCGTCAATTAAAATTACAACTTTTTTATAGGGAACCAAACTGTTTAACCACCCGGTTTTGGTTTTGTACGGTTCATAGTCTCCCTGTTGAAATAAATCATATGCATATTGATTTTTACCAATAAAAGGTCCAAGCATATACGGCAAAATATCCAAAGAACCGCCAACATTGCCGCGCAAATCCAAAATCATTGAATCAAGCTGGCCAGTCTGATTCACAGAATTGGCAGCCTGGGCAAATTCTTCCAAAGTAGCAGGGGACTGCTTTTTAATTTTTGCATACCAGATTGACGGCGAGAGTACACGGGATTCAACAGTCGGCTCGGAACCGGTTTCCGCATACCGTTTTCTTTTATTTTCATCAGAAAGAACTTCGTGCGCATAAGTTACTTTTTCCAATTCTTTCGCTGCTTCTTCCGACTCCCCGGCCTGCGTCTCCAACTCTGTTTTTTTCTCCTCATAAGCTTTTTCAATTTCCTCTTCCGATGCGTCTTTTCCAATTCCTAAATCTTGAAACAAATCTTTATTTGGATTTACATTTTGGACCCGGTTGCTTAAATCTTCCTTCTTCTTTGTTGTGTAAAGACGACTGCGTCCGGCAGGGTCAAGACCTGCTAAAACAACATCACACCAGGTAGCAACAAGTTCTTTTTTTGTCCCATCATTCGCCTGGTCATTGACAACTTTTTTTGCCAATCCTTTTAACGATTCGCGGCTGTCGACTTCGTCGCGTACATAACCGGCAGAAATTGTATCCAACTGCTGTTTAAAAATCTGCGCCAGCTGTTTTTCCGTCATCTCCTGCCAATAGTGTGTTTTGATTGTGTCGTAAACTTCTAAAACAAAATCAACATATACATTGGCAGTTTCCGAGCGAACCTCGGAATTCTCTACAGGACTTTGTGAATTAAAGTAAAAATAACCAGCACCAAGTCCAAGTCCAAATATTGCAACAACCATAATAAATTTCGGTGCTAACTTTTTTAAGTTAAATTTTATTTTAGGCATACTGCATCTTGTATCTTAGCAAATTTATTTAAAGAAAAAAATGTTAATTGTAAAAATTGCCGTGAAGTGCTATTCTAAAGACAATGTCCAACCTCAAAAACAAAGTTGCTTTAGTTACCGGCGCTGCATCCGGAATTGGTAAAGCAACAGCATTAGAATTTTCCAAACAAGGTGCAAAAGTAGTAGTGGCTGACATTGATGAGCAATCCGGCGGTGAAGTTGTTAATCAGATTACGGAAAGCGGGCGAGAAGCTTTATTTATAAAGACAGATGTTTCCGATCCAGCGCAGATCAAAAATATGGTAGAACAAACTGTTGAAAGCTACGGCAGGCTGGACTACGCGTTCAACAATGCCGGAATTGAAGGTGAGCAAAAAACAACTGCGGAACAGACTAGTGAAAATTGGCAGAAAGTTATTGATATTAATCTCAAAGGTGTTTGGGCCTCTATGAAGTACGAAATACCGGAAATGTTAAAAAATGAAAACGGGGGTACGGTAGTAAACTGCTCTTCTGTAGCCGGGTTGATTGGATTTCCCAACTTAGCTCCGTATGTTGCTTCCAAACACGGTGTAATTGGCTTAACAAAAACTGCAGCTTTGGAATATGCAGAGCAAAACATCCGCGTAAATGCAGTCTGCCCCGGTGTTATTAAAACCCCAATGGTGGACAGAGTTACCGGCGGCGATCCGGAATTGGAAAAACAGTATGCGGAAATGAGCCCGATGAAACGAATGGGCAAACCGGAAGAAATTGCAACAACAGTTGTCTGGCTGTGTTCAGATAATGCTTCTTATATAACCGGCGGAACTATCACTGTTGACGGGGGAATGACTTCGGGTTAACTCTTATTATTTTATCATCGCCTTCTTGAACTCGACCGCGGCCGTCTCGATTACTTGTTGATACATACAAATAATTGTCCGGTCCTAAAACAACAGCCCGCAAACGACCAAATTGTTCCCGCAAATAAGCTTGCAAATTCAACTCACTTTCACTCACAATATCTGCCGCATAGAGCGACGAGCCCCGTAAACCGGCAAAATAAATTGTTCCCTTATATACCACTGCGCCGGCCGGCGCCCAAGTATCGGTAGCGCCGGATTGAATTACCGGACTGACCATTCCCTCCGCTGTTTCACTTCCGCGAATAACTGGCCAACCGTAATTATTACCTTTTTCAATTAAATTTATTTCATCAAACCCGGACTGCGCGCCGGAAGGTCCGTGCTCTGTTGACCACAAACGTCCCTGACTGTCCCAAGCCAAACCTTGCGGATTGCGGTGGCCGTAAGAATATACTTCATTTCCGAACGGATTATCATCCGGAACTGATCCGTCAGCATTTATACGCAAGATTTTTCCGCTCAGCGAATTGGTGTCCTCCGCTAATTGAGTATTGCCGGCATCGCCGGTAGTAATGTAAAGATAATTATCGGGACCAAATGCAATTCTGCCTCCGTCGTGGTAGCTGGCACCTGGAATATCGTCCAAAATAACTTCGCGGCTTGATAAAGTATTATTTTCAAATCTGTACCTTTCCACTCTGTTAATCAATCCTTCTGCTGTGGGGGTTGTCAAATACAAATAAAGCCATCTGGTATCTTCAAAATTTGGATGCAGAGCCATCCCCAACAAACCGCCCTCACCAACGTGCTCCACACCTTCAATTTTTTGAATTACTTTTCTTTCCGGGCTGATTTTTATTAAATTTCCAGGTCGCTCCGTCACCAAAATTTCACCGCCGGGTAAAAAAACAATTTCCCAGGGAATGTTTAAATTTTCTGCAATTATTTCCATATTTTTTTCTTGCTCTAATTGTGCAATAGGGGAGTCACTTGTTCCCTGAGGCGTCTGGTAGAAACTTGAATTCTGCGGCTGACGGGGAACAAAAAAGAAAGATTGAATTCTATCCAAATTCAAATAAACTGCAGATCCAAAACCGGCAAGTAGTAAAATACCAATTATTGCTTTTATTCTGCGCTGCATTATCTTTATTTTACCACAGCCTCCGCCAGCACATTGCAAATTGACATAGGCGATCACCCCTATCAAATTGCAATCTTTTTAATTGAAAAATCGGTCCAAATGTGGTATTATATAAGATAGAAAAAGAAGAAATTTATCTTGACTTTTATCGCAAATGCCCTAAAAAGGACCTTAACCAAATAGCACTATTAAGCTGAATAAAGGAAAGAGACCAGGAAAACAGTAAAAAAGCCGGGTTCGAGTAAGAATACGCAGTAATTCTTCTTGGGACCTGGTTTTTTTGTTATCTAAAGCGCGCAATAAATTGCGCTATTACCTTACAAAGTAATGTAGTAGCGGACTTTAGTCCGCGATCGCGCTGGCCTAGCTCAAAGGGAGAAACTTGGCTGTGAGCAGTAACGCTCGCAAGCAAGTACTCCTCTGGAGTAGCAGAAAGAGGGAACGGTTTGGAAACCCTCAGCTAAGCCCGCTTACGGGGCAATGCTAAAACTTCCAAAATTACACACGGCAGCACAATATGCGGGCGCAGCCATCGCCCCGCAAAGGAGGTAAATGATGGCACGGTTGGTCTACGCGTTACAGGTTCTTCGCATCGAGGTGGTCAGCTTTTTTGGCCGCCTCTGGACCGGACTGACGGTCTTACGAGTCCGGAAGGTTGGTGAGTGGCACTGGAGCCGCGGCTTCGGGTTCCTAGATGTCTACGGCGAGCAGGCAGTGTTCCTGCACGCCAGCGACATCACCCCCGAGCCTACTCGGAACGAAAACATCCGCGGCCGCAGAGTTCTGCTTCTCGGCTGGTTCGAGGCGGAGCAGGGTCCGCGGATCTCGCGAGCTGTACAGCTCAGCCCCATGTCCTACGTTCGAGACTACGTCTCGATTGTAGAAAGCGGCTGGAATAGCTTCTGCAACTTCTTGCGGCAGACGCCGCGGGAAGAAGCGGAAAAGCTGTTGGTGGCAGCCGGAGGCCTTTGCGGGCAGATGCTTTCCGGCCTGCTCGGCAGCCTGCTGGCTGCGGCGCTCGGTTTCTACGTATTTGATCTCGAACCGAGCCGGGCACTTGCCGTTGTCGCAGTTGCCGGTTGCTGGGTAGCCACGCGAGTGGACTACCGCAGAAACCAGCAGGCGGCAGCGGAGTTTGCGCAAGTTGTTTTGCGCAACACCCCGCAGCTAGAGCGGAGTGAACCGACCGAACCCTGGGAAGGTGGTAAACACTATGAAACCACATCGGTCTGGGGTGCGGAGGTACTTCGATCGATCAGCGCTGGAGCGGACATGCCGGTTATCATATACGGCATGAAAAAAGAGCCCTTCGGAAAGCAGGCGCAAGTACTGGTGAATTGGATCGAGGAGGTGTACCCCTCCCGCTTCCACTTGCACGGCTTGCTCAATCTCGGTAACGGTCAATTCCAGAGGGTAACCGGGCGCTTGTCAGCAAGTAGGACAGGTAGCGCCGGTTCACTAAAGGAGGCCGAACGCGAACGAATTATTTAGACGCACATACGCCTGGAAGTTGCGGATATGACTAACAATCAATCCCAACTTCCAGGTCTCACCCAAGCCAATTAACACGTAATTGTTTTAGGTGAG
>CAYREW010000018.1:0-5368 GCA_964423535.1 uncultured Candidatus Saccharibacteria bacterium
ACTAGATTTGCGTTAGTCTGGTTCTTTCTAGAGTAGCGCGACTTTCTGGTTCTTTGCTAGAGTAGCGCGACTTTCTGGTTCTTTGCTAGAGTAGCGAAACTTGTTTCGCGCCCCCGTAGTGGTGATATGGTTTTTCGCGCTCGTTGGCGCGCACTTGGGCCAAAGGCCCATCTCGGCCAGAGGCTGATGAGTCTCTGACTCACGCCTTTGGCGGAAAAGTGCGCTACTACCTCAAGTATTTGTGTTGATCGCGCAATAAATTGCGCTACTACCTTAAGTATTCGTGCAGGCAGGCCTGACAACAAAAGGAATCACGGAGCCGCCGCATAACAATTTTTACACTCTAGTAAACACCGTTCGGCGGCGAGTGCTTAGGTGCGGCCAGAACAGTAACTAAGTTGCTAAGGCCGACACCGTCCTTTTGTGGCACGGCCTGCCGAATGAATACTTACGTAAAGTAGACCTAAGACCGTTTGCAGTGGGGCTTTGCAAGGAGGTGCTCTCCTAAGAAGCGTCTCGGAGGCTGCTCGAAAAGTTGCGTATTTATAAACAAGCGGCCGAGAGGCGAGGCGCGGATTGATCTATGCATACACACTCCAGTTAGCAGTGCCCGACGACCTGCCGGCAGGCAGGCTGTCTTCGAA
This sequence comes from uncultured Candidatus Saccharibacteria bacterium, assembly GCA_964423535.1. GTDB lineage: Bacteria > Patescibacteriota > WWE3 > JAUXAW01 > CAYREW01 > CAYREW01. The sequence continues at coordinate 645 of CAYREW010000018.1, forward strand.
GGCGAACACTCCGAAAAGCCCCCACAAACCGCTACTCTTTTTTTGATTTAAGCACGCGCATTGTACGTGCTATAAGCATTGATAAAATCAGCAGTTCCGAAATCCAAGTAATTACTGCAGATGCGTAGAATCCGTAACGCGGAATTAAAAAATAGTTGGCTGTTAAGTTAAACAAAGCACCAATTCCGTAAAAAACAGGAATAATTTTCTGATCCCCTAAAGTAATCAACAGCCACAAAAACAAAGCGGAAAGATAAAAAACAGGCATTCCTAAAAACAACAGCCGCATTACTATAATTGACTCACTAAATCCACTACCGCCAATAATTCTAATTGCCAACGGAGCTAAAATAATACCGCCTATGCTTACAGCAACTCCTGCCAAAAACAAAAAGAGGCCCGATTTCTTAGCTGTTTCCAGCAGTTTGTTAATCCCCTCCTTGTAATGGCGGACAAGAATAGGATAAATTGCATTAGCAAAAAAAGTAGGTACTACCAGAGCAACCTCAAAAATTTTGTACCCTGCTCCGTAAAGCCCGACCGCTTTTTGCGTAGAAAGTAAAGACAGCATCATTGTATCCGCTTTACTTAGCAAAACGCTGAAAACAGTTGTAATCCCCAGCGGTAAAGCAGCTAAAAATATACTTTTCCAAACCCCAAAATCTGTTTGCGGCTTAAAACCGACACCTAGTTTATTAAGCAAAACAAAAGCGGTAATAACCATTACTCCCCCGCCGGCAACGTAGCTGGAGACAATCATTAATAAACCCCGACCGCTAAGTATAGCAGTAAGCGCAATTCCCAAAGTAACAACACTGCCTAGTACGGATGCAATTACGGAAAGATCATAGCGGAGTTTAGTTTGAAAAACGGAATTGGAAGAGGTGTAAATTGCCTGCGTTAAGATTGTCCACAAACTAATTAATATTCCTAATTTTACGTATTGGGAGTAAGGAAACAAAAAAAGTGCGGCAGCACCTACAAATATTAGAAAAGAGGACATTAACAGCCGCATGCTTACCAAATTGCCAAAGTAATACTGCATTTTTTCCTCTTCTCCCGAAAGGCGGCGGACAACAATTGCATTAAGTCCGAAATCAGCAACAATATAAAACAGAGCTGAATAAGCAAGCATCAATGTTAAATCACCGTAACCGTCGGGACCGAAGCGGCGGGTAACAAGCATTGTAATTGCGGCAGTGGAAACCATAGTGGCGATTTTTCCCGCAAGCTGGTAAAGAGTGTTGGCGGCAACTTTGCGTTGAGTTGTCACGGTGATTAGTGTATCATATCGCGAGTTGCTGCTGCTACAATAATCCGCTAAAATAAACCTATGTTTAAACTAAGTAACCTAATTATCCCGTTATCAATTCTTTTCTTTCTCACTGTTGCTTTCCTAGCTGTGTTTAATCTTCTTCCCCAGATGGAAAAATTAGTTTCCAAAATTAAACCGCTGCAAACAGGCGGGATTAGTGAAGAACAAAAAGTAGCCAAAACTGAAGAGGATCAGGTGGAAGTGAGCGGTGTGCAAAAAATAAACAGAGAGGTTTTTGAACCCTATATCAAACTGGGTAATTGTAAAATTGAAGTTGAAACAGCAAAAACAGATCAGGAACGCCAACGCGGCTTGTCTGGTAGAAATAATCTTGCAGAAAACTCAGGTATGCTTTTTATTTTACCGCAGCGAAAAATCCAGCCTTTCTGGATGTTAAATATGAAGTTTCCGCTTGATTTTGTCTGGGTCAGAGAAAACAAAGTTGTTACTGTACATCAAAACGTGCCTGCTCCTGCAGAAGCCGAGTCCGGCCGTTTAATTACTGTAAAACCCGACCAACCGGTTGACTATGTTTTGGAAATTAATGCAGGCAAAGCAGACAGCTGCGAAATTGAGGTTGGTGATAATGTAGAAATCGTGCTGGAAAAATAATTAAAAAAGTACTGTGGAGAAAGCCGAAAGCTTGGTACCATGGTGCACGTGCCTGGACTTGAACCAGGGACCTCTACAATGTGAATGTAGCGCTCTAGCCGGCTGAGCTACACGTGCGGATACAGTGATATTTTAACACAACAACCAATCCTGCAATTGTAATACACAGTATAGTGTTAGCACTAAGTACAAAATTCCCATTCTTATTAGAAATTAGTAATTAGAAATTAGAAATTTTACACACTTTCCCTTATTGCCATCAGACCCTCTTTTTTGCTACAATACAACCGCAATGATAAAGAAACTATTCTCCGGTACTATCCGCTTTCTAAAAGACATATTTGAAACTTCGCTATTTGCTGTAGCAATATTTATTGTTGTCTATTCATTTTTGATCCAGCCGCACCGCGTAAGAGGCGATTCTATGGACCCGACTCTACTCAACAATGAATTAATTCTTACAAACAAGCTTACTTACCGATTTACAGAACCGAAAAGAGGCGATATTGTTGTTTTTAAATACCCGGATGCACCTCAATACGAATATATTAAAAGATTAATCGGCCTGCCTGGGGAAGAGCTGGAAATTAAAAATGGGAAAATTGTTATTTATAACAAAGACCACCCCAACGGCATTGCTCTTAATGAACCATACCTGACATCAAAAACTTTAACTATGGGCAACCAGGCTATTTTAGGACACAGTAAAATTTCAATTCCCCCTGACAAATACGTAGTACTTGGTGACAACCGCGGCCAAAGTTCCGATTCCAGAAACTGGGGGTTTGTACCTCACAAATATATAGTAGGCAAAGCGTGGATGATTTATTGGCCGCCGGAAAATTTATCTTTTGTTGCCAGAGCCGAGTATTAGAGAGGTAATTACTAATAACTAATTTCGAATTCCTAATGAACAAGATAAACACTTATTCATTTGTTAACTCAGTCACAATTACTATTAACAGGTAGTTAAATCAACAAGAGAAGTTTCACCTTTGTCAACAGTTTGAGCTAGCTCATTAGAAATTAGAAATTTAGTAAAATTATGCCCAACAACAACCTTAAAACACCGGAGATTACACCAACACCGCAGGAAGTCAAAGACGAATTTAAAAGTGCCGAGCTTGTACAAATTAATTTAGACGATTTAACACCCAACCCCCACCAGCCGCGGGTAAGTTTTGACCCCGATTCCTTAATGCAACTAACAACATCGATCCGCCAACACGGTGTGCTTGAACCAATCCTGGTAGCGGAAACTGAAAAAGGTTACACAATTATTGCCGGTGAAAGAAGATACCGTGCTTCAAAAGTTGCCGGTCTAACAACAATCCCTGCTTTAGTAAAAGAATCAAGTCCAAAAGAAATGCTGCTTTACGGCCTGATAGAAAATCTGCACCGCAAAGACCTCAATGTTATGGAAAAAGCAAAATCATATAATAAGTTAGCAGAAAAATTTGGCTACACGCATAAAGAAATTGCAGACCGTTTGGGTGTTTCCCGGGCCACAATCAGTCAATCCCTCCGCCTTCTCAACCTTCCGGAAGAAATTCAGCAGGGTTTAGCAGAAGAAGCAATTACAGAATCGCACGGTAGAGCTCTTCTTATGCTTAAAGATTATCCGGAGGAATGCTTAAAGCTGTACAAACAGGTCCTGGATGAGAATTTGTCTTCCACACAAGCAACAAAAAAAGCACGAAAAATGCTTTCCGGTAAAGAAATGTCAAAAAAAGCCCCAAAATCAACACGTATTCGCGTTGATGCTGAAACCCGCGGAATGGAAATGATGATTAAAGAAGAACTGGAAGTGGATGCAGTTACACTAAAACGCACAAAAAGCGGAAGCGGAAGTTTAACTGTTGAATTTGAGACAGATGAAGAGTTAAAGAGGATATTTGAAAAAATCACAGAATAAATTTTTAATATCTAATATCTAATTTCTAATGGATACTGGTAACTCTTTTTTTGTTTATGACCAAAATTACGATTTAGAGGAAAGGACAGCTGGGTTTGGCGAAAATATAATTCGTTTGGCGAAAAAGGTGCCTAAAAACGAAATAACACGCCCGTTAATTACGCAATTAGTAAAATGCGGAACAAGCACAGGCGCTAACTATTGCGAAGCGGATGACGCAGAAACTTTCCGAGATTTCCGACATAAAATCGGTTTATGTAAAAAGGAAGCAAGAGAATCAAAGCACTTTCTTAGAATGCTTGCGGTTGCTGTTCCGGCAATGAAGGAAGAAATAAGAGAACTTTGGCAGGAGGCAAAAGAGCTAAACCTAATTTTTAATAAAATATACCTAACTTGTATTAGAAAGGAGAAGAAAGGAAAAAAGTAGGTTAAACGCTATATTTTGCGCATTTGTAACTGGGTAGATTCGTTCTTGAGCAAAGTATATCTAACCTGCGTTGAAAAGGATCACTGAGGAGAAAAGTAGACTAAAACAGGATACCCTGCTCATTAGAAATTAGTAATTAGAAATTAGTAATTTTTTTCAGCCTTTGGTTGAAAAACCTACCATCCTCTGCTCGCTCCTCCTCCCCCACTGCTTCCTCCCCCAAAACCGCCAAAACTGCTGCCGCCTGAGGAGCTGGAAGAAAAACCGCCCCAGCTGTTAAAAAAGCCCGAGTTCAGCCCTTTCTTTTTCCGTTTTTTGTAATTTTTGGAAAGAATATAATCAAGACCTAGTCCAATAAAACCCAAACCAAAAGTAGCAAAAATACCTGCAAGAAAAGAAGAAACAATCAAACCGGAGACAATTCCCATTATTGCTCCAATAACTCCGCCTGCCCA
>CAYREW010000018.1:5468-6621 GCA_964423535.1 uncultured Candidatus Saccharibacteria bacterium
TTCCAAACCGTAGCCGACTTCTATACGTACCTCCTGTTCTTGGGGGGCTGTTAAAAACAAAATACCGTTATCTTTGTCTTTTTTACCAATTTGCCAATCTTCAAACAAACGGACAGCGTATTCTTCTACAGTTGTCCCCTGCAGAGATTCCACAGTAACAACAGCAATTTCTATTGATCTTTCTTCTTCCAGCTGAACAAGTTTTTCCTCCAACTGCTGTTTGTCTGACTGTTCAATAATTCCGGCAAAATCATTTACGTAACCTTGCGGTTGGGGAAAAGTCAGCGCAAATACCGGCGTGGCGAGAAGAGCAAACGCAAATAATAAAGATAAAGCTGCTTTAAATATTTTTCTAAACATACGAGTAATCACTAATTTCTAATAACTAATTTCTAATTGATTCAGGCCGTAAGTACTACTACATTCACCGTGCTTATTAGAAATTAGAAATTAGGTAAATTAGAAATTTACAACTCCACCTCCGGCGCCACCTCTGCACCTTCAGCAGCCTCAAACAAACTGTAAGCATCAAAACCAAACATTGGCGCAATCATATTGCCGGGAAACTTCTTGATTGTTGTGTTGTACTCGCGAACCAGCTCATTATAGCGCCTGCGCTCAACCGCAATCCTGTTTTCCGTGCCTGCCAGCTCATCCATTAAACCAGCAACCGACTGGTCCGATTTCAATTCAGGATAACTCTCAACAATAACCAGCAGTCTGCCGAGAGAGCTTTCCAACTGGCTTGCTGCAGCAGCTTTTTCATCAACACCCTCTGCACCTGCATAACGGGTCCTTGCTTCCGCAATTGCGCCGAAAACTTCCTGCTCCTGCTCAAAAAATCCTTTAACAGAATTAACCAGGTTGGGAATTAAATCAAACCTCCGCTGGTACTGGTTTTCCACTTGCGCCCACTGGGCGTCAATAGCCTGGGTCTGCGAAACCAAATTATTGTAGAAGTTGACAAAGTAGAAAGCAACAACCAGCGCACCAATAACAATAACTATTAAACCGGGTAATAACTTCACTTAAACTTCACCTCCATTCAGTATTGTGACTAAGTAAACCTGCAAAACTAGTGTACCATAAATTGTGATTTATCAACTGCGGGGAATAATGCTTCTCATATTCCCTATTTGAATATCATCCTTCT
>CAYREW010000018.1:6721-13198 GCA_964423535.1 uncultured Candidatus Saccharibacteria bacterium
CTACTTTATTTGCTTGAATTTGATACAGTCACGCTGATTACGTAACCAGGCTTATCAATACGCCTGAAATAGACACGTGCTTTCCTGCGTGTTAATATAGGTTGTTTGCTCAGGTAGGCTGAACTATAAAGCGAGGGGAGGGCGGCAATGGGTAAGATTTTGATTGCAGTGCGGAAGCCTTGTCTAGAGGAATATTTACAGCAGGTTATTGAAAAGCACATGGATTTCGAAGTTGTTACCTCAAATGTTGGAGAAGCGTGGGCTAAAACCGCTGCATACTCGGATATCGCACTAGCCGTCCTTTCCGCAGGGTCTTCGGAAATTAATGTACAAGGAATTAGAGAAGCTTGGCGGATTCAAATTCAGCTCTCCGTACCTACAATAATAGTCACAGGGAGGTGGAAAGGATATATTGAGCAGTCTTTGAAACGCTACCGCTTCGTACCGTATGGCATTGTGCAGGATTCGGAAAACGCAGATGGTTTTGTACGCGCAATTGGCACAGCAATAGCCAAGTCCCGCGGCGCGGAACTTGAGCCGGCAGGTTTTTAGAAAGGAGAGTGGGAAGTGCAAACTGTCCTTGTCTCGCACGTAAATGACCTTACTGCAATAGATATTGCCGAAGCCATAAAACAAAATGGGAAATATAAAGCGCAAACAGTAAAGCACGGATCCTTAGTACACGAAGTAATCCGTCGCAAAGATAATTTAGCCGCTGTTAATTGGGTATGTCAGCTGGTGGAAGCCTGGATAGCGGAAGTTGTTGACCAAAGCATTAATACCGAGCAATTGAACAAATCTATCGAACGTGCAATAGCACGGTTGAAAGCAAATTTGGATAAGCTGTAATATTGAGCTGCTTAAACCCCGGAAATTGGAAAGGATTTCGGGGTTTTTTTATTTTTTACCAAAATAATACTTGTGATCCTTTATCTCCTTTGGTAGATAGCTTTCCTCCGAATACTTTTCATAACCCTCGCCATATCCAAGCTTGTCCATTAAACCGGTTACAGCGTTGCGCAGTTTCATCGGGATTGGTAAATTACCTGTGCTTTTGACCTCCGACTGAGCAGCGCGGAGAGCTTTGTAAGAAGAACGGTCTTTCGGAGCTTTGGATAAGTAAACCACACCGTGAGCTAAATTGATTGCGCATTCCGGCAAACCTATTGTTTCGCAAGCTCTAAATACCTCGTTGGCAACTACCAGCGCTGTCGGCTGTGCCATACCAACATCCTCGGAAGCAAAAATTACCATTCTGCGGGCAATAAACAAAGGATCTTCCCCGCCGTCAAGCATACGCGCTAAATAGTACAAAGCTGCATCTACATCGGAACCGCGCATAGATTTAATAAAAGCGGAAATAGTATTGTAATGTTCTTCCCCTTTCTGATCGTATGACAATGCTTTATGCTGGAGAGCTTCCTTAATATCTTTCAACTCAATTTTAGTATTGTTAGATAATTGGAGAGCTATTTCCAAACCGTTCAACGCCACCCTGGCATCCCCGTCAGCCGCCTTAGCCAAAAGTTCCAAGGCTTCTTTACTAATCTGAATATCAAGTTCCCCCAGGCCCTTATCCTTATCCGCAACCGCCTGCTTAACTATTTGTTTAATCTCATTTTCTGTTAACTTCTTCAAAACAAGAACACGCGAGCGGGAAAGGAGTGGATTAATAATTCGGAACGAGGGGTTTTCTGTAGTTGCCCCAATCAATATAATTGTTCCTTTTTCAACGTGCGGTAAAAAAGCATCCTGCTGTCCTTTTGTAAAGCGGTGGAGTTCGTCAATAAACATAATTGTTTTTTTGTTGTAAAGCTTCAACCGCTCCTCCGCTTCCCCAGCTACTTTACGGACATCGGAGACGCTGGATTCAACAGCGGAAAACTCAACAAAATTTGCATCTGTTTCATTGGCAATTATGCGAGCCAGCGTGGTTTTTCCTGAACCTGGCGGTCCCCAAAACAGTAAAGAAGGAACCTGGTCGGATTCAATTAATTTACTGAGAATTTTTCCACCGCCAACCAAATGCTTCTGACCAACAAATTCGGAAAGGTTTTGCGGACGGACGCGGTCTGCTAATGGTGTTGTACTGTCTAACATAGTTAAACTATAGCTGTTGGGTTGTATTTAAGCAAACAGCGCTCTTTGTACTATGTTCAATAATTAACAAACCGTGCTTAGAGTAGCGCAGCTTGCTGCGCGCTCAGATACTAAGGAAGGGCGCATGTTCCCGCCCAAAAACTAAATAACAGGTTGAATGTAACTGCGACCCCTTGGGTCGCCTTTCCGAATTAATAATTAATTAAAACTCGCAACGTTGGAAGGTCGGGATAGATAATATAGGCCAACTGTGTTACCATAGATTGATCAAAAAGAACAGTAGTTCTACAGGAGGGCAGCCATGGGAATTGCAGATTCAGATACGCTGGCGCTTGCAACAGCACTTTATTTAGCAACAGATCCGAGCAGTTACGAGAGAATGTGTTTGCTGGAACTGTTCATAGAAATATTTACCGACTTCGATGCAAATGCATTTATTGCTAGTGCTAATGAAAGAAAGAACGAAATTCAAATGCAGATCTGGATTTCAATGTTGAAAGAAGTATTGTAATAAACGTAGTGGGCTTTGGCGGATAGGTGGAAAAAATACCACCGCCAAAGCTTTTTTTATTCCGTAGCTACAGAAACAGTTGTCCGGCCGTGTTTATCTTTACCAAATTTAACAACTCCGTCTTCAAGTGCAAAAATAGTGTGGTCCCGCCCCAGCCCGACATTTTTTCCATTTCTTATTTTTGTACCGCGCTGGCGCACAATAATCTGACCGACTTTTACTTTTTGACCACCAAAAAGCTTCACGCCTAAGCGCTTACCTGCTACATTACTTTTCTGGTATGCTCTACTTGCTTGTGCTTTTTTATGTGCCATAGGACAAAACCTCCGGTTTTGGAAATCCGAAATTCCAAATCCCTGCCTGCCGGCAGGCAGGCGAAGTTCCAAAATACTTAATAACTAACTTTCCCAAAATCACAGCAATACTCCGGTTCAGGGCAGAATCCCAAACCTCGATAGAGTAGCGCAATCCTGCCGTGCACCGTGGCCATTGGCCTCTGGTGCTGCGGTTATTGCGCGCCGCTTCCCGTACTGATCTCTTCCACACTGACAATGCTCAACGGTTGTCTGTGCGATTTGTGTTTGCGGTAGCGGGATTTTGATTTAAATCGCCGCACTAGAATTTTCTTACTCCGCGTATGCTCAATAACTTTCAACCTCACTTTTGCATCTTTCACAGTCGGGGTCCCGACTACGGGTTTATCATCTTCAACTAACAATAAAACATCTTCAACCTCAAAACTTTTGCCTTCTTCAACAGCAACCCTATCAAGAGTTAGCTGGATCCCCTCGGCAACTTTATACTGGTGTCCGCCAAATTCAATTACAGCGTATTTCATAGCCTGTTTATTGTACATATTTAGCACTATCTGTGCAAGTATCCGAATATTATAAATACTGCAGGCGGATGTAATTAATCAACTAGGTGCAAAATCCTATCACCTTGTTTCTCGCAGAGCTACGGACTGAACCAGCCCCAGCAAAGAGAAGCTGACAATTAGAGATGATCCCCCGTAAGATATAAACGGTAGAGGAAGTCCTGTTACCGGCAGTATTCCCAAATTCATGCCTACATTAACTGTTATCTGTGCAAGCATAAGGAAAAAAGTTCCGATGCAAACTAGCATCCCAAAGTCATCAGGTGAATTTTTAGCAACAGCAATAATTCTCCACAATAAGATAAAAAACAAAATCAGCAAGATACTGGCACCAATAAATCCCCACTCTTCCGCCAGGCTGGCAAAAATAAAATCCGTATGCCTTTCCGGTAGGAAGCGGAGCTGGCTTTGGGTACCTCTGCCAAAACCGCGGCCGAACAGCCTACCCGAACCAACTGCAATTAATGATTGAATTACATTGTAACCGGAACCTAAAGGATCTCCTTGAGGATTAAGGAAACTCAGAATGCGCTCTTTTTGGTAATCTTTCAACAGCAGCCAGACGAAGGGAATACCGATAAACGCAGGAAGAATTAGCAAGCCGAGGTGCTTAATTTTTACCCCGGAAAGCAAAATCATTCCTAACCAAATAATTAAAAGAAGAAAACTGGAACCGACAGCAGGTTCAAGAATAACAAGGATAAAAGGTAAAATAACAAGGAGCAAAGATAGAAAAAGAGTCCTTAGCGAACTGAAAAAAGCATATTTTGAGGAAAGAAAGGCTGCTAAAGTAACAATTAATCCAAACTTGGCTAATTCTGCAGGCTGTATATTAAACGGTCCCCAACTAAGCCATCGAAGAGTTCCCCTACTCACCTGCCCTAACAGCAGTGTTATTGCAAGAAGCAGACAGATAGCAATATACAAATGCGGCGCTGCTTTTTTCCAAAAACGGTAGTTTACCGCAGATAAAATTACATAAAGAACCAAGCCTAGCAAAGCAAACAGTCCCTGCTGTCTTGCTAATTCCGGACTTGCAGAGAATAAGGTAAGCAAACCGAAAGGAACCAAAAACAACAAACAGCCGAAAGAAATCCAATCAACTTTATTTAAAAAAAATTCAAGCAAAGGGGGAATTTTCATTTCCCCGTAATTTTAGCATAATCATAATGGAACACCCCGTGTTAATATTCAAGCATGAAGCCTAGTGAATTTGCTCAAAATCAGCCATCCTCAAGAAATCCTTTAACCACAGCCCTAAAACAGAGCCTCGCTCTGTTTAAGCTGTAATAAAGAGAAGCAGAGGCAACGTCGCGCAAAAGTAAACAAAAACTGCAATTTCCCCAACCTGTGCTACTATCTAGATATGAAACCCAACGAATTTACAGCTAAAGTTGTAGGTTCCTATAAACAAGGAAGAGGAATTTTTGCAAATAAAAAAAATGCAGAGGATTTAGTTCCTAAAACTGCAACAGACAAACAAAAAGCACTCTATCTATTTTATATAATCCAGCTCGACTACGCAACAAAGTCGCAGAGACTATACGCAGGAGCTAATAGACTTTTCCAAAAAGATAAAGACTTCTTTACAGCAAATAAAATTCTTCAATTGACCAAGGATAACCTGAAAGAAAAGCTTCAAGAATATCTTAAACCGCGTTATATTAACGAAGCAGTTAAAAGATATCTAACAAATTCAAAAAAAATGAAAGAAGAATATAGAGGCGACCCCAGGGAGATATTCAAAGGGTCACAAACTGCAAAAGAAGCATTGAAAAAAGTGCGCCAATTTCGCGGTTTTGGACCGAAAATAGGCAACTTTTTTATCCGTTCCATGGTCAACACATTTAACTATACCTATCCGGATGTGGAAGATCTATTACCTCCTGTTGATGTCCACGATGTACGCATTGCATACCTAATGAACTATGTTAAAACAGACAAGATGAGCAGAAAAAATATTGAGCAAGTTAAAAAAATGTGGTCGAAAGCGTGCAAAGAAGCGGGTGTAAGCTGGCTTGTATTTGACAAAGCGCTCTGGCTCCTCGGCTCCGAACTACAACCGCAGTCAAAATCAGCCATCCTTAAAGAAATCCTTTAACCACAACCCTGAAACAGAGCCTCGCTCTGTTTACACCGTATCTAAGGGGTTAAAAAAGAAGCTGTCGGGAGAGTTGAGTTTATCTTCCGACAGCGCTGTGAAAAATTTCTAGCACCACCTTTCCAAAATCCAGTCGCGGAGATCAAGAAGTCCGTAATTTTCGGGATAGTGGCCAAACCGATGGACACAATTGTGCCGGCTGTTGTCAAACCACCTATTCCAGGGCCGGTCCAGAAGCGCTATCTCTATCCCCACATCTTGCAGCCTTCCGAATTCAAGCAGCTCATCCACAAGTTCAGCTTTATCCTCGATAAAAAGATCAGGCTGTAACATTTCAAGCATGCTTCCCTTAAACAACAGCTCGTCCATTTCTTTCGGGCGGAGAAAAATATGCTCAAGCTTGATTAAAGGAAAATACTCTGCAAACCAACGCAGTGTTATACTTTGCTTCTGTTTCCAGCGGCTTGTCAAAATACCGAGATCAACACCGGATCGGACTACAGCAGTAACCAATTCTTGCGCACCGGGGCAAGGCGGAGCGTACATAACTTTATCCGCAAACATCCATTGCGCAACCTGTGTCTCCGACTGGCCGGTGTGCGCCAAAGCGTATTGAAAAAGCGTATTCCAACCTATCCAATCCTCCATCTGCAACGTGTGTCCCAAACAGTCAAGAACGCACTGCTGCATACTAGGCTGGGAATTACATATACAACCGTCCATATCAGAAACTACTGCCACACACTCTTCCATTTCCTCTCCTTTCAACTACCATCCCAAAACAGGATTAAAAATGCACTACCAAGTAACAGCATTCACTATATATAAGTCAAATTTAAACAGGGTCCTCCATCCCCTCCACCCACCAATAGATATCAATCGTATCGT
>CAYREW010000019.1:0-1185 GCA_964423535.1 uncultured Candidatus Saccharibacteria bacterium
AACACCTTGTCCTCATTACCGCTCTCGACTACTTTTCTTGCAACTCTGCGGCAGATAGTGTTAATTGTTCTGTCCAGTGTTCTGATTCCTGCATCGTAGCCTAGAGGACGGATAATGGAAGGCCAGAGATCTTCTTTAATTACAACTTGGTCTGGTTCCAGACCATTGGTTTTTAGTGCTCGCGGCAGTAAATAATCTTTGGCAATAATCTTTTTTTCCTCATCATTGTATGGCGGCATCTCAATTACTTCTAAGCGGTCAAGTACAGCGTTAGCAATGTTTTTTGTACTGTTGCATGTTGTTAAAAATAAAGCTTCCGAAAGGTTGAATGGAAAATTAATATAGTGGTCAGTAAAAGCAGTATTCTGTTCCGGGTCAAGTAGTTCAAGTAAGACACCTGTGATTCCTGCTTGTGCCTTTTCTGCAACCCTGTCAATTTCATCTAAAAGTATTACCGGGTTTTTGCTTTGAGCTTGTTTAAGTCCTTTAATTATTAATCCCGGTTCAGCTGCAGGTATTGATCGCGGTTCACCTCTTAGTTGGCTAGTATTACCCATGCCTCCCATAGCAATCCTGACAAACTGCCTGTCCAAAGCATTTGCAATTGAGTATGCTACAGATGTTTTTCCTGTTCCTGGCAGACCGACAAAACAAATTACAGCAGACCGGGTTGCTGCCAAAGGTCCTGTGTTTATCTGCATTGTCCCTTTCCTCCGTTCTTCTGTAAGATTTAGAACAGAGATGTATTCCAGAATGCGGTTTTTTACTTTTTCCATACCGTGGTGGCTGGTATCAAGCACTTTTTTAGCTTCTTCCAAATTAAGATTATCCTCAGTTCTTTTTGTCCACGGTAGAGAAACAACCCAGTTAACGTAGGTAGCAATATTTTCGTATTCTGTGCTGTAACCGCCGAATTCGGACATCCTCTGCAATCTTCTTGCCATGCGCAGTGTTTTTGTTTCCAATTCAGGCGGTATTTCTGCACTTTTTACTTTTTCAAGCAAAGCTTCAATTTCTTCAAATAGTACTGGTTGTTCTTGATTGTTATTAGCCATAATAAAACAGGCTGGTCAAAAAACTCCTAAAACCAAACGCCCCAGCGTTTGGTCCACTTAACATTACAAACTTACGTGGAGTTTTTTGCTCTGCAAAAAACTCCTAAAACCAAACGCCCCAGCGTTTGGT
>CAYREW010000019.1:1285-13136 GCA_964423535.1 uncultured Candidatus Saccharibacteria bacterium
GTGGAGTTTTTTGCTCTGCAAAAAACTCCTAAAACCAAACGCCCCAGCGTTTGGTTCACTTACTACTATAATACACTGTTTTTCCATCCTCTTTATTAATTACAAAACCAATTGGACCGCTTTTATTTTTTCTTACTTCTTCCGGAATAAGCCACAAATCTTCAGCCTTGCCAAAGATATATACTTGACCTTCTGTCGGCAGGGACCTTTTTACTTTATCAAATTCCGTACTTTGCGCTATTGATAACCCGGCATTATTTATTGTTGCCTCTATGTCTTTGTGTATGGCTTCCGAATCGGCAATTACCAGCAAATCGTTGTGTATTTTTGCTGTGTAGCCAGATATTTTGTCAAATTGCAGTTTTTCTATTTGTTGTTCAATAAATTTACTGTTTTTTGCAGTTGCTAGTAAAGCGTTTTGTGAATCTTGTTTAATAACAGCATAGTGGGGCTCAATATAGGTAAGGATATCTTCTACTTCCATTTTAATTTCATTTTCAATTCTTTCCTTTATCGCGTTGTCCAGCTGCGGCAGCTGCAGCTTGTTGGCGTGGCTTGTAAGTATAAATACATTGGCATTTTTAGGCGTAAAACTGGCATAGTATAGTAACCAATCTTCTTTGTTATTTACAAAAACTGTCTGTGGTATTGCTGAAGGAGTTGCTTGTATTAATTCAACTTTGTTAAGGTTGCTGCGTGAATCCGTACTGTTAGCCCAGTTTGCTGTTAAAGTATGCAGTTTGTAGGTATAAATAAATAAGGTAGCGGAGCCGAAAAATATAAGTGTAAGAATAAGTAGAAGAAAGTTACTTTTTTTTGTTTCTCTTGTTTTTAATTCAGGTCCGGACTTTTTTTTCTCTTTTTTCTTTGCGCTGTTATTATTGTTTGTTTCCGGCTTCGGTAGCCGCGATCCGCAGTTAAAGCAGAAGTAAATATTCTTTTTTTTATATTCTGTGCCGCATTTGGGGCAGATAATTAATTGCAGCATATTTAAGTATTAATTGTTACCAGGCTTTTTGTAATATGGCTTTTTCTTATTTCTACTGTTTCTTTTTCCTTTTTTAGAGTTTTCCTCCAAAGCTTTTTTAGAAAGATTTATTCTTCCCCTGTCATCAATTTCAATTACTTTAACCTTTACTTTTTCTTCTTTTTTAACTGAGTCTTCAACTTTGTTTACGTAGTGGTGTTCCAGCTCGCTTATTGGAATCAGGCCTGTTTTTCCGGGTAAAATCTCCACAAAAGCACCAAAATTTTCTATTCGTGTTACTTCACCTTCGTATATTTCACCAACTTTGACTTCGTGAGTTAATTGCTCAATTATTTCTTTTGCTTTATTTGATTGTTCAGGATCTGGAGAGGAAATTAGAATAGTACCGTCGTCTTCTACATCAATCGCTGCCCCTGTTTCCTCAATAATAGATCTGATTACTTTTCCTCCACTTCCAATAACTTGCCCTATCTTTTCCGGATCTATTTGTATTCTGGTTATTCTTGGTGCATACTCGGAGAGTTCTTTGCGAGGAGTGCCAATTGTTTTTTCCATTTCTTTAAGGATTTTAAGCCTTGCTCTGTGCGCTTTTTCAAAAGTTTCATTAATAATATTTGCTGTTATCCCCTCATTTTTAACATCTAACTGTACTGCTGTTATTCCATTTTCCGTACCTGCGATCTTAAAATCCATATCTCCGTAGTAATCTTCAATCGCTCGCATATCTGTTAAAACTTTATAATTATTTTCATCTTTTTTAACCAATCCCATTGCAATACCAGCAACAGGTTTTTTAATTGGTACGCCTGCGTCCATTAATGATAGAGAGGATGCGCAGGTTGCCGCCATTGAAGTAGAACCTGCTGAAGAAGTTACTTCACTGACTAAACGCATTGCGTAGGGGAACTCCTCTTCACTTGGTATAACCGGCTTTAATGCTTTTTCAGCCAGGGCTCCGTGGCCTACTTCCCTTCTTTTTGGTGATCTTAGAGGCCATACCTGACCTGTGCTAAATGGCGGGAAGTAGTAATGGTGGATATACCGTTTTGTTTTTTCACCCAGCATACCTTCTATTAGTTGTTCCAACGATGTTGAACCAAGCGTAGTAATATTTATTACTTGTGTTTTTCCTCTTTGGAATAAAGCAGAACCGTGTGTGCGGGGAAACAAACCCGTTTCTATGTTTAGAGGTCTAATTTCGTCCATATCTCTGCCATCCAATCTCCTGCCTTCTTCAATTATTAATCTCCGCACTTCTTTTTTAATTACTTTTTCAACTACATTGTCCATTTCCGATTTGGAGAGCTTACCCTCAAACTGTTTATAAATTTTCTCTTTAAAATCGCTTTGCGCTTTGTCTGAGATTTGCCCCGCTTCTTTTATTTTTGGAAGCAGTTCTTTCTCTGCCAGCTCTTTTATACTTTTTTCCGCATTTTCTTTTGAGGTATCTTTTTCTTCTTCTCCCCCCAGTTCTAATACAAGCTTTTCTTTGCCAGCCTCGTTTTGCAGTTCTTTAATTATTTCTATAACCTGTTTAATTCCTGTTTGTGCTTTTTCCAGGCTGGCGGTGAAAGTGTTGTTATCAACTTCCTCTGCTTCTGCGTCTAACATAAGTACTTTATCCTCGCTGGCAGCAACAATTATGTCCAGTTTACTGTCTTCAAGCTCTTTTACAGAGGGGTTAAGAACAATTTTTTCTTCTTTTCCTTCTTTGTCAGGTATTAATCCCATTCTGGCTGCTCCGATAGGCCCGTTCCAGGGGATATCCGAGATAGTGATGGCTGCAGAGGCAGCGATTAAGGAGAGCAGGTCGGGGTCGGAGCCGGGATCAACGGAAACAGGCATAACAATTATTTGCAGATCGTTACGCATTCCTTTGGGAAACAGTGGGCGAATTGATCTGTCAATAACTCTTCCAGCTAAAATAATGCCATCACGGGGAGCGCGTTCTCTTTTTACAAAGCGTGATCCCTTAATAATTCCTCCAGCATATAGTCTTTCAATATAATCAACACGTAGAGGAAAGAAATCCATACCTTCGCGCGGTTCATCCAGAGTTGCAGTTGCCAAAACAACAGTATCCCCCCATTGCGCAACTACAGCCCCGTTCGCTTGGGGAGCAAATCTTCCTGTTTTTAGTGTGAGATTACGTCCTGAAAGTTCCGTTTCTTTAATAATTTCTTGTTCCATTTTTCCTTTTTCTTGGGAAACCAGCAGATAGTGTAGGAGTTATTTTAAAAACTTAAACCCAGCTTTTCTACTACTTCCTGATACCTGTCTTCATCTTTGTTTCTTAGGTAAAGTATGAGACGCCGTCTTTTATTGACTGCTTTTAGCAATCCTCTACGGGAATGGTGGTCTTTTTTGTGTGTCTTTAGGTGGTCTGCTAATTTATCTATTTTTTTGGTTAACAGCGCAACCTGGATTTCCGGCGATCCTGTGTCGCCTTCGTGAATTTGGAATTTTTCAATTACTTTGCTTTTTTCCTGTTTTTCTAAAGCCATAACGTAGTTATGATATCAGAAGATGTATTAATATAGCAAGGGGAGATTTATAAGGCACTGCCTTTTCCAGTTGCTGGTGAATTACTAATTACTAATTGACCTAATTTCCAATTAGTTAGTAGAGATTAGTAATTAGGAATTTGAGCTGTTTTCCTCTGTCTCCTCCCATTCTCCAGTTTCTTTGTTAAATTCAAAACCGCTTGTTCCTTCTTGTTCAGCATTTTCTTTTTCCCCCTCCTTGTCTTTCTCTTTTTCCTCCTCCTCCTCCTCCTCCTCCTCCTCCTTCTTCTGTTCAGATTGGCTATCTGCAGAAGCGGTTTTTTTGTATTTTTTTGTACCTTGTTCTCTTTCCATTACTTCTGACGGTTCTGTTGTAACTAGTTGATACTCTTCCTCTGACGCAACTACCTGCATTGCTACATGGCTGTTTCCGGCAAAGAACAACCCCTCTCCTATATCTGCAGAAAGCAAGAGATTTCTTTCCCCGTCTGACAGATTAAAAACATCAGTAACCCTGTCAATAGCGGCGGAATGCTGCTTCATTAACAATTGTATTGAGGAGTTAGTAACAATAGCCCTGCCGTATTCGCTTTTTAAAAAGTCTTCCACATCTTGAGTAATTGTTGTCAGACCTAGGTAATATTTTCTCCCTCTTTTGGCGATTGAATACAGGAACATGGCGGAATCCGGGTGAGCAATAAGATACCAAGCTTCATCTACAAGAAGAATACGTTTCTTAGTTTCGTTTTTAACTTTGTTCCAAATAAAGTTTAAAATAATAAACATTGCAATAGGTCTTAAAGCATCTTCCAAGTTGCGGATGGAAAACACGGTGAAAGTGTTTTTGATATCTATATTAGAAGGACGGTCAAAAATACCTGCTAGAGAGCCTTTAACAAACCGTTCTAATCTTTCTGCTAAAGCATGTGCCTCATCTTCCGGCATGCCTAAAAGAACCTTGTAAAGGTCTTCCATAATTGGAGGTTCCTTGTCATGTGTCTCCGGGTCTCTGGTAATTCCTTTCATTCTGTAGGTAGAAATAAGAGCGCGGTCTAAAATTGCAGATTCCGTGTTTGATAGATCCTCAAATATTATTCCGAATAAAGCGTGCAGTGAAAGTATTTTTAAGCTAAGTTCATCTTCGTCCTCTGCAGCAACTCCGGAAAGATCAAAAGGGTTAATAGATGCTTCTCCGTGAATTGAGAAATCAATAATATCACCACCAACCGCCTCTGCTAAGGGGTAATATTCATTTTCAGGATCAATAACAATTACCTCGGTCCCGAAAAGAAGAGAACGTAATACCTCCAGCTTGATAGCAAAAGATTTACCAGATCCTGATTTACCAAAAACTACTGCGTTTGCGTTTTCCAGTGTAAATCTGTCAAAAACAATCAGGGAGCCGTTGTGTTCGTTAATTCCGTAAAGAATTCCTTTGTTAGCAGTTAGTTCTGAGGATGTGAACGGAAATGTAGTAGCTAGGGATGTTGTATCCATGTTGCGGACAATATGTAGTTTATCAACGCTGGTTGGAATAGTTGATTGGAAAGCTTCCTCCATTTGTAATGTGCATTGTTTTGAAATAAGCATTAAAGATCCTAATGTGGATTCCAGTCGTGATGTAACTGCGTCTAATTCTTCTTCTGATTTTGCAGATATGGTGATGTAAAAGCTAAATTGGAAAAACCTTTCAACACCTTTAACCAGCTGCTGCTGAAGATCCTGGGCGTCTTCAAGTGCTGCTTGTACAGCTGGATCTACCAGCTTTCCCCGCGCAAGGTCTGTGCGTACTGTTGCTTCCATTTCAGAGATTTTCCTTTTAAGTTCTTCCAGAACTTTATTGGAGGATACCGGATAATAGAACATGGACAGTGTGATTGTATGTTCAAAATTAATAACCGGCGACAGCCAGTTTGCGCCTACAAAGCGCGGGTACCCCGAAATAAACAGGGTTCTGAAAAAGGTGCCCCCGATTTTTAAGTGGTCAAAGTCCACTTCTATAGAAGAAGGTGCAATAATATCTTTTATATCTGTCATACCCTGCCCAAATTCTTGAGCAGCAGTATCTGGCGTAGGCGCGTTTTGCTGCGGTTCTTGTTTATCTGTTCCTGAATTTAATATATTTTGAAAAGGCAGTTTCATATTTTTAGTCTTCTATAGCTGGTTCCACAATTGGTGATGTATATTCCTCTATTCCTACTTGCAGTCTTTCTTCATAAGCAGATGTGGGGTTGTATATTTCGTAGAAAAGAGTAACAAGTTCCCGAGTTGACATTTGGTGCGCACCAATGCCAATTTTCCCCAGCTGGTCTATAAGATAGTCTCTGCGCGGACCCAGTTCTCTTTTAGCTTTTTCAATAAGATTTGCTTTATTTCCAAGTGGTTTCGGCTTTTTACTGGATTGGCCTAACAGTTTTTGAATAAAGTCGGTTTCTGTTTGAAACAAAGGTTCTCCGTGGCGGATAACAATGTAAAAGCTTTTGTTTAAGACTTCTTTTTTGGAAACTAAGTTTTCTACAAACTTCACATATGCTCTGATTCGTCTTCTTAGGTGTTTGTTCTTTTGCTTTTCTTCCAACCCTTTTAAAGTATCTATGTAGTTGGAAATATCCACCTTTTTTGATCTGACAACCACTTGCAAAGGGAATGCCAGAGAGTTAAGTAGTGATGAGTAGGCACCAATCATAGCATCTTGTTCGCCTTCTGAAAGTAAATCAAAGTTAATAGCACCGCACTGAATAACTAAGGCAACAACACCACTTTTTAAAATAACCAAGTTGTCCCTGATATCTATAATATTTAGATGGTCCTGTGTTGTTGCTTTAATTTCGCTCATTTAGTTGCTGTTATTTCCAAGGCTGGTGGTTTTTCTCCAGTCAGCTGCTTTTCCATTATATCAAAATTCAAATCGCCTTTACTTACTTTAACTCTGTATTTGCCGTTGGGTAGTCTGGTTGCAATAGCGAAATGGCCCAAACGGTCAGTTTTTAATGCTCTTACCGGATTTCCTTCTTCGTCTTCAATAATTACTACAGCGCCGGGAACTACACTTCCACTGCTGTCTTTAACAATCCCGTATATAATATTTGGTCCAGCCCCAATTATATGGTGCTCCCCGACTTCTTTTTCCTTTTGCTCTTTCTCTTCCCTTTTTTTATATACTTTCTTTTTTTGAGAGAATTGAATTGTGCTTTTTGCTTTCTCCTCTTGCTCTTTTTCCTTTGATTGCTGTTTAGCTATTTTTGTACCAACAGCTTCCAACGGCTCGCTATCCTCAACACTTTCCAGTAGAGAAGTTTTTTCCTCTTCCAGCTGGTCTATTTGCTTTTGGTATAAATCTACCATCTGCTCATCATCTTCTACCTTTTCCGCTTTTTCCTTTCTTTCTCCCAAAATGTGAATGCTTTCTGTTAACTGCGCAATTCTTTCCTTTAAACTTACTGATTTTTTCTTTTCTTCTTCTGATTGTTCAACCGGATCAGGTTTCACAGATTTGGTTTGGGGCTCAATAGCACTTATTCTGCTCTCCTCTTTTGTTTCTTTTTTTTCTGCTGCTGCCGTTTCTTCCTTTGCTTGTGGAGGTGCTTTTTTAATTTCAGGTTCCTTTTTAATTTCTGTTTCTACTTCCCCGCCTGTTTTAAACCCTTCCGGCTCGTCCTTTGGAGGAATAACAGTTTTGCCTTTTACAGGCATTACAATTTCTCCTTTTATTGTTGGTAGGTTTTTCATTTTTCTGCCCGGGCGGACATTGCTGACTGTTGTTACGTATTTTTTCTTTTTAGCCCCGGCAATAGGAATTGTAATTACGTTTTCAGACGACCAGTTAACTTCTGCTGCCAATGTTGGTTCTTTTTCTATTGTTATGCTTTTTCTTTTTGCAGCCTGTTTTTTCTTGACTTTTTTCTTTTCCTTTATTTCAGGTTCTTTTCTCTTCTTTTCTTTCTCCTCCTCTTTTTGCTCCGGTTTTTCATACTTTGGAACTTCTATTTTTTTGCTTATTTCCAGTTCTACACTTTCCGGTAGCGGCTGGTCAAAGTCTAGCTTGTTTGTAAACTGATCAATTTCCATATCAATTTTTGTCTTTTTTTCTTTTTCCTCGAATTCTTCCATAAAGCGTTTTAACCGCCAGCGCTCATCTTGAGGCGCAACTGAGTAAACCTCTTTTGTCAGAGAGTTAACGAATTCGTCACTAATAAATGTTGGAACAACTACAGATTTTTTCCATATTCTTTGGGTAGGGGAAAAGACAGCATGAAAAAAGTTTCTTATCCACTGGTCTGCTCGTCTCCCGCCCAGAGGGACAAAAGCGGCAATTAATGCTGTTAAGGAGAAGAATATAGCTAAAGGCCATTTCCAGTAAAATACTATGCCGGAGCGTAAAACAAGGAAGGTAAGCACACCTCCGCCAATTAGAAAGAAAAACTGGCGGACATTTAAATCACCAACCAGCTTGAATTCTATCCCCATAATGTGCTGTGGAACAGGGTGTTTTTCTGTGGGCATTGTTGCAGTTTCATTGTAGTTTAATTGGGGGCGGTTACTCAAGAGGAAGAATGCTGGAGAACAAAAAAAACCGAAGAATAAAAAACAAGGCAAAGACCCGGGTTAGTGCTCCCGTCTAATAGTATCTATACCTGCGTGGTCCTAGGAAACCTAAGTAACCTGGGCGACTTAAAAGGCGTTTACCTAATTATAAGGGCAGCCAAAATAACAATAGAGAGAAGAACTTGCGGTATCAGCCCCCAAGGAAGCCGCATTTTTGTTTGTAATTTTTTTTGCAGTTTTGTCAATCCCCGTACCCAGGGCCAGCGGTAATTACAAAGATAAAATAGTTCAATTCCGTCAGGAAGGTTAGAAAAAAAAGAACAGCCAATTATGTTTGCTGTTTGTAAATTATTAGGTTGTGCTTTTAGAGCAAAAAATATTCCTAATACAAACGCTGTTAAAAAATCAAGGGTGATTCCAAGCGTAATTTGTTTATTTATTCTTGCTCCGTTGTAAAAAAAATCCCAGTGAGGAATCAGATCTGCCAAAAAGTGGCTGACAAAAGATAATGGAAAACTGATAATAGGGTTTCTAAAAAGGGAGGAAATAGCGATTCCTATTAAAGTATGTGGTGTAAGCAGCATCGCGGCTGGAAGAATATCACAATTTATTGGTAGAATGCAAGTAGAGGTTTAGTTGCTGTTTTTTAGGATCGCAAGTTATCAGGATAACAGAATCTGAAACAACTTAGCTTTAGCGTTTTGTAGTAATTATGTCTATATTAAAACACCTTATTATCTCTGTCCGCCCGCGGCAGTGGCTTAAAAACGTAAGTTTGTTTGCTGCTGCAATTTTTTGGGGGGAGCTTTTTAATTGGTCTATTTTTAAAAAAACTTTTTTGGGTTTTTTAATTTTCTGTGCTCTTTCCTCGGCAATGTATTTGTTTAACGATGTTATTGATGCGGAAGAGGATCGCAAGCACCCTGTTAAAAAAAATAGACCTATTGCAGCAGGAAGAATATCTGTTACCTTTGCGTTGCTTGTAAGTTTGTTCCTTTCTGCAATATCAGTATTTTCTGCCTATTTTTTGTCTGTGCATTTTTTTACTTTGGTTGTTGGGTACTTGCTTTTACAACTTCTTTACTCATTAAAACTCCGTTCAGTTATTATTTTGGATGCGCTTGCTGTTGGTTTGGGCTTTACAATACGCGTATACGCAGGCTCCTGGATAATTCCTGTTCCCCTTTCTTCGTGGTTGGCTATGGCTACTATTGGCCTATCTCTAGTTATTGCTTTTGGAAAAAGAAGGAGCGAGAAAACTTTGGCAGAGCGGGTTGAAGCTTTGGGAACTAGGGAAACATTGGAAAGATACCCCAAGAGTTTATTGGATTCTGTAATTACAATGTCTGCAGCTATTGCTGCAATGAGTTACTCTTTATTTGCTTTTCAATCATCTCCGGAAAGCACTTCTATACTTAGGTTGGCGTTGCCGCGGACTGTTGCTCAACCTAAACTAATGATGCTGACTATTCCTTTAGTTTTGTATGGGATTGCGCGTTATTTGTATGTAATTTATGAAAAAAAAGAAGGTGAGAGCCCGGAGCAGGTTTTATTATCTGATACACCAATGTTATTGACTGTCGGAGGCTGGGGATTTATGGTTCTGGTTATTATTTACGTTCTTTCAGGTTAAGTTTTTATGGAAAAAGGCTATTTACATTATTTGTTAAAGACGTTTTATTGTGCTTTATTCTTTTTTGTAGCTCTTATTTGGACCCCGTTTACGCGCGAGCTTTTTGAATTTCCAAAAATGCTGGCTGTTTACTTTTTTACAGCATGGATAGGTTTACTTTTTATAGTAAAGTCTTTACTAAGTGCTGAACTGAAAATAAAAAAAACGTTTTTGGATATACCTGTTTTGATCTTTTTGTTTGTGTACGCTTTAGCAACCTTACTTTCTATTCATTTTCCCACATCGTTTCTTGGTTATTATACAAGGTTTCATGGCGGTTTTTTAAGTTTGCTTTGTTATGTTCTCCTTTTTTATATCTTTATTACTGAATTTGATAATTTTGAACCTTTTCTATCTGCTTTGTTTTTTTCCGCAGCTTTAGTTTCCGTTTGGGGTGTTTTGGAGCATTTTGGTATTGATAAAGATTATTGGGCCCAGGATGTCCAGTCGCGGGTTTTTTCAACTCTGGGCCAGCCTAATTGGCTTGCCTCCTTTTTAGCTATGCTGATACCGGTAAGCTTGGCTTGGGGAGCAGTGTTAATTAGAGAGGGTAAATTTAAAGTAGCAATTTTTTTAGCTTTTCTCTCTTTTTTGTATTACCTAGCTTTTTGGTTTACTTATTCTTTGTCTGGTTTAGTTGGATTAATTGGCGGAATTTTTTTACTGCTGTTTTTTGCTCGGGGCAGATTGAATTTTTTGCAGAAAAGATATTTGCTAGCACTTGTTTGTTGTTTTGTGCTTTTTTCAATTTTATTTCCCGGCCTCTTTAAGGCACGTCTCAAGCAAATAAAGGATATTTTGGTAAATAACCTATTTACAGTGTATGCCCAAATTGGGCAGATGGAGCACTCGGGTTCTACTACAAGTATTAGATTATTGGTTTGGGAAGGGGCGTGGAATACTTTTTTAGCAAAGCCTTTATTAGGGCATGGGCCGGAAACGTTTGCTTATTCTTTTTTGCCGCACCGCCCTGCGGGGCTTAATTTTACAGATGAGTGGGATTTTCTTTATAACAAATCCCATAATGAATATCTTGATCTTTTGTGTAATACAGGTGTGTTTGGTTTAGTATTTTTTTTACTTCTGGCTTCCGCTCCTTTTTACTATGTTTTTAAATCAGGCCCGGAAAAGTTTAATTTAGCTTTTGGCCTTCTGGGAGGTATTTTTTGTTACTTAGTTAGTAATTTTTTTGGGTTCTCTGTTGTTGTAACAGGTATGCTGTTTTGGTTTTATTTGGGTTTGACAGCTATTAGTACAGCTGCTGGAAAAGAATTTAGGAAAATATCTTTATCTAATATAGCTGCAAGGTTCTGCATCAGTGTTGGTACATTAGTCCTTTTTTTGGTTTTTCTGTTATTTATTTTCAGAGCTTTTTGGGCAGATGTTTCTTATGCCCGTGGTTTAAGCTGGGAGGCGCAAGGTTCTTATCTACAAGCTGCGGCAGGCATGAAAAAAGCTACTCTGCTGAACAACAGCTGGTCTGCGTATTTTAGAGATCTGGCAGATAATTTAGCGCAAGCAGCTTTAGCTGAACAAGCAGCTGTAGCTGAAGCTGATGAATCTACAGCAACTTCATTAGCAGCTTGGTCCCATACTGAGGCTCAGAAAGCGTATAAAAAGAATTCTTTAAACTCTCTTACTTTGAAAACATTGACAAAAACTTATTATAACTTGTCTTTTGTTGACTCTGCATATTTATCGTACGCAGAGAAAATAGGTACGGAAATGGTGAGCTTGTCTCCAACTGATCCAAAAGCTTATTACAATTTAGGATTGGTTTATTATGTTAGCGGTAATGATGAGGAGGCTCGTACTGCGTTGGAAAAAGCTGTTCAACTGCGACCGCAGTATGCGGAGGCAGCGGAGCTGTTGGAAGAGCTGAAATAGCTTTTCTCACCGGTCCGGTTTTCGGAAACCAAGGTCATCAAAACACTAGAACACTAGAACATTAAAACAAAAGATAGGTTGATTTTTACTTAATAAAGCGCAATCTTGTTCTTGTTTTTATGTTTTCATGCTTTAATGTTTTGATGAAGTAGTGAATTCCTTGCAAACCAGACCTTAGGTCAATCATTAACTATAGCTAAGTATTCGTTCGGCAGGCCGTGCCACGAAAGTACGGTGTCGGCTTTAGTTTCTCCG
>CAYREW010000020.1:0-7209 GCA_964423535.1 uncultured Candidatus Saccharibacteria bacterium
GCAGAGCAAAAAACTCCACGTAAGTATGTAAGGTTAAGCGGACCGAACACTGGAGGGTTTGGTTTTAGAAGTTTTTGCAGAGCAAAAAACCCCACAGTAAGCAGGGGTAATTTTAAACTCCGCGGAAGTAGCGTTTTCTTTTTCTGTTTTCCAGCTCTTCTTCCAATTCTTTTTTAAACTCTTCTACTTTCTCTGCAACTACCTCTTTAGTTTTGTCTGCCTTTTTTTTAATTGGGCCGGATTTTTTTTCTACATCTTCGATTACTTTTTCAGCCTTTTCCGATACATTTTTTGACACATTATCCAGCTGTTTTTTTAACTCTTTGCCCTTTTTGCTAAGCTTTTCACGCGTTTCCTTACCTTCATCCGGTGCAAGTAGCACACCAAGAGTGCCTCCTATTAACGCACCCACTACCAAACCACTAAAAAACCCATTATTATTGTTATTGCTCATTTACTAAGGGCACCTCCCTTCGGTGTATTTAATCTTCTTCGTTTTCCTCTGTTCCGCGAATTGCTTTAATATTACTAAGTATATTTTTTCCTTTGCTGAGGGCGGTTATTGCTGCAGAAGCACCAATAACAGGTGCAGCTATGGAAGAAAGCACACCGTCTACAGTTTCTAACATGCTGTTAAGTTTGGATATTGAAGAACGTACCTCGCGGAGGACCAAGACTATATAAACACCGACAAAAACAATGTTTACAGAAAGTATTGCTAAAATAATTATTAAAAGTGTACTGTTTAAATCCATGGGCAGGGTTGTACTTATTTAAATGTACCAATATATAGATATTGCCGTCAAGGTGTAAATTCCTTTTCAACCACCCGGCCTTCTTCTCCTATTGTACCCAGGTCCTCATTATTAAGAATAATTTGGGTTGATCCTGCATTACCTGTTTTTATTGTAATTTTTTTGTTGGAAGAAAACTCCAATTCTGCTCCTGCTATCAGCATTCCTTGGAAAAGAGTCTGTCCTTCGGTTTTAACTTCCAGCCAGACAGTTTCAGGGTCTGCTTTTATTTTTATATTTAGTTCCGCATCCTGTTTACTTACCCTTTCTGCCGAAGCTGTTGCCCGCCTTGTTTTTTCTGCAGTTTGTTGTTCTTGTTGCGGAATTACAAAAACTGTCCGGATTACTTCGCGATTACCCCCTGCTTCGTTTTTTGCAGTAAATATAATTGTGTTTAATCCTGTAGATAATGCAAGTGGAACATTAAACCTGCCGTTTTCATTTAAATTAACCTGCTGTTCATTAATAAATAATTTTGTATTAGTATCTGCTACACCTTGTGCATTAATGTATTTTTCACTAATGCGTGCATTATCGTTAGGGTACTCAATTTCCAGCTTTGGCGGTCCTGTCAGTGATCTGTACTGCAAAAAAAGATAGCTGAAAAAACCCAGTGTAACAATAATAATACCGCCAATAGTAACAATTGCCGGCGTGATTAAGGTTTTCTGTTGTTTTAACGGCTTTTCAGGTAATTGTTTTGTTTTTGATTTATATTCTTTTTCATTAAATTCGCGACGCCAAAAAGCAAGTAGTTCTTCCGGTTTTATTCCAAGAAATTCAGAATAATTGCGAAGAAATCCTTTAATATGGACTACTGAATCAAAAGGTTGATAATTGCTCTCTTCCAAAGCTTTTAGAAATTTTTTTTGGATTTTTAGTTCTTGCGAAGCTTCTTCCAACTCCAAACCTTTTTCTAAGCGCGCCTGGTTTAGTATTTGCCCGACTTTTTTCATGGTATGGTTAGTATAGCATTTGAAAGTAGGACCTATATGACCTATTGGATCTGTTATCTCTAACTGCTACACTTATAAATAACCTATGATAACTCTATTGAATCAACCGCTCTGGCGGGACGAGGCGTTTTCTTTTTTTATGGCTAAGCTGCCTTTGGTAGATATTGTTCAGGTTACAGTGCAGGATGCAACGCCCCCGCTGTATTATTTCCTTCTTCATTTTTGGATCCGCCTTTTTGGCAGTGGGGAAGTTTCAATCCGGTTGCTATCTGTAATTCCTTACATTCTGACACCGCTTATTATTTATTTTATTGTTAAATTATTAACTC
Source organism: uncultured Candidatus Saccharibacteria bacterium (assembly GCA_964423535.1). GTDB lineage: Bacteria > Patescibacteriota > WWE3 > JAUXAW01 > CAYREW01 > CAYREW01. The sequence goes on from CAYREW010000020.1 coordinate 2,080, forward strand.
GGAAGTCGGGTGCTGGTTTGTACATTGCTAGTATACTTACGTTTCTGAATCCTTTGCTTTTCTACTTTGCTTTTGAAGCGCGGGCTTACTCCTGGCTGGTGCTGCTAACCGCTTTTTCCTATTTGTTTCTTTTAAAAAGGGTGTGGTTTTTTTATGCTGTTGCTGTCTTGCTTTCTTTGTACACCCACAATTTTTTCCTTTTAGTACTTGCAGCACAATTTATAACTGTTCTGCTATTCTTTTCCCGGAATGAAAAAATCCTGTTTTTTAAAACGTTGGGACTAATCGTCTTTTTGTATCTCCCGTGGGTACCTGTGGTTATTAAGCAGCTTACGATAGTAGGCAGCAGTTTTTGGATTGAAGAATTTTCATTGCAGATATTTTTCCGTGAGTTGTCCCGGTTTTTTACCGGTTACGGTGGTTATAAAGTTGGTTTATTTTTTACACTGTCAGCTGTGTTTTTCTACTTATATTTGCTTATTGCTGGTTTATTGGTGCAAAAGGGAGAGAGTAAAAAAGTTTTTTGGTTATCTTTTACTTGGTTTCTTTTTCCTGTCTTATTAACTGCGCTTGTTTCTTTAATAAGTCCTCTTTTTTTCTCCCGCTATTTAATTTTTAGCATAATCCCTGTTTTAATTTTGGTAGGTTATTTGTGGAGTAAGGCTGCGGTTAATTATAAGAACAATATGGGCAATATTGTCTTGTTTACATTAACATTAATTTTTTTAATACTGTCTGCACACCGCTGTTTTTATATTTTTACTAATCCAAGGAAAAAAGATGTCCGCGCTGTAATATTAGACATCCTGCCCGAAATTAAAGCGGGATCTCTAGTTGTGAATGAATCTGCTTTAACATTTTTTGAGACAAGGTACTATCTCGGTTATAATGGGTTAGAACAAAATAACTGCATTGGTAAAAATTATAAAGAAATACCTTTTTATGTTGGTAAAGCGCTTATTTCCCAGAAGGATGTTTGTCCGCATTATGAGGAGGCGGAAAGCTACATTTATATCAAAGACCCCGGATCTGTGGGTGTTAACTTCTTTAATTACAGCAGTGATTAGCTTTTCTTTATCGCTTGCTTCAACTGTAATTCTGATTTTATCTTATTCTAACTTGCCGGAAAAGCTTCCTCTTTTTTACAGTTTAGTGTGGGGCGAGCGTAGATTAATTCCAACTCCGTATCTTTTTGTTTTTCCCGCTGCTGCTATTTTATTTACTTGCATTAATATATCTTTGTCTAGGAAAGTTAAAAAGCATGCTTTTAAAAATCAGCCTGTAAATATTTATTGGCTGCTGCTACTTTTGGCTGTTGTTACAGCACTTTTGCTAAACTTTGGACTGCTTTTTTCTATTGTTACAGTGACTCCTTCTTTAAATCCGCTTTTTGGAAGTATTTTTGAACCTTTGTTGGTTCAAGTACCTTTTTTTGAAATTGTTCCTCCTTTTGCTGTAGCTTTGGCAGTGTCTTTTTTAACAACACCCTTTGTTATAGCTGCGTGCTTATTTTTAGGTATAGTTGATGATCCAGAACGCGAACATCCTGCTATTTTACATAATAAAAAAATTTCCAGGGGTGGTGCAGTGCCTGTATTTCTGGGTCTTTTAGTTTCCACAATTTTATTTTTAGATTTAAGTAAAAGTGTTGTTGGAATGCTTGTAGCTGCGGGGTTTGCAGTAACTGTTGGTGTTTTGGACGATAAGTGGGATATTAATCCTTATTTACGATTTCTTAGCCAGCTTTTATTAGTAACAGTTATTATTGTTTCCGGAATTGGAATAAGCTTTGTAAACAACCCCTTGAACGGTGTTATTCGTTTAGATCAGATCGACCTTGCTTTTAACTTTTACGGTGAGCACCATATTTTACTGCCTGCCGATATTATTACTGCTTTTTGGATAATTTTTGCAGCAAACATGATTTCATGGTCAAATGGCGTGGACGGTCAGTTTCCAGGAATTGTTTCTATTGCTGCTGCAGTAATTGGAATGCTTTCTCTCCGCTTTGTAGGTTATGAACCTGCGCAAATTGTGCCTGCGAAAATTTCTTTTGCTACTGCCGGGGCTGTTTTAGGCACATTACCTTTTGTCTGGCACCGCGCCAGGATTTTTTACGGATTCGGAGCTACGAGTTTAGGAATTGTTCTTGCTGTTTTGTCTATAATGACGGGGGCGAAGCTCGCAACAGCTGTGCTAATTTTACTAGTTCCTATTTTGGATTCTTTAGCTGCTGTTAGTCGGCGTCTTCTACGCGGTCAGTCGCCTTTTTGGGGTGATTCCGAACATTTGCACCACCAGTTGCTGCACAGAGGCTGGACCCAGCAACAGGTTGCGCTGCTTTACTGGGTGTTGACAGCTGTAAGCGGCGCTGTAGCACTTTTGACTGCAGGTAAGTCAAAAGCATTAGCAATACTAAGTGGTGCTGTGGTGGTCGGGTTAATTTTAGTGTTTTTTAATTCAGCACTTTTCCTAAAGAAGTCGCAAAAATAATTAGGCGGTTAAGTCTTATTCCTGGTGGAACGCATGTAAAAAGTACCAGTTCGGACTGCTTTCTAGCCGCTTGATTTTTAATAACCTCCCACAGCTTTCCAGGTTTTACAACTTCTTTGTGGACTACCCGGTATTTATATTTATTTTTACGGTACTGCAGTTCAATAATATTGTTGTCTTCCAGTTTTGGAAGGTTTGTAAAGTAAGTTTTTGGATCGTTGCTATTAAAAAAAATCGGGGATACAGAATGCCCGCTGATAACAATAGGAATTTTAAGATTGTGTGCTGAGTAAGGACCATCCCCAGGCAAAGCAGTTCCTTTAATGTGTACTAGACTTTGGTCCGGCGCCTTTGTGCTGTTTGTTTCCACAGGAGTATTTTCTAGTTTAATTTTTGGGGCGGATAAGTAAAAAAAGGGAGGGGGCTTGACTTCCGGTTCTTCCAGCATTAAAAAGTTTTGTTTTTGTTCCCAGAATGTGGTGTAAACACCTGCGACAGGGTTGAAAAGACTCTCATCAGCCCTGAATTGCCATAAAGGAATTACCAGCTGGGTAGCTAAAATATATATGCCTATTGTAAAGGCAAGGGTTGGTAAAATCAGGTTTCTAAAAGTCATTTTGGTTTTGGGAGGCCGCCGTAACGGCGGACCCCGCCGTAAGTTACCTGGGAAACTTAAGTTACTTAGGATTTATAAGAATGTTAGGAAGGGTAGGAATGTCTGGCTGCTAGCAAACCTTCTCAATCAAGATTTGCAGTGTCAGCACCGGATCCCCTCCTGTTTTCATTGTAATATCCGCATCTTCCAGTTTTTGGTAAATATCCAGAAGCTCCTGCTCCGTAAAATTTTCTGATTGGGAGCTAATTTTTTTTCTTGCATAGGGGTGGGAAGGTATTAGTTTTTTTGCACCCCATTTTACAGCCATCATTTTTCTGAATAAGCCAATAATCCTATTTAGCAGGTATATTGGGTGTTCTCCATTTTCCAACATTTTTCGCAGCTGCAGGTAGGCAGATGTTTTATTTCTGTTTCCAAGTGTGTCTAAAAAGGTGAAAATCTCCTTTCCAGTTTGCTGGTCCTTGAAATAAAGCACATCGCCTTTCTTTTTTGTTAATTTAAGTAATTTGTCCGACGCTGGTATTTTTTTATTGTGCCAGATAATAATGTGGTTTTTTGGATCAATATATTTTAGCTGGTCCATTAAATCCTGACTAAAACTTTTTGTCCACTTTTCTTCTCTTTCTAGTACAATTAGCCTTTTTGAATTAAACATTGCGGCAGCGCCTCCGGCCTGCGCAACCTTTTCCAGATTGTGGCCAGTAATTGTTGTAACTGCTTCCGGAGGAAAGGCTTCTTTTTTTTTAGTTAGTGCTTTACGGCTTTCTGCAATATTTGCGCCGTGAATTATTGTTATCATGTGTTTTTTACGAACCCGTTCGGCAGACCGTGCCGCGAACTGACGGTGTCGGCCTTAGTAACTCCATTATTACGCTTGGCCGCACCTAACCACTCGCCGCCGTACTACTTCATAGTAGAGTGTAAATAATAGTTTGCGGCGGCTCCGTGATTCAGTTCGTTGGCAGGTCTGCCTGCACGGCTTCTATGCCTACTAATGTTCCTTCACCTATATACTTAAGCATTGCTCCTCCTCCCGAACAAACCCAATCTACCCCGTCGGTTAAGCCGAACTTGTTAAACGCGGCAACAGTATCCCCGCCGCCAATTATTGTGTATGCCTTGCTTTTAGCAACAGTTTTTGCAATTTGTTTTGTTCCTTCTGCATAAGTGGGGTCTTCAAACTTACCTAAAGGACCTGCCCAGATAATTGTTCCTGCATACTGCAGTCCACCCAGGTATCCTTGCACAGTTTTTGGTCCAATATCGTACGCACCGACAGAGTCTGTTGGGAAAATTACTTTTGGATTTTTTTCCAGTGATTTTTTAAACATTAATTTACCTCCCAGAAGGATATGATCGACTAAAGGTGTCAGCCTTTCTATTGCTTTTGATTTGCTTTCTACTTTTGCACCGCCAATAATGGCAATAACCGGTTTTTTTGGTTTTTTTCTTGCTTTATCCAGCATTTCTATTTCTTTTGCTAAGTGGATTCCTGCGTATGATGGCAGGTGCTGCGGTACCCCTGTTATTGAGGCGTGGTTGCGGTGGCAGCTGGAAAAGCAGTCGTTGATGTATAAATCCGCAAGGCTTGCAAGCTGTTTTGCAAATTGTTTACTGTTCTTTTTTTCCTCTGGGTGGAAGCGGAGGTTTTCCAGTATTAGAACCTGCCCGGGTTTCAGTTTCTTTATCGACCCGGGTGTTTGGGCGGATATGGGAGATAGGGGTGATTGAAGGTGTGTATTTGTAAGGAGCTTATCCAAGTGCTTAGCGACTGGTTTTAAACTGAGCTCTTCCACAACCTTACCGTCCGGCCTGTCCAAATGTCCGCATAAAACTATTTTTGCCTTGTTTTCCCGCAAATAGTTGATTGTCGGTAAGGCACGCTTAAGACGGAAATTATCCGCAACTTTTCCATTTTTCAAAGAAACATCCAAATCCGCGCGGACAAGTACTGTTTTGTTTTCCAGGTCTTCCCTTGTTAAAGCTGTGATAGTGGGTAGGGATAATTTTTTAGGCATTGG
>CAYREW010000020.1:7309-12821 GCA_964423535.1 uncultured Candidatus Saccharibacteria bacterium
CCAAACGCTCCGCGTTTGGACCAATCGCCAGTTGTCTAACCTCTTGTTTATCGTTTATACTATATCCACTGTAATGACATCGGAACAAATCAGAAAAACTTTTTTAGATTTTTTTAAACAGCGCGACCATATTGAAATTCCCTCATCTTCTTTAGTCCCTGAACGGGATCCCACTCTGCTTTTTGTTAATTCCGGCATGGCTCCGCTGAAAGATTATTTTCTTGGTCTTCGTCAACCTCCGGCGGAACGGCTCTGCAATATTCAACGCTGTCTTAGAACAGTTGATATTGATAAAGTAGGACCTTCCCGCGCTACACTATCCTTTTTTGAAATGATGGGTACCTGGTCAATTGGTGATTATTTTTCCCAAATAGCAATTAAACTTGCCTGGCAGCTGTTAACCGAGGAGTTCGGTTTTGAGGAAAAACGTCTTTGGGCAACAGTTTTTGCCGGCAACAACGAGCTTTCCAAAGATACGGATTCAATAAATTATTGGCAGGAGGCAGGTATTCCCAAAGAAAGGATTGTTGAACTGCCGGTTGAAGACAACCTCTGGGTCAGCGGCCCGGTAGGTCCTTTTGGTCCGTGTACAGAAATTTATTATGACCGCGGTGAGGAATTCGGCTGCGGTAACGCAGACTGCAAACCGGGCTGTGACTGTGACCGCTTTTTAGAACTTTGGAATCCGGGTGTGTTTATGCTCTACAATCGCAAAGAGGACGGTTCGTTTGAAAAACTCCCTGTTAAAAGTGTGGATACAGGTGCCGGTTTGGAAAGGTTTGCAACTGTTCTCCAAAATAAAGATTCAGTTTTTGAAATTGATCTGCTTGCTCCAATTTATGAAGTTGTTGATTCATTAGTTGAAGTTGGCGAACACCCGGATATTGAAGCATCCAAACGGGTAATAACAGATCATGCGCGGGCAATTACTTTTTTAATTGCAGACGGTGTTGTACCTTCTAATAAAGACCGCGGTTACGTTTTGCGTAGAATAATCCGCCGCGCTTACCGCCACGGCAAACTGCTGGAAATTGGCGGGGAGTTTTTAAGCCAGCCTGTTGCCAAAGTTGTGGAAGTAATGCGTTCCGAATATCCCCATCTGGATGAGAACTTGCTGCAAATCAAGAAAATTGTTAAAGAAGAAGAGCGCTCTTTTGAACAAACCTTGAGTAGGGGTTTGAAAGAATTAGTATCCCGGTTGGAAGAATTGGGTGATGATGCAGAAGTTTTGCCCGGCGAGGTTGCTTTTGAGCTTTACGATACTTACGGATTCCCTTTTGATTTAACTGTGGAGATTGCAGGGGAGAGCGGATTGAAAGTCGATAATCAGGGATTTAAAGAGGAAATGGAAAAACAAAAACAGCGCTCACGAGCAGCGCAAAAAGATAAATCATTTTCCCCGGAGGAAATTGCTCCTTTGCATACAGCAACCCATTTAATGAATGAAGCTTTGCGGCGTGTTTTGGGAGCGGATGTCCACCAGGCGGGGCAGAATTTAACTCCGGAAAGACTGCGTTTTGATTTTACTTTTGACCGCAAATTGACTGAGGGGGAGGTTAAAGAAATTGAAAGTCTGGTTAATGAGCAGATTAAAAAAGATTTACCTGTTAAATGCAAAGAAACAACTTTTGAAAAAGCTGTTGCAGAGGGTGCGGAAGCTTTATTTGAGGAAAAATACAAACAAGCGGATAGAGTAACTTTGTATTCTGTCGGTGACTTTTCCAAAGAGCTTTGCGCAGGACCGCATGTAGAACAAACCGGCGAGCTGGGAGAGTTTAAGATAATTAAACAGGAGTCGGTGGGAAGCGGGGTAAGGCGTATTAAAGCTGTTCTTCAGTAATTATAAAGCCTTGCATTTTTTATGTGCTATTGTCGAAATTACTAATTACTAATTACTAATTTCTAAGGAGCAAGATTGTGCTGTTTCACAAATAAAAAATCTCCCTGTCCATTAGTAATTAGATATTAGATATTAGAAATTCCTTATGTTTTGCCTGCCTTTTTTAAAACAACCTGATTTAGAAGACAGCCCGTGGGCTGTTATAGATATTGCACCGCACTGTATTTCTGCCCTGGTTTTCAAAAAATTAGGAGAAAATATTGAAGTGCTGGGTGTTGGTTCAGCAGAACAGAAGCAGTCCGACATGCGCGGCGGTGTTGTTGCAGATTTAGCTAATGTTGCCCAAAATGCCTGCTCTGCTCTGGACCAGGCTGTTTACAGCCAGGGTATTGATTATCCTCCCCGTGCTGTAATTGGGGCCGGTGCAGAAATAATTCGTCATGTTACAGTACGTGCGCGTATTAACCGTAAAGAAAGCGAACAGCCTATTACAGAGAGCGAATGGCAGAAAATTGAAGACCGTTTAACAGCAGCGGCAGCGCAAAAATGTTTGCAGGATGTTGAAAAAGAAACAGGGCAAAAAAATGTTAAGCTGCAGTCCCTTGATACGCGGTTTAGTCATGTTTTGCTGGACGGTTTTGAAATTACTAATCCAATTGGCTTTCGGGGAAACGTTTTGGAAGCTGCGCTTTTTTACCAGGCAGGAATAAAGTCTCATCTTTCTGCTGTTGATTCAGTAGCTTCTTTCCTCAAGTTTAAGCAGACTTTTATAACAGATACCAACACACCGGTTCTTCTTAAAGATTACCGTGACCAAATACTGCTAAATGATCGCGGGTTGACTACTGAAGTGACGGTCCAAGCCAACCATGCTATTATGGGTACAAAAGTCGTACCTTTGGGAAGCAGGCATTTGGAAAAGGAGAACGGAGATATGCTTGATTGGTGGGCGTCCAGTTTAGAACTTGCTTTGGAAGATTTTGATGCATCGCGTTATCCTTTCAGGGTTGTTTTGTTAAGCAATGCTTCAATAGCCTCAGATTTGAAAAAACAAATACCTGAATTTGATTGGCAGCAGGGCTTGGATATTGCGCAGGATATTGTTGTTGAAGATGCAAAGACTTTGGATCCGGATGATATGGTTGACCGTAGCGGTAAGCTTAGTCAGGCGTCTGCATCCCTGTTTGGTTTAATGGATTTTGTGTTAACGAAGAAATCTAATGGCTGATATTCACTTGAACTCTAATGATGATGTTATTGATGTTTTAAAATCTCTCCGTGAAAAAGAGGAGCAGGGTATTCGTATTTTTATTCCTTCCGGGTCCCCGTTGCTGGATAAACAGATTAATTTAAAGCTGATTGCCAGAGAGGCGGAAAACATGGGTAAAAAAATAGCTTTCGAATCCGAGGATTCGGAGGTGCGGGAACAGTTGGGTATCTCTCATGTAGAAAAGAATACCGCTGATGCGTTCGGGTTTGTTGCAGGCGATATTGCAGAAAAAGATCCTTCGGTTGTCCCTGCCGGTTCCGGCTCTGTTGGTGGTCTGAATATTTTAGGGCGCTTGAAAAGTTCTTTAGCTAAAATTAAATTACTTTCTGGAAAATTTGTTACCGGGAGAAGGTGGCTTATTCCTGCTGGTATAGTTGGCGGTTTGGCTGTAATCGGAGGTTTACTGTTTGTGTTTTTGTTTATTGTTCCTAGAGCAACTGTTACTTTGGTTGTGGATTCGGAGCAGCTTGTAAAAACAGTTGATATTATTGCTTCCAGCAGTGCCGACACTGTATTGGTAGAGGACAAGGTTATTCCTGCGGAAAAAGTAAGTGTAACTAAGCAGGGGGTTAAAGTTTCTCCTGCAACCGGGGAATCTACAGTTGGGGAAAAAGCGCGTGGTACTGTTACTATTTACAACCAAACTGACGAGGAAAAAGTTTTGGATCGTGGAACAGTACTTAGTGCAGAGGAGCTCCAGTTTGTTTTAGCAAGCGGTGTTTCCATAGAAGCGCAGACAATGTCCTCCACGCAGAGTGCGGAGGGTCAGCGTACTGTAACTTATACTGCTGGTAAAACAAATGTAAACATTGTTGCTGCAGATGTCGGGGAGAAGTACAATCTGCCGGCAGATACTGAATTTTCAGTTGCAAATTTTGTGGAGGAAAGTGTTTATGCAAAAAACGCACAGCCGTTGAGCGGGGGTTTTTCGGAAGAAGTTACTGTTGTTAGTGAGCAGGATGTGCAAACAATTACAGACAGTTTAACTCGCGAACTGGAGCAGGAGGCTTACAGTGAATTGGACTTGGAACTTCCGGAGGGATATACAATTCCTAAAGGAGTAATTAAAAGTGAAATTTTGTCTAAACAGCTAAGCAAGGAAGTTGGGGAAGAAGCGGAAGAAGTGCGTTTGCAAATGAGTGTTGAATCTTCTGCTTTAGCCTACTCCAAAGATGCGTACACGCAGGTGCTGGAAAATTATTTGGAAAGCAAAGTTCCACAAAACTACAGTTTAAAGGAAGGCGGTGTGCAGTTTGCATTACTGGATGCAAAGCGGATGGATAACGATTTGGTTATTACAGCTAAAGTTAAGGGTATGTTAGTACCTTCTATTGATATTGAGTCTCTGAAAAAGGATTTAGCAGGCACAAAAATATCATCTGCACGCAGTTATTTAACTAATTTGCCTAATGTAAAGCAAGTTAATATCCGGGTTTCCAAGTTCCTGTCCTCTTTTTATAAGCACCTGCCAAAAAGAGCGGAGAATATTAGTATAGAATTTGGATCAGAATAACACGGTTTTAAAATTTCTAATTGTTAATTATTAATTTCTAATGGGCGAGATTGACCTGTTGAATAAAAAAGGTGCCTTTGGTGATTAGTAATTAGATATTAGAAATTAGATATTTATACAATGTATATTTTGGGTATTGATTACGGCGAAAAGAATATTGGTTTAGCTTACTCTAATGGTGATTTAGCTGTTCCTGTTAAAGTGGTTCACAATATTGAAAGTGTTTTACGCTTTATTGCGCAGAATAAAATTGAAAAAATTGTTGTTGGGATTCCTGTGGATGTAGAAGGTAACGAAGGGTTGCAAGCTATGAAAGTGCGAAACTTTGTTGAAGAGTTAAAGGTTAGGCTGAGGCACAGTATGGATATTGAGTTCCAAAATGAGCGGTTGACATCTGAGGAAGCGCTGAATAAATTAAAACAGCAAGATTTTTCTAAAAAGAAAATAGAAGAAAAAATAGATGCGTTGGCTGCAGCAATTATACTGCAGGATTGGATTGACAGTAGGGAGCAGTAAAATTAATTAATTATATGAGCAGGGAAATTGCGTTTAAATCTGTTACTGGTATATTACTACTCTTCTCCGCCACCACTCTCTGGTGGTCTGTTGATATTGTTTTTGAACATTACCCTCTCACATTGTCCGGTACTATATTTTCTTTGACTCTTTTTTTAGCTTCGTTACTTTTTTATTTTTCTTTGTCCAGCCTGGTTGCTACTTTTTTTGTTAAAACAGGAATTTTTCTGTGTATAACTGCGCTTACCGGGATACCCCTGTTCCTGCTAATCCCCCCAACAGTGTCAGGAATTGCTACTGTTGCAGTTTTTATACTTTTGCAAACGTATTGTTTTGTCCAGCTTAATAAGCGTATCCAATTGTTCACAAAATT
>CAYREW010000021.1:0-9012 GCA_964423535.1 uncultured Candidatus Saccharibacteria bacterium
ACAAAAAAATTCCCGCGAATTACTGCACTATAATATTCGCGGGAATCCTAAGCAAACTGCAACCCAACACGGTAAGCTGCAAACAGAAGCACCCCTGCTAGCATATTGACAAACAGAGACACAACCAGAGCATACCAATCAAAATTATTAACTGCGGAAACAAGAACCCAAACAATTGGATCAGCAGCAATAATAATAATTAGGACTGCAGCACCGACCACTGCCCAGCAGCTGGGAAGGAAACGGCACATCCCCAATCCGGCAAAAATCAGGGATACTCCAACCAGCTCCCAAACAATAGGCCAGATACCAAACAATGGATTCTGCGTCACAAAGCCCCAAAGAGCAGGGAGCAGTAACACAAAACCCAACGCAACGATAACTTCAGCACGCTTCGTGTTCATATCTCTCCTCCTCTTTTCTAATCCTTCTAGCTATTACAGTTTTCACTATAGCACAGAAATAAAAAAGTATCAACCTATAACTATAACTTGGTACCAATAACTTGGTTCACACCTCAGTTCCACTTACTTTTAAAAAACATTTATAGGGGAAAATAGACAAGAGTTAAAACCAAGGTTAAGCCTTGGTTTTTTGCCGCTGAAAAAAGGTACGGCGGAAATAGTAGTTTAAGCGGGGAGCCAACTAGAGGAACTAGAGGATCTTCTGTTGGTTTGGGTTTTCAGAGTAGGGGATGCCAAGATGTTTGTAAGCACGCGGTGTAGCAACACGGCCGCGGGGCGTTCTCTTAATAAATCCAATTTGCATCAGGTAAGGCTCCAACACATCTTCTATTGTACCCTCATCTTCAGAAATTGTTGCTGCTAAGGTAGATAAACCTGCAGGACCGCCCCCGTGTTTTTCAATCAACGCTTTAAGCAATCTGCGGTCAGCCTCGTCCAACCCCAATTCATCTACTTTAAGAATTTCCAAAGCCTGCTCCAATACTTCCTCTGTTATTTCTCCTTCAGCACGGACCTGAGCAACATCCCGCACCCTTTTCAACAGTTTCAAAGCTGCCCGCGGAGTACCTCTTGCCCTTTTTGCCAACTCCAATGTAGCTTGATCATCAATATGAACATTTAACTTTTCTGCACCGTTTTCTATAATCCGCGCTAAATCTTCCGGGTTGTAAAAATTTAATCTGTGAATTAAACTAAACCGCTCGCGCAACGGGGAAGACAACAACCCGGCACGGGTCGTAGCCCCAACTAAACAAAAGGGCGGAACATCCAACCGCAGTATCCGAGCCGAAGGACCCTTACCAACAACAATATCCAACTTAAAATCCTCCATTGCCGGGTAAAGTGTCTCTTCTATTGCTTTTCTTAGTCTGTGAATTTCATCAATAAATAAAACATCGCCGGGCTTCAGATTAGTTAAAATAGAAGCTAAATCTCCGGAGCGTTCCATCGCAGGCCCGGAGGTAGTGCGAATATTTACTTTCATTTCCCGTGCAATAATGTGGGCTAGTGTAGTTTTTCCCAACCCGGGAGGACCGTAAAGTAATGTATGGCCCATTGGCTCACCGCGCTCCACTGCTGCCTGAATAGCAATAGATAATGATTCCTTAACCCGTTCCTGCCCACAGAATTCAGTCCAACTGCGGGCGCGGAGTGAGGTTACGAGTTTATCGAAATCGTTGGTGGGAGGGTTAGATTGTTTTTTGGGCATAATCTCCAATAGCGCGCACTTGGGCCAAATGCCCATCCGCCTTTGGCGGAAAAGTGCGCTACTACATCTACTTATAATAACACAACCAGCAAGCAATAAAAAAAACCTTGATGCTTGTTCCAGCAACCATAAAGGTTGCAGATACAATTTATACATCAAGGTATCAAGCAATTAATCCTCACCGCGAATCTGTGCACCCCGCATCCAACCGCCCTTTTCCATACCACCAGTAAAAAACAACTGCTTCGGCGGTTTGGGTTTTCTTTCAACCAGCTGATCAATACTTACCTTGTGCAAAACATCGTCCGGTTCACCCAAATCAATTGGTTTGACTTCTGTATCACGACAGTGTGCTCTCCATCTACATGATTTGCAAACCCAGTCATTATCGCGCGGCACAAATATACCAGTGTTCAGCAATTCGTGAGCCCTGATTAACTGTTCCGCCAGCCGATTCCGATGCCAACTCCAACGGGGAACAATAGTCCCGCGCCGCAAGTTCCAAACCAGCCCCATCAACGGCAAGTCTTGACAACCGGAACCCAACCTCTGCCGCATTTTCGGGTCTTCTTTAATTAAAACAGACAGCGCCTCCAAATACAGCGCAATCTGCAAATACTTAGCATCGCTGGCACTGCTTCTGCTGGTTGTCAAATCCATCACAGCAATTGCTTCGTCATAAGCAGGGAATTGCCAGCACGATTCCAGTATTCCACTCCTGCGCACCCTCCACAGCTGGTCAAATTTGCCAACTATTGGCAGTTTAGCCGAAGATTCGTAAGCATTAAGATAAAAATCTGTACTAAAAGTCAGCTCTACAGCGCAAAGTGTGTAGTCCAAAGGCGGATCCATAATTGTAGGGTAGTAACCTTTGTGGCCGCCGCCTCCAGAAAACAGCTGCTTACCTAAATGCGCCAACTTTTTATATGTATTCCATGGCGGATTCCAAATAATGGAATCTTTACCTTCAACATCTACATAACGTGACCAATAGTTGTACCAGGCGTTACCCATACTTGCCGGGGATTTGTAAAAAAGAGGACGCTGTGGTGTTGGTTTAAACCTTGTTCTACGCGGTCCTTTATGTGCAAACTCAACAAAATCATGGACCGCTGCGCCAAAAACAAAATACCACGGTTTCGGAACCTCAATTTCTGAAAGCCTATCGTACCAAAACTGCTTAGCACAAACAAGAATTTGCAGCAAACGTGTTGCGCTCCATTTAAAAGTGCGGCGAAATTGGGCAAGGTCTTTCATTTGCCACTCTCCCCTTACTCATGAAAACATGAAGAAGATTGCGCCTTATTAAGTAAAAATCAACTTATCTTTTGTTTTAATGTTCTAGTGTTTTAATGTTTTAATATTCTTCTGTTCTAGTGTTTTAATAAACTTGTGAATGCTGTTTCAACTAAATTTTATTAATCACCTACAGACTTAAGCGCTTTCCGCACTTTCTCCTCCACACTCTCCAACCCTTCCGGCAGGCTGCGTACTGCTTTTACAGCTTCCTTCTGCGTAAAACCGACAGCCTGCAAAGCATCAACAACATCTTTTGTTTCACCGCTAATCTCACCAGACAAATCTAAATCAACCATATCACCGATCTTCGGTTTTAATTCAATAATCAATCTCTGAGCTGTTTTTTTACCAACACCGGAAACAGTAGTAAAAAAAGCAACGTCTGCTTCAGCAACAGCTTTACGGATTCCGTCCGGACCACGGTCCAGTATACCGATTGCTGTCCGCGGACCAATACCGGAAATATCAATCATTAATTCAAACAGCTCCAAATCTGCCTGGGAAGAAAAACCGTAAAGTTCCAAAGCATCCTCACGTACATAACTGTGGATAAAAAGAGTAACATTGTCACCAACTGCCAACCGCCCAAGCAGAGCAGGGGAGAGGTTAACACGGTAGCCGACGTTACTGACCATAACAGTAACTGATTTTTCATTTTTAGCAAAAATAGTTCCTTTAAGTGCTCCTATCATATTCTTTTATTGTCGCGCCCTAAAGGGCGCTACTCCTAACTCTTACTAATTTCTGCAACCACAAGGGTTGCAGCCACTTTTAACGCGCATATTTTTTCGTGTAGCAATGAGTGAGAGCAACAGCCAAGCCGTCAGCAGCATCATCCGGCGTCGGCGTTTTATCCAACCCCAACTCCCGAACAACCATTACCTGTATCTGCCGTTTGCTGGCGCGGCCGTATCCGGTTAGTGCCTGCTTTATCTGCAGTGGTGTGTATTCATAAACAGGAATCTTTTCCTGAGCTGCTGCAAGTAGGACAATACCTTTTGCCTGACCAACAGCAAAAGCAGTTTTTACATTTTGGGCAAAGTAAAGCTCTTCGACAGCTAAAGCATCCGGCTCAAAACAGTCAATTAACTTAACAATCCGATTATACAACTTTTCCAACCGCTGTTCTGCTGTATTGTTTTTGGAAGTTTCAATACAGCCGCATTCCAAATATTTTGGATTCCCATTATTTTTATCCACAACACCCCAACCCATTCGCGCAGTTCCCGGATCAATTCCTAATACAACCATACAAGTAATTCTAGCACACCTAAACCTGAACAAATAAAAAAGGCTGGATTAAAAAATATAATTCCTAATCCAGCCGCTATACTTAATCAATAAATATTTCTAATTCCGGAATCAGCCTGTGCTTGTCTGCAAATTCTTGTACTCGCTGCCATAACTTAGCCCGTACATTATCTTTTTGCAACTCTGCTGAATATACAACCAGGTTGCAGTAGCGGGGCCCGACAATAAACCTAAGAACACCGTGGCGGAGAGGGCTTAAAATCCCTTTCCGTACAACAGCAAAGCAAATTGAAACTACTCGAGGGCTAAACAAGTCAGCTGCCGAAACTCTTCGTACACAGTAAGTATTGGATAAAGCTCTGTTAACAACGGGAAGAAGCTCTGTTTCCGAAAACTTACGCGATCTTTTAACTAAGTTAACACTGGTAGTTTCCCTAACTTCGCCCACTTCCGCTTTCATAAACCCCTCCCTTTCTTTATATACCTAGGACTTATAGTAAGGTACAAATAGTAACATAGCAAAAATAGCAGTGCAACTTTTTTTATCTGTATTTTGTAATAAATTAATTTTGAATACCTTCGGTACTGTGAAAATAAAGAGGGAGCTGGAACGCTGAACAATGTGGTTTAGATACGTGGGGAACCGGACCTCTGGTTAGGAGGCGTGGATTCGGTGCAAAACGCTTCGCGTTTCGCTTTAAGAAAATTTGCCTAGCAAATTTTCTACACCCCGACTGCTGTCGGAAGTCTCAAATTCATAAACACATAACCAGAGGCTCGCCCCCCACTTGAGTGGGCACCGGACCTCTGGTTAGGAGGCGTGGATTCGAACCACGATTGGCGGGATCAAAACCCGCTGTCCTACCGTTAGACGACCTCCCAATAAAAGTTAACTCCATACCTCCTATAACCGACCTGCGCTGCGCTCAATTTAGCACGCGGTTAACATACCGAGCGGAGCAGTTTTAATTTTAACATTGGGAAATACCTAAAGCAAAAGGGAAGTGGGGGAAATTAGTAATAGTACCTGCAATAATAATAGTATCTGCACCTGTACTGCACTTCTGTATCACACCCGGAAGGAGTACAGGTACGCGTCCTCCTTAACGAGTAGTAACTGCTTGGACAACCGTTAGTTCCGCACCAGCCCGCGTACCTCCAGGAGCTCCAGCTGCCGCAGGTGCAGGATGAACAGCCTGAATAAGTTACACACCTGTACTCTACTTCTGCATCACAACCGGAAGGAGTACAGCTGCGCGTCCTCTTTAACGAGTAAGCTGTACTTGGGCAACCGTTAGTTCCGCACCAGCCTGCATAACTCCAGTAGCTCCAACTGCCGCAGTTGCAGTCGCACGCAGAGTAATATTGACAACTTGTTTCCCTTTCTGTATCACAACCTGCCGGTGTACACGACCTTGTCCGCTCAATTGGCCGTTCCGTAGATGCACAGCCGTCCGCTCCGCATCCTCCGTAAGGAGACCAACTGGACCAGGTTCCGCAGTTACAGTCACACTCTGCCACATATTGGCAAAAAGTCTCTGTTTCTATATCACAACCGCTTGGCGTACAAGTCCGCGTTCTTTCAAAAGGCTTTTGCACAGATGCGCAGCCCTGGGTACCACAACCGTCAACAGCACCACTGTTTACCCAACTGGTACACTGACAAGAACTTGTTGCTGTAGTCTCTTCCCAAAGATAAATTTTAGCTTCCTTAATTGAGTCGGGAGCATTAAAGTAGAATTCAGGATCAGCTGTAGTCTGGCTCATTGGAATACGTGTATTTTCCATATCCCTTTCAAAATTGAAACCCTGCTTACTGTACATACCACCATCAAGTTTAAACAGCTTATTCTTAAAATCGGAATCTGACAATCCGGGCTGGGGATCAGGCGGATTCAAACTGTTCCAATAAGGACCATCCACCTCAATTGTACCGCGGGAAATTAAAATTGCGTTCAAAATTTCATCACTTGCATCTGTCTCCTCTACAGTAGAACCGATATGGCGGTCAATTGTAATATTTCCATCCGCAATTACTATTTTACCCTGGTAGTTGTTGTAGTTACCCTCATCAATCCGCAAATTGCCGTTAATATACTCTACAATACCGTCATCAGCATCAACAGTATCCAATACAGAAGGCCAAATAATTTCATTATTAGTGCCCCTGCTGTGGTAGTAGTTGTCTGACCAGCCTCTACCCGAACCGCGCTCGCTAATCCGCGACCACGGATTAATGTCCAACCTTGCTGTAGCAATACCACCTTTGGTATCCGTACTTGAGGTATCAGTTAAAAAGTATTGCTCTATGCCCGGATACATAATACTAGGAACAGGCACGGAAAGCGTATTGTTTGTGTGGACATCCGCGTCCGATGCTTGGAACCAAGAACCGGGTGTGTTTTTGAATGCAAAATCGTGAGTTACATTACCGTCAACAAGAATATCAGCATCGCAGTTATCGGAATCCAATTCACACGGTCCGTCCAACTCTACTTTATCCCACTCGTATGTTGGTGTGGGCCGTGTTATACAAAAGTCGTATTTTGTACCGGTATAGCCGGCAGGCCAATAACTTTGCGGATAGTAGGGGACACCGGTCATTGAATAGTTGCCGTTGGAGTCTGTAGTTGCTTCGCATGAACTTCCGTCGCAGTAAGTGCTGTCCACACCATCTATAGAAACAGTCAACCCTTGCAACCCGGGGTCATCAGCAACAGAATCCCGGGTGCAGTTATATGTATTTGTATCATCCCAGGCAAGCCCGCTTATTGTTGCTTTGGGCAAACATTCAAACATATACAGACTGCCCAAATTCGACCAATCACCAATATGATCCATAGCATCACGCGCCCTAACCCTGGCGTATAAAGTTCTTTCATTTCCGGGATCTAATGTTATGCCGGTTATTCTTACAGAAGTACCACTACGCCATTCATTTAAATACCACTTATCATCTCCGCTCCCATTTTCATTAGTCTGGTTTGGTCCATCATCCCAAACCTGCACATGGTAAGGAGCTGTGGAATGCAAACCGGCACAGCCTACATCACTCACAACATTCCAACTTACCTGCGCCTCATCTATATCCGGACTTACACAAGAACATGTAGGCGCGCTCGGAGTTTGCGGCTCGGAACTGTCAATAGAAATTTGTCCCATATTATCCCAACCGCTGTTTAAGCCGTCAAAATCTTCAACATACATATATACGTTTGCTGTTTCTGTCCAATTGTTATCTAAAAACCGTAGCTTCCAATTAATGTTTAAGTCATTACCGGAAGAGCCTTCAATATTTGATCCTGAATTGCCGGATCCAACTAAAAGTTCTACATAAGTATTGCTTGCTGAACCTGTACTTCCAACCATACCTGCATACCGCCAATAGCTGTCGTAACGATTTCTTAAATAAAAGTAAGCACGGTAAGGGGGGTAATACCGGTATCTGCCGTAAAAAGCTCCTTCCGGACTTGATGTAGCTCTTCCACTAAGCGTATGGTTAATAAGCAGATAAGCATTTTCTATATCTGCGTAACCGTCAGCATCTCTATAAACGGTTGTAAATGTTTCCGTAAGCGAATCGCCTGTACAAATATTAAGCGGAGTAACACTAATATTACGAGGCGCTTTTTTAACATCCCAATCCAAATTAAAATAGCGATCTCCGGAACAAGCATCGCGTGCTACAAAGCGGACAATATTCTCACCTGTCTGAAAATAATTAGTCACATCTTCCCAACCTGTTGTACCAGGACCTCTCTGCCTTAATGCTGGAACAGCTCTAGTAAAAGTAAACTCAGAAACATAACCGTTTAAAGACCACCCATAAGTATAACCAGCTGCAAAAGAAAAGTAGTGGTAACCACGGGAGACATAACCTAAATCAAAAGTTGCCCATTCCCAGCTGTTGTCTCCTTTATTAGCTGGGTACACTACGTAATCCCGGGAACTGTCTGAAGGATGTTTGCGGTCAAATTTAAATTTGTAAAAAAGGAGGTGGCTGTTCGTTCCGTAATCGTGCTTTAAGCGTACATTCATTATGTAATAGCCGCTTTGTGAAAAATAAGCATAATAGCGAGCCCAACTGTCTGCCCTTGTTGCTCTTGCATAAGCAGAATACGTATAAACACCAGAATCTCTACTATACGGGTAGCTAGCATCTTTTCTCACATCGTAGTTTATATACAAAGCACCATCATCATCTGCAGTAAGTTGGGCACTGATTTGATAATTGTTAATATCATCAACAGATACCTTTTTAACTCCTGTTAGTGCTGAAAGATCACTTGTTGAACAATTTGCCGGCTCCCAAAAATTCGGCTTGCTCTGGCCGTTAACTGTCTCCTGGCCAGAGTTCATATAAACACAGCCCAGATAATCATTTGCAGTACACCATTTATCAGTCAAGCCAACAGACAGATAATCGGTAGAAGTATAGTCATCGTAACCGCATTGTTTGGATCCGCACGGACCAACATTTTTTGGAACCCCTCCCAAAGCAGAGTATTCGTCAGTATCTATATCAACAGCGTAAGCGTAAATATTGTGCGCACTGCCGTCGCAAAGCCCGGCTTCGCACAGCAGTTCCTGAGCTTGCTCAACCTTAAACCCGGAGTTGCCGTCGGAACGGTATTTATCTGCCGAAACCTCACCAATATAAGTGCCGGAACAAGATCCTCCCGTACTGCATGTACCGTTAGCATAAAATTTTACAGTAACTGCGTCATCAGGGTGATCCGGATCCTCCGCCCATCCCCAAAAATTTTCGCAGTTTGCACCGTCTAAATG
>CAYREW010000021.1:9112-12150 GCA_964423535.1 uncultured Candidatus Saccharibacteria bacterium
TTTCCTTCAATAACATAAAAACCCGGATCCACACCGCCGGGATAGTACTTCAATCCTTCAAAATGCCCTTCTACATCCTGCGGAGTGGAAGAGTCTTGAATATTAGTAGCACTCTTATCAGAAACTGGTATTAGGAAAGGGATCGCCTGCTTTAACTTCTCCAAGAATAATCCGGAGGAATAGAGAAATATTGCAATGCCAACAATAAGAGAAATTAAAAAAATTATAATTGCAACTAAAAAAGGAGTTTTATTAGAATCCATTGGGCAAGTCAGCTATTATTATACCTTAATAATACACAACAAGAAAACTTTTGCAACAATGAGCGGAAAAAAAATCCCTACAGCTAGTTGGAGGCAGTACTAACTGTAGGGTTAAGTTCTTTTTTCCTCTTATCTTTCACTGCAAGCATCCTTCACAAGACGAATTCCAACAGAGGTTCCAGTAGCAGGCCTCGGCGCACCCCATTCCCAAACTGTTGCACTCTTCCAACTGAACCTGCCTGGAAGCGCAAAAGTAAGGGTTACGTTCACTACCTGCTTCTGAACAGCCTCCGATGAAGGAAGGCGAGTCACAGCTGTGCCAACCGCCTATTTGCTCGCATCCGGATTTATCAACTTCGCAATCAGTAATGTAACTTATTTGGACACAACCAATAGCAGAGCACGGATGGCCCGGGGCATCAGGCGGATCCGGTGTACAAGTAGTACCAACCAGCTGAACTCCGTTTACACAAGCAGTAACCCAACCCTCAATTCTGCAGTGGTTGATAATCTCGCGCGAAATCACTCTAGATTGCAAATCATCCTCGTTTCCGGCAAATGCCGGGAACGGTGGCTGACGGTAGTTAACAACTAAAATAAGTACAAGTGCAAGAACAAAAAGCAGAACAACTCTCCTCATCTCTGATCCTTTCTTCTAGATTCTTTAGATTACCTATATTTAGCATAGAAACAGGGAAAATGCAAATTACCTGAACCTCCGGGAACAGGTTCTTCCAAAGTTGAACAAGGTATTTTAAGAATGGGGCAGAAATTCTTCAACGTTGCGCCCTGGATAATCAACAAGGTTGTAAAAAACAGGGGAGACGTTATAATAGTAAAGAGTAAAGAACTGCTTGCTGGACAAGAGCCTGCTGTTCAATTAAGATATTTAACATGAGAATTAATATAACTGCCGACAATCTGGATTTAACTGCACGAATGGAAAGCTGGATTTATGAAAAACTGGGCAATGATTTGGATAGATTTTTAAAAGGCGCGGATGAGGATTTAAAAACCGCCACTGTCCGGGTGCAAAAAGGAGCGGATTTTGGTTACGTAGTCAACTTTGATATGTGGCTGCCGGGAAAAGTTCATATATTTGCGGAAGAAAAAGATGAAAAATTTGAAAATGCAGTGGTTGAGCTGCGTGAAGGACTGGAAAGACAGCTGGAAGAATACACTAGAGAACACTACTAAAAACAACTGCCTCTGCTGTCTGCCCTGCAGACTGCATCTCCTACCGAACAGCAGTTATTATTACAACCTAAGCCGCTACTTGCTTTTATAACGCTAAAAAGTCATACTTATACTACAGTGGCGGATTCACAACTCAAAAAACTTATTAAAGAAATAGAAAACTACAACAGCTCTGTTAACAAAGCATTAATAAAAGACGCTTACAGCTGCGCACAATCTGCCCACAAAGGGGAAAAAAGGCTAAGCGGTGAGCCTGTTTTTAACCACTGTTTAGACGTAGCTCTTTTACTTACCGAACTAAAACTGGATGAACAAACAATTGCTGCCGGATTGCTCCACGATGTTATTGAACACACGGAAACAACAAAAGAAGACCTGGCGCAACAATTTGGCAGTACGGTAGCGGAACTTGTCGACGGCGTAAGTGTTATTAAACGCTACAAAACAAAAACGGGGGAGCAGAAACAAATAGATAATTTAAGAAAACTTCTTTTAGCCAGTGCAAAAGATGTCCGCGTGCTTTTAATCCGTCTGGCAGAAAAAGTGGATAGTTTAAAAACAATTGAGGGACTTCCGAGCGAACTTCGGAAGCAGACTGCAGTTAAGGCAATTAACGTATATGCTCCTATAGCGGAGCGACTAGGAGTTTACTATTTTAAATGGCAGTTGGAAGATTTAGCATTCAAATTCCTTAACCATCCTGAACATACCAGAATTCAAGAATTTTTTAACCAAACACGTAAAGAGCGGGAAGAGTATATTAAAAAAATAGCGGAAATAGTTAGAAATGCGCTGGAGGTGGAAGATATAAAAGGGGAAGTTTTAGGCAGACCAAAACATTTTTACAGTATTTACAAAAAAATGAATTTAAAAAGGGAAGCGGAAGAATCAAAAGAGAAATTTTTTCAAAGGCTACACGACAAACAGGGGTTTAGAATTCTTGTAGAAACAAAGGAAGAATGCTACCGCGCTTTGGATATTGTGCACCAACTTTGGGACCAATGGGGTAAATTTAAAGACTACGTTGCTAATCCCAAACCCAACGGATACCGCTCCCTGCATACAAGTGTACTTTGCGAAAACGATAAAATTGCTGAATTTCAAATCCGTACCTGGAAAATGCACAACTACAACGAATACGGCCCTGCTGCCCACGCCTACTATAAAATGCTGGGGCGGGGAAAAGGAAGTGAATTTAAAGCACCGGAAGAATACACCAATTGGTTGAAAGATTTGGTTAAATGGCAGGAAAAAATTGATAATGAGGATGATTTTGAAAAAGCATTAAAAATAAACGTCTATCCCAACCAGGTGTTTGTAATTTCACCAAAAGGTGATGTGTTTGATTTACCAAAAGGATCAACACCGTTGGATTACGCTTACCGCATCCATTCCGATATCGGCAACCGCTGTGTTGGTGTAAAAGTAGACGGGAAATTGGTAAGTTTGGATTATGAATTAAATAACGGGGAAGTGGTTGAAATTATGACAACAAAAGGAGATAAAAAACCGTCAGCAGATTGGCTGGATATTGTTAAGTCAAATGAAGCAAAGGAGAAAATTAGGAAGGCGTTGAAG
>CAYREW010000022.1:0-12137 GCA_964423535.1 uncultured Candidatus Saccharibacteria bacterium
TGAGTTTGCGGGTTTTGCCCCTTGTTTTAATTGGCGCGCGTTTGTACCACGTTTTTGATTATTGGAATTATTATGCACAGAGTTTGTGGCAGGTAATTGCTGTTTGGAACGGAGGGTTGGGAATTATTGGCGGGTTGGCGGGTGGTGTGGTGGGGGTTTTTGTTTGTTTTATTTCTTGGCGACCACAAGGGTCGCCGCTACTAACCCTGCTCGATGCAGCCGCACCCGGTATTGCATTTGCGCAAGGTTTGGGCAGGTGGGCAAATGTTTTAAATAATGAATTACTTCCGTATGCATATTATGAATCTGTTGCTAATTTATTGCTGTTTTTGTTTTTGCTTCAAGTAGGCAGAGTAGCGAGACTTGTCTCGCGCAAGGCGGTCAGCAAAGAGAAATCTGCTGCTACAGATAGAGAGAGTGTAATAGCGCAATTTATTGCGCGATTTAATCCGGGAGCAACATTTCTTCTCTACCTTCTCGACTACACTGCGATTCGTTTAGCTTTAGAACATCTCCACCCCGATTCCTGGACAGTAAATTCAGTTTCTATACCTTATATTGCATTGCCACTTGTTACTATGCTGTATGCTGTGGTAGTGTATTTAAACAATGTCAGAAAACAAAAATAATATATTGGTCCCGGCAGCAATTATTATTGCTGGGTTAGTAATTGCTGGCGCAATTATGCTTAACGGCGCTTTTTTTTCCGGTTCTAATAACGCTTCTTCTGAGGATGAGCCGGAAGTAGCTGGTGCTGAACAGCCTGCAGGCGCAGAGGCGGATGTAGAAGTTGATCTTGAAGCAATAGAAGGGTTGGGGAGGGAACCATTAATTGCAGGGCTGGATCGTTTTGAAAAACCGGATAATGAGGTATGTACTAACGAAGAAGGGCTTCCAATTATTTATTATTTTGGCAGTTCATCCTGCCCTCACTGTACTTGGGAACACCCGGTTATTAAAGGTACAATGGCTTATTTTGCAGACTATGTTGATTTTAAAGATTGGATGGATGTCCGTGACGAAGAAACTATAGCTGTTTTTGAGCAGTATTCAGACTACAATAATGGAGCAGTACCTTTTCTAGTTTTTGGTTGT
Organism: uncultured Candidatus Saccharibacteria bacterium; assembly: GCA_964423535.1. GTDB lineage: Bacteria > Patescibacteriota > WWE3 > JAUXAW01 > CAYREW01 > CAYREW01. The sequence goes on from CAYREW010000022.1 coordinate 1,096, forward strand.
CGTTATGCAAGACTAGGCTCAGGAGAGCAGTTGGGAGTCCAGGGAGAAGCAGCAGTGTTGTCTGCAGTTACTTGTAAGCTAACAGACGGCCAGCCGGGGGATGTTTGTGGAAGAGTGGAAGATCTTACAGCAGAGATTGAATGATAGTGTTGGCCGGCTTACCTAGATGCGTTTGGGGATGAGAAGCTGGACCAAAATACTAAATTCGAAATTCGAGGCTCCAAATAAATAATAAATTCTAAACTCGAATTGCTTCGCATTTCGAATTTCGTGCTTCGAACTTATTTGGGACTTCGAATTTAGTGTTTAGACTTTTTTTGATGCCGCATTAATAAGTAACTGACAATGACTCAATACGATCTCATTATCGTTGGTGCAGGACCGGCAGGATTAGCTTGTTCCATCTACGCATCACGTTTTAAATTAAATCACTTAGTTATTGGTAAAGTTCCGGGAGGTACAATTACGGAAGCGGCGGAAGTAGAAAATTATCCCGGTTTTGAATCTATTTCCGGACCAGACTTGGCGCAGAAATTTTTAGAACACGCCCGCAGTTACGAGCCGGAAATGAAAATAGCTGGTGTGGAGGATATTGAGAAAACACAACAGGGGTTTGAAGTTACTGATGAACACGGTAATGTTTATACTGGTAGAGCTGTATTTTTAGGAGTTGGTACGCGGGTACGGAGGCTGGATGTACCCGGCGAGGAAGAGTTACTTGGCCGCGGAGTTTCCTACTGTTCTCTCTGCGATGCACCTTTGTATAAAGGACGAAAAGTTGCAGTTGTTGGCGGTGGCAACGCTGCTGTTACTTCTGCAATCCATTTAAATAGTTTAGCAAAACAAGTTTATTTGATTTACCGCGGTGATACACTTTCTGCAGAACCTGTATGGAAAGACAGATTAAAACAGCAGGAGCGGGTAGAAGTAATTTATAATACTAATATAGTTGAAATAAATGGTGACCAAGCTGTGATGTCTGTAAGGTTAGACACTTCCTATAAGGGCGCAGAGGTTTTAGATGTTGACGGGGTAATGATTGAAATTGGTGTTGTTCCAGCTATTGGAGTTGCACAGAATTTGAATTTGGAAGTGATTGAAAATACAAATTTTATTAAAATTAACTCAGACGGTTCAACAAATGTGGAAGGTGTTTTTGCCGGCGGTGATGTAGCAACCTCTGTTGGTGGTAAAGAGCCCTGCCAGCTGGTGACAGCTGTTGCCGAGGGTGCTCAGGGAGCGATTAGCGCGTTTAGGTATTTGAAGGAATTAGGAAAACAAGTTTAGAAGTTTGTTGAGAACCGGTAGTAAGTTGTTTTCAAAATGCGGGTGCGCTATCCTGTTATACTGCTATCCTGGTCAAAGTGTTTCGTGTTGTCTGTTAATCTGACTAAACCCTTTCTGTTATGGTACAAACAGTTGTTCGAGACTAGGTTAGCATGCTAGCATGATAACAGGTTAACAGTATCTGCTATCTACTGCAAAGGAATTAAAGTTAGCTAATTAGCAAAACAGTGTTTAAATAAATAACTATGAAACTCAAAGTTAATCAACAAACATGCATTGGGTGCGGTTTATGCACCACAATTGCTTCCAAGGTATTTGAAATGCGTGCTGATGGTAAATCCCATGTTATTGGTCCTTGCGAGGATGAGGAAAAGTGCAAGCAGGCAATTGAAGCATGCCCGGTGGCGGCAATAGAAAAAGTTTGATTGTTTATTCTATTGCTTTAACCCTGTAGTGTATCACCGCATCTTCAAGCGCCACTTCTGCAACATCACCGACCCCTTTTCCAATTAAGGCCTGGCCTACAGGAGATCGGTGCGATATTTTTCCTTCAGAAGGTTCTGCTTCAGCAGGTCCGACAATTGAGAACGTCATTTCCTCACTTTCAATTTCTACAGTAACCTGTGAACCTAAAGCAACGCAGTCTGTGTCGGCAGGTTTTTCAATAACTTTTGCGTTAGCAAAAATTTCTTCCAATTCAGCAATGCGGCCTTCTACAAAGCCCTGCTCTTCTCGCGCAGAATTGTATTCTGCATTTTCGGAAAGATCGCCCATTTCGCGGGCATTACCTATCCGTTCCGCAACCTTTTTACGGCGGGTATTTACTAGATGGTCGTATTCCTCTTTCAGCTTAGCTAAGCCTTCTTTAGTTACATACATATCGTTATTTGTATTGTTATTTGCCATTTTTAATTCTAAAAATAAAAAAAACCACTTATTCACGCCACCAAAAAAGCTCCGTGCCCGCGAACAGCTGAAGTGCTCTTAAGGGATGGATGAATAGGTGGATAAATCCTGAGCAATAATTTCTTAATGCCCAACGCTGTATATTATAATTTGTGGTTTGAAAAAAGTCAACTTGAAATAACCCCCCCGCCTAGGACAACCCTGCCATTATAAAAAACAGCTGATTGTCCTGGTGTAACACTGCGGAGAGGATTTTCTAATTTTACTTTTAGCCTGTTTTCTGTTTTTCTTTCAACAGCAGCTTTTACTATTGGTCCGCGATAACGTATCTGTACTTCACAGTTAAGCTGAGGCTCTTTTTTTAAAGCAGGGTTTACCCAGTTGATATCGGTGACAGAAAAAGATTTTCTTTCCGATTCCTGGTCGCGCCCGACAATTAATCTGTTATTTTTAATATCTATTCCGGTTACGTAGAGTGGAACAGCTGATTTAGTCTGGAAGCCTCTTCTTTGCCCAATTGTGTAAAGTGGCAGTCCAAAATGCTTTCCAATAACTTCCCCTTCTGTATTTAAAACATCTCCCGGTTGAAAAGCGTTGGGAATATGCTTTTTTAGAAAATCACGGTAGTCTCCTGCTATAAAGCAGATTTTCTGACTGTCTGGCCGTTTAGCTATTGGAAGATTGTTAGCCGCGGCAATTTCCCGTACTTCTGATTTCAGCAAGTTTCCGACCGGAAACAGTGCCTTTTCCAGCTGCTGCTGATTTAGTTTCCAGAGAAAGTAGGATTGGTCTTTTTCCGGGTCTCTGCCTTTGAGAAGTTTGATTGCTCTGTCGGTGCTTTCCAAACGTGCGTAGTGGCCGGTTGCTAAGTATTCACAGTCTAATTTTTTTGCTTCTTTAAGCAAGCGGCCGAACTTTATGTATTTGTTGCAAACAACGCAGGGGTTTGGTGTTCTGCCTGCTCTGTATTCGTTAGTAAAATAATCAACCACCTGCTTTTTAAATTCTTTGGAATAATCAACAACGTGAAGATCAATGTTGAGAAAATCGGCGACCTGTTTTGCAGCGTTCAAAGATTGCTGTGAAGTAACCCACAGCTGCATAAAAATGCCAACTATATTGTGACCCTGTTCTTTTAGTAAGTAAGCTGCTGTGCCGGAATCTACCCCGCCGGATAGTGCGATAGCAATCTTAGACATAGAGACATTTTATCACGGTTGTTTTTATGCTATCCTTTACCCATGCCAGAGCCAATAGAAAATCTTCGAGAAGTGCGGTTGGAGAAAGTTAAACAGCTTAAAGAGTTAGGTGTTGATCCTTACCCTGCTGATTGGGACAGGTTGGAAGAAAGAGTTAAGAATAAAGAAGTAAGTAGTATGAGTTTGGGGGCTGAAGTTGTGGTTGCTGGACGAATTCGCGGTTGGCGGGAGCACGGCAGTATTATTTTTGCAGATCTGGAAGATGAATCCGGACAAATCCAGCTTGTTTTTAAAGAAGAAAACTTTGAGGAGAAAGATTGGGAAATTTTACAGCTTTTCGATATGGGGGATTTTCTTGGTGCAGAAGGAAAGCTTTTTGAAACAAACGCAGGACAGCTTTCAATTGAAACTGCTGGTTTTAAATTGCTAACAAAAAGTGTCCGCCCTCTTCCTTCTAAATGGCACGGGTTGAAAAATGTAGAAGAAAGATATAGAAAACGTTATTTAGATTTACTGATGAATCCGGAGGTTAAAGAAGTTTTTGAAAAAAGAACTCAGCTGCTTACTCTGTTACGTAATTATTTGGATAAAAATGGTTTTATGGAAGTGGAAACCCCGATTCTTCAGCCGCAGTACGGTGGTGCTTCTGCCCGACCTTTTGTTACTCATTTGGAATCTTTGGATAGCGATTTTTATCTCCGCATTTCCGATGAGCTCTATCTTAAAAGGCTTATTGTAGGCGGATTTGAAAAAGTTTACGAAGTTTCCAAAGATTTTCGCAACGAAGGTATTGACCGCCAGCACAGCCCCGAGTTTACGCAAATTGAGTTTTATTGGGCATATTCTGATTATGAAGAATTGATGCAGTTTACAGAAGAAATGCTTACTTCTGTTATTAAAAAAGCTGTTGGCAATTTAGAAGTGGAATTTGAAGGAAATATTATTGATTTTACTCCTCCTTGGAAGAGGGTAACTTACCGCAATCTGGTTTTGAAGCATACGGGGATTGATATAGATGAAGTAAGAACGGAGGAAGAGTTGCGGGATGCTATTAAAAATGAAGTAGCCCCGAAAGTTTCGGGGCGCCAAGGAGAGAAGCGCGGACTAACCGCAGTACCACGTGGGGTACACGGTTCCAAGTCCGCTACTACGGAAGAAATCCTATCCAATGTTGGGTATGGAGCCGTTCTTGACGCGCTCTACAAAGAGCACTGTCGACCATATTTAGTCCAGCCAACTTTTCTAATTGATCATCCTGCAGAAACAGTTGCTTTAGCAAAGAGAAAAGAAGAAGATCAGGATAAGATTGCCCGTTTCCAGCTTCTTGTTGTTGGATATGAAATGATAAATGCTTATAATGAGTTAAATGATCCGCAGGATCAAAAAGAACGCTGGGAAGAGCAGGAAGGATTGGCTGAAAAAGGGTTAGAGGAACACGAAGCTTTGGATCATGATTATATTGAAGCGTTGGAATACGGTATGCCGCCGACAGCTGGTTGGGGTATGGGTATTGACCGTTTGACAGCAATTCTTACAAATCAGCATTCTATTCGGGATGTAATTTTATTTCCGTTAATGCGTCCGGGGGGTTAAAACTTGATTACAAAAAAACGTGGTTTAGAAATACTGCATAAAAATATAGGAAACGAAAATTTGCGTAAGCACCACTACGCTGTTGCTGCCGCAATGCGGTCGCTTGCGGAGTATTTTAAAAATAACCCCTCTGTGCGTCATTCCGAACTTGATTCGGAATCTGACAACAGTACAGTAAGCAAAGATTCTGACTTTCGTCGGAATGACAGAGAAACAAGTTTTGGGGAGCCCGCATTCCCGGCAGGCAGTTCGCCGGAGGAAAGCTTTGAGGAATTCGATGCTGACAAATGGGAGCTTGTAGGTCTTCTCCACGACGCTGATTACGAAGAAACAAAAGAAAATCCCCAACGCCACGCAGCAGTTATTGCGGAGCAGTTGGAGTCGGAAGATGTTGACGAGGACATTATCTACGCAATTAAAGCCCACAATTACGAACATCTTGGTGTACAACCGGAGTCAAAAATGGACTGGTCGCTTGTAGCGTGTGACGACCTTACCGGGCTTATTGTCGCTGTGGCTTTAGTCCACCCTGACAAATTGGCTAATGTTACTATTGAATCAGTAATGAAGAAATTCAGGACCCCGTCTTTCGCAGCGGGTGTGGATAGAGAAAGAATAAAAATGTGCAAAGAAAAATTGGGAATTGATTTGGAGGAGTTTGTTGGAATTGTTTTAACAGCAATGAAGAATAAGCGTGAAGAGTTGGGATTATAATGTTTAATAATGCTTACGAGTTATCTCCAACAAGGTTTTTCTTTAACTATGTTTTTGGTTTTATTTTACTGGGCTTTTTTGCTTACCTAGGTGTGCTTTTGTACATAATGATAACGGATCAGATGATGCCAAAAGACAGGCTTATATTTTTAAAAAGGCCTGACTGTGTTTGGTATTATTTAAGTTCGCAGTGTCCGGATCCGATTGTTAGAGAAACGCGCAGGTACAATTGGCGATCTCAATATGAGGAGCTTAAAGAAGAAAGAGAGGAGTATTTTGCAGCACAACCTGTTGATGCCTGTTTTGAGTGTATTGAGTAATGATTAATTTAAAAGAGTTAAGAAAAAATCCAGATTATTACAAAAAAGGAAGCGCTGATAAGCAGCGTGATCCAGTTGTGGTGGATAAAGTTTTAGAGCTGGATAAAAAGCGTAGAGATCTGTTACAGAAGGTAGAAGTTTTGCGGGCAGAAAGAAATGAGCTGAGTGAGGGTAGAGAAGGAAAACCGGGCGAAGAAGAACTTAAGAAAGCGGGGGAAATTAAAGACAAGTTGGCTGAACTTGAGCCGGATCTGGCTGATGTGGTAAACGCATTGAACAGAAATCTACAGCAAATCCCCAACCCCCCGGCAGATGATGTTCCTGTTGGAAAAGATGAAAGTGACAATGAGAAACTCTCTACCTGGGGGAAAAAACCAAGGCTTAACCTTGGTTTAAAAAGTTATGATCAGCTGGGTGAGCAGCTTGGTTTGATAGATACAGAGCGGGCAGCTGAGGTTGCCGGCGCACGGTTTGGTTATCTACTTAATGAAGCTGTTTTATTAGAGTTTGCTTTAGTACGCTATGTATTGGCAACTTTGCTGCCGGAAGGTTTTATTCCTGTTATTCCTCCAGTTATGGTAAAAGACAAAGCGATGCGGGCAATGGGCTATTTAGAACACGGTGGTGAGGATGAGACATATCATTTTGAAAAAGGCAGTTTATATTTGGTTGGAACATCCGAGCAGGCTGTGGGACCAATGCATATGAATGAGGTACTTGATTTTGGTAAATTACCTTTACGTTATGTAGCATTTTCTACTTGCTTTAGAAGAGAAGCAGGCAGTTACGGCAAAGATACTAAAGGAATATTCCGTGTTCATCAGTTTGATAAATTGGAAATGTTTAGTTTTACCGCTCCGGAAGACAGCGACAGCGAACATGAATACCTGTTATCTCTACAGGAACGGCTGGTGCAGGGTTTGGAACTGCCTTACCAGGTAACAAAAATGTGTACCGGTGATTTGGGCGACCCGGCAGCGCGGAAATACGATCTTAACTGCTGGTTTCCTTCTGAGGAAAAGTATCGCGAGACACATTCGACAAGCAACTGCACTGATTACCAGGCCAGGCGGTTAAATATTAAATACCAGACAGCGGAAGGTGAGACTGATTTTGTCCATACCTTAAACGGTACTGCCTTTGCAATTGGACGGATAATTTTAGCAATTTTGGAAAATTACCAAGAGGAAGAAGGAAGCGTTTTAGTACCTAAAGTGCTGCGTGGTTTTGTGGGGAAAGAAACCATTGCCTAAAAGTAAGGTAAAATTTAGTGTATACCTTAAGTCGTAAGTTACTTAAGTAACTTAAGTATCTTATTGTAAATTATTCCTTTAAACGCGTTGACTATGTTAACAAGCTTACTCCAACCCTTCCACCTTCCAAAAACAATTTACAAAACCACTTCTGATCTTTCCGGACCAATCCGGGTTAAAAAACGCGGTAATGAACTGCGTTTGCTTGTCGGCGGGCTAACGCAGTCTGTTTATGTGTTAAACAACAATTGGAGAAGTTTTTCGGAAAGCTATTGGTACAAAGCAGCGGAATTGGTGGCTGAAAAAACAGACGTGCCTCCGCAAGGGTTGATTTTAGGTCTTGGCGGTGGAAGTTTTGCCCATTTAATTACCCAAATGCTGGGAAGATTTCCTTTGGTTGGTGTGGAATACGATTCTGAGATTATTGAGATTGGTAATAAATATTTTGATTTGGATACTTTGAAGCATTTGGAAATTTTAGAGGGGGATGCTTTTGAGTTATTAGATATAGATTCGCTACGGGTCGCCACAAGGGGCGATTCCTACGCGGCTGGTGTTCACCCACGTTTTTGTAGGGGCGGACCAATGTGTCCGCCTACGCAAGAGGCTACGCAACAAAAATTTACCTTTATATTCTGCGACCTGTTTACAGGTATGCAGGTAACAAATTCTGTAGAAGAAAAAAATTTTCTCACCCACGTTGCTAATTTACTTACAGAAGACGGGATTGCGTTATTTAACTGGTCGCATAATTACAATACCCCGGAGCAAAACATTAGGCAGGAGCAGTTCTTAGCCAATGCGAAAAAAGTGTTTGGTAAAATAGAGGCGGATGTGGTGCATGGGGGGAGGAGTAAACTTGTGTGGGGAAGAAATTGATTGTTTATTGTTTGTAGTAGCGCACTTTAGTGCGCGATGAAAAATGACTAATTGGTTAACCTGTTCTAACTTAATTATCTTCGGTGCAAGATACCTGCCTTTACTTCTTGTCGGCAGTTTGCTTATTTTATGGTTGCGGGGTAAACATGTTTTAGTATTTAAAGCTCTTGTTGCTATGGCAATTGGTATTGCTGTTTCTGAATTTTTAAAAAGTGTTTTTAAAACCCCCCGTCCGTTTGTGGCCGAAGCTGTGACTGCATTAATCAATGTAACTGCAGACGGTGCATTTCCTTCCTCACACACAACCGGGCTGGTTGCGTTAGCAATATCCTTAATACGGGAAGCCAGATTACAAAGTGTAATTTTGTTTGCAGGTGCACTGCTTGTCGGTTTTTGCCGTGTACTTGCATACGTCCATTACCCCCGCGATATTTTAGGCGGGATTGTGTTAGGTACTGCAGTTGGAATTGGCATTACTCTTGCCCGCAATTATTTTTCTTCTAAAGAATGAAAAAAAAGAATAAAAAAATATTGTTTATGTTTTTATATGTTCTGCTTGCTTGTTTTGTAGTATTTATATTCAAACCTGCCTATCTTTATTCAATTATTTTTGTTCTCACCCCTCCTGCAGTCTACAACTTCTTACTTTTAAAAAAATCCAAGCTAAAGGTTTTTATATTTTCCCTCCTTTCGACACTTATATTTGCTCCTCCTTTAGAATTGATGGCACGCTTGGAAAATTCATGGGATGTGCAATCCGTACTGCCCCGGTTTTTAGGTTTGGTACCTTTGGAAAATATGCTTTTTGCTTTTATAAATATATTTTGGGTCCTTTGTTTTTATGAAGCATTTGTTGATGGAGATAAAAAAACACCTATTTCGCGAAAATTTAAATTAATTGTGCTTTTATATTTCCTCTTTGCCACATTAACTTACCTGCTGTTTTCTTACCGGCGTGATCTTGTCGCATTTAGCTATATTGAAATAGGTGTGCCTATGCTTTTATTCGCTGTTATTATTTTTTATAAAAACCCTCATTTAATTTCCAAGGTTTTTGCGCCTACTTTGTTTTTTTCAGTTGTATTTTTTATTTACGAGTTGGTGTCATTGGAGGTTGGCAGTTGGTGGTGGCCGGGGGAGTATCTTTTGCCGATGACTATTAACGGGAATATATTTCCTTTAGACGATGTTTTAATTTGGTATTTTCTTTCCACACCGGTATTGATTGGGAGTTACGAGTTTTTTGTTGATGATTGGTGGTAGTTTTTTGGTTGCGTCCTGCCATGCACCGAATGGTGTTTTGTTTATGCCCCGTACCATACGGTACAGGGCACGCACATTTAGCGGAGCATGTCAGTCCATTTAGTGGCCTGCCATATACTGTATAGTTTGTGGCCTGCCATGCACCGAATGGTGCGTGGTGACCCCACGGGGAGTCGAACCCCGGTTTCCGGGATGAGAACCCGACGTCCTAGGCCTCTAGACGATGGGGCCACATAAAATACGCAGCGTGTATGTAGTTTAGCGCATTTAAACAAGACGGACAAATTTAAATTTCTAATTACTAATTACTAATTTCTAATTTAATAAAAATGCGGTGCGGCCGCCCCCTTGGTTTATTAAATTCTTAGTAGCCCATAAACTTGATGTTTACCCTAAAATATGGTACTATAAGTATAGTAAAGAATGAAAAAAAAGAATAAAAAAATATTGTTTATGTTTTTATATGTTCTGCTTGCTTGTTTTGTAGTATTTATATTCAAACCTGCCTATCTTTATTCAATTATTTTTGTTCTCACCCCTCCTGCAGTCTACAACTTCTTACTTTTAAAAAAATCCAAGCTAAAGGTTTTTATATTTTCCCTCCTTTCGACACTTATATTTGCTCCTCCTTTAGAATTGATGGCACGCTTGGAAAATTCATGGGATGTGCAATCCGTACTGCCCCGGTTTTTAGGTTTGGTACCTTTGGAAAATATGCTTTTTGCTTTTATAAATATATTTTGGGTCCTTTGTTTTTATGAAGCATTTGTTGATGGAGATAAAAAAACACCTATTTCGCGAAAATTTAAATTAATTGTGCTTTTATATTTCCTCTTTGCCACATTAACTTACCTGCTGTTTTCTTACCGGCGTGATCTTGTCGCATTTAGCTATATTGAAATAGGTGTGCCTATGCTTTTATTCGCTGTTATTATTTTTTATAAAAACCCTCATTTAATTTCCAAGGTTTTTGCGCCTACTTTGTTTTTTTCAGTTGTATTTTTTATTTACGAGTTGGTGTCATTGGAGGTTGGCAGTTGGTGGTGGCCGGGGGAGTATCTTTTGCCGATGACTATTAACGGGAATATATTTCCTTTAGACGATGTTTTAATTTGGTATTTTCTTTCCACACCGGTATTGATTGGGAGTTACGAGTTTTTTGTTGATGATTGGTGGTAGTTTTTTGGTTGCGTCCTGCCATGCACCGAATGGTGTTTTGTTTATGCCCCGTACCATACGGTACAGGGCACGCACATTTAGCGGAGCATGTCAGTCCATTTAGTGGCCTGCCATATACTGTATAGTTTGTGGCCTGCCATGCACCGAATGGTGCGTGGTGACCCCACGGGGAGTCGAACCCCGGTTTCCGGGATGAGAACCCGACGTCCTAGGCCTCTAGACGATGGGGCCACATAAAATACGCAGCGTGTATGTAGTTTAGCGCATTTAAACAAGACGGACAAATTTAAATTTCTAATTACTAATTACTAATTTCTAATTTAATAAAAATGCGGTGCGGCCGCCCCCTTGGTTTATTAAATTCTTAGTAGCCCATAAACTTGATGTTTACCCTAAAATATGGTACTATAAGTATAGTAAAGAAAGGGAAATTTTGTTGTCTTTGCAGT
>CAYREW010000023.1:0-9089 GCA_964423535.1 uncultured Candidatus Saccharibacteria bacterium
AAACTCAGGGGGTGGATGTAACAAGAACTCTTGAGGATATCGGCCACGGTGCGCGTGCCGATCTGCTAACTGCCGCTAACCAAAGCCGGGCTCAAGACCTTAAAGACATCGAGTTCTTTAACAATCTGGTAAAAGAACACGGTGGGGATACTCGTAACTGGCCTGCAGTAATTCGCAGACTGGTTATTCGTAATTTTAGCGCAGAAGTTCTGCAAGAGCTGGACAATGAATCGCAACAGGCGCTGGCAACTGCGGAACCGGAAAAAGCTAACAAATGGGTCTGGGCATAGAAAAAAAGGATAAGAAAAATGGATCTGGCAGATATTGCTGTTAATGGAATTGCCACACTTACCGCCTTTATAGGGATTATTGTTTTCTTTGCCGGTTGGAGAATAGTAAAAGCAAGGGAAACAGTAATTGTCCGCAGGTTAGGAAAAATAACTGCTGAAAGGGACCAAGGTCCCTTTCACAGACTTCCAATTGTTGATAAAGTACGACGTTACCAACGCCGTGAAATACCTTTTGAAACACCGGCCTGGGTGTTGTCAATGCCGGGACCGGTTCAGGAAGTTCGGATAAGTTTAACCGGTCATGCCTACGTAGATGACCCGGTCAAGGTTGATAACTCATTACCCGTAGATGAATATTCCAGCCGGATTAGCGGTCCGGACGCAGATACCGAGCTTACCCGTATTGTTATTCAGAAAACTGTACCTGCCAAAGTGCGGGCATCGCTAAACGAAGTGCTTCCGCAGTGGAGCTATGAAGAGCTGCAAAAAAAGAGTGATCAAAGCAATGTACCGGCACGGAGACGTTTTGCATTAGAGGTTGAACAAGCGGCAAACAATATTCTAAGCACTGTCGGCTTAGCAGTCCGGGCTCTGCAGATTGCAGATATTGACCCGACAGAAGCTTACAGGGAGGCTGCCGGGATTATTGCTGTTGCAGAAGCACGTAAGCAGGAAAAAGTCCTGGATGCGGAAGGGGAAGTGGAAGCTATCAATCTTCAACGCAAAGAGCAGGGTGATAATCTGTTTATGCGGCTTGAAGAACTGCAAACTGCGGAGAGGATGGCAGAAAGCGGTGCTTTCCAAACGGTAGTTACAGTGGGAAGCGGATTAAGAGACACTGTCCGCAGCCTTACTGGAGGAAACAGAAAAAATGGGTAAAGAGCTTAAAACAAGTTGTCTTTCCTGGCTCAAAAATCTGATCTGCAATAGATGCGTACTCTTTGGACTGCTGTGGGTTGCGACACTCACAGCATTAACTTTTCTGGGATGGATAGTAGGACCTGTTGCTCTTGATGAAACCGGCTACACATATACTCAAGGCTGTGCTCTGTTGGGACTGGGCACTTTTATTGCTATAAACACCAGCTTTATTCTTGGAAGAAATGGAAATCCAATATACAGAAAACTAATAGCCGCAATAATTGCTGTTGTTGTTTTCATCTGTACCTACGCAATTATTGTTAGTTTCGGAAACGGGCTTACACAGTTTTCGACAATTATAGTCCTTCTCCTTATCTTTGCACAGACAGTTCCATTTCTGGCCGGCGAAGATTGGAGACAAGTAGGAGAAAAAGATTTTCCAATCCTAGCACTTGTGCTACTATTAGTACTAGGTTGGTGGATTGTCTTTTTTTCTAAACTACCGGCTGCGCCGTAAATCACACAAAGGAGCTACGACATGAGGATAGTGGAGGAACAATGACATCCTGTCCAGTATGCGGCGGACACATCCTGCCGGATGGAAGCTGCATGAACAATTGCGGTGCATACTATCCGGAGAAAGAAAAAAGAAAAGCGCGGCAAAAGTATGAAGAGTTGCGATACAAACATACCAACAAACAGTTGTTGAAACTGTTGGAACTGCATTTGCGCCGCCTGGCTCTAAGAGCGGCAAAATTTATAGTAACTCCGACACTGGGCAAATCTCCTCCAAAAGGAGATGTTATTGACCACGCAGCATGGACAAATGATCAGCACACCTGCAACGCAATTACAGATAATTTTACAGCAGTAATTGAACGCCAAATACGCACATGTACCAGGCTGATTCAGCACCTTGAAAAAGAAAGAGCATGGCCCCGCTGTAGCAACTGCGGCAATTATATTGAATGGCAGGTATTGGTAGAGAACCCGTCGGAGTACTGCCAAAAGTGCAATGCCGACCGTGTTCGAGAGCGTCACGGCCGCTACTACTAAAGGAGTAGAGAAAGAAATGCTGCAAGATGTCCAAGTCCTTATTAACGGAGCAAGTCTGCAGGTTTCCGTAGGTTCCAAACTTCTTTTTTCCGGCTGTGATTGCGAACGGGCGAGGCTCCGGGCTGCAGGGACAATTGCCGATAATTTCCTAGGCAAGAGTCCGGACAAAAAAGCTATTTATGACTTTTGCGAACTGACACACCGGGAGCTGGGACTGACCACCAGGGAGACGGCTGCTGTTATTAATCAGGCATGCAGACAGTAGCTGTATAACGTAATTGGAACAATACATTCACCCGCTTGCGAGATTATTGAACAATCAAAATCTCCAAGCGGGCCTTTTTTATGCAGCCGTTGAAAAGCAAGAACCGCAGGTTCGCACCTTTTCTTACGGATGCATAACCCTCCGTAGCTCCGATGCTTCGATCGGAGCGTAGGAGGGTGCGTGCAGAAATGCATAACCTTCAAGATTTTAATTTAATAAAAATAATCGCAATCACCAGCCCAAAAAAACCAATACCCCCGCCCCAAAGAAGAGGAGAAGCAGTAGAAATTTCTTCCATTTTTTTTACTTCCATTACATTATCAGAATTAAACAAATTGTAATTTAGAGCTAGGTTAACAGTACCTGTTTTCGGTAACCAGCTGCCGGAAGCAAATTTAACTTTTTTTGAATAACTGGTGTAGGGCGGTAGTGTGCCAAAAACAAAATTTCCTTCGCTATCAACCGGTTTAAAATCACCGCTGATATGTAATTCGGAATTATAAAAAGTCCAGCCTGTATTATTCTTTAAAGTAATCCAGGAATTAAAAGAATGACTGCCCAAACTTAAAGGAAAGGATTTAAAACCAAGTACAGGTTCGGGAACATTTTTGTTCAAGTACTCCAAATCTTTCTCACTGCCAAATCTAACAGAAACATCACCAAACTGATCCGGATCAGTTTTATATACACCGGCAGGATACGGATACTCGGAATCTTTACCTTTAACAACAAAAGCCAGATGGTTTGTATCAAAACTGTTTAAATAATCCTGGCCGGTTGTTGAACCCCAGGTAGGGTCAACATTTACCCAACCGCGGCGGGGTAAAAAAACCTGCGCCCAAGCATGCAAAACATCTTCCTCACTGCCTGGCCGCCTGCTGGTATCTTCTGCATAAGCATATCCTTCCACAGTCCGGGCCGGCAAACCAGCTGCCCTGGCCAGGGTAACAAAAAGATCAGTAAATTCCATACAAACAGCATTATTTTTTTCTTCCAGTGCCTGCAAAGCTCCTTTTCTTTCCAAACCGCCTGCGTTTCTTGTTTTTGAGTAAGAAAGTTCAGATACAACATAATCATAAACAGCTTGCGCCAGTTCATTAGCACTTTCTCCACTAGTTGCAGACTTAATTTTTCCAGCTAAAGATTGAATTTGCGGATCTTTAACAGGCCAGTACTTATCCTCGTGTAAATACAACTCTTTACTTAAACTAGCTTCAACACCACTGCGATTGGTAATTAATGCCCAACCTTTGGCACGCACCGTGGTTGTGGAATTTCCACTAATACGATACTGAGCTAGGTAATTCCCGTCTGAATCAATATTAATACTATCCGGGGCAGGTTTTATTGAATCAAAAACTATTTTTTGAAAATTAGGAAGGTCGGGAGGAAGAGCTATTTCTGTTACTGCAGAGGAAAAAGAAGGGTTCTTCAGATGGTACAAAAGATCAAAATAATAAACCTGACCCGGTCCAAAACCAGCTCTAACACCTTTAGAAGCAAACTGCTCCTTGCTAAACGAATAAACAGAATACTCTTCGTACTGGTCGGAACTGTTGGGCTCAGGCGATATATAAAGCAAGTCGCCGTAAGCTGTAGGAATTTGCAAATTTATATTGTACCTGCCAATCTGCTGATCCAAAGCCAGCTTAGGCAGATTTATCTGCCAGACAGTACCTTTTTTTTCAATTATTGAACTATCCCTGTAACTTAAGTACCAAACAAGTTCCTGATCTTTACCGGCAGATTGTTGGTTAAAAACTACATGTATTTTTGTCCCTTGCTGGCCATTGTCCAACTCGGTTTTTGCAACAGTAGTTTGCAAATTACCAAGCTGATCCCGCGCTTTAATATCTACAATAGAATCGGAACCCAAAACAAGGCTGTATTCAGAAACATAATAGCGGCTTGTTAAATTACGTATCCGTATTTCTGCATTTACTTTTGCCTGTTCCTCCTCCGTAAATTGGTAATTAATCGTGTACGAGGTTGAAAAACGTTCTTGAGCAAAAACAGTTGAAAACGGGAATAGCAGTCCAAAACAAAAAAATACCGCAGCTAAGAATAACTTAGTCCAACGCATAGATTAAATTGTAACACAATTTGCTACAGAAACTTGCGCATGCTATCCTTACAGAAATGAACTGGGATCTTCTACTACCAATTGGTCAAATAATAACAGCAGTGGTTCTTTGTGTTGCAATCCTTATGCAGATTCAGGGTACGGGTTTGGGAGGATTGTTCGGCAGCAGCGACACCAGCTACCATACAAAACGCGGAGCAGAAAAATTTCTTTTTTACGCTTCTATCTTTCTTAGTATTGCTTTTATGGCGACCTCGCTAATAACAACTGTTCTTCAATAATAAAAAAAGCGCCAAATGCTGAAGATAAAAAAAAGTATTAACCAAAATAGAAAAATACTAATTGCCGGTCTAGTAGCAACAATTGCATTAACTATTCTATTTATTTTTTCTTTCCGGGCGGTGCTGGAGTCAAGAACGCCTATTTACACAGAGGGTCTGCTGGGTCAGCCGGAGGATTACACTAATATGCTGCAGGGGCTTCTTTATGCCTCACTGGCAGACTTAACGCAAGAAGTAAAAATAGAAAACGAAGGCAAAGACTACATATTTAAACTAAAGGATCAACAGTGGAGTTCCGGAGAACCAATATCTGCAAACAATATTCTGTACAACCTTGAAAGAGCACCGGAATTCAGCCAGCTGGAAAAAGAAATAATAGACAAAAGAACAGTAAAAATATTATTAACCCAACCTTTTGCTCCTCTGCAAGCACTGACGGAAAAATTATATATTTTCCCATCAGAAAACTCTACTAATCTTCTGCAAAAAAAGACCAGCGGCAAATACCAAATCAAAAACATTGTCAGCGAAGAAAACAGAGTCACAGAAATACACTTGGAATGCAGAGAAACCTATAACTGCAAACTAGAAGAACTAAAATTGCGATTTTACGCAAATTCCGGCAACAGATTAACAGCTGCAAAACTTGGAGAAATAACAGCGTTCAGAGGCGCATCCAATCTGGAAAACTGGAAAGAAATTACAGCTCCGGTTCGGGGACGTTACTATGCTTTGTTTTTTAATCTACGCAAAGAAAAACTGCAGAATTTAGACTTGCGTACCCATATTGCACAAAAAACACCTTATACAAAAATTGTCTCCTTACTGACAAGCCCAAGTGGAGTAACTGCTGGAAGCCCGCTGGACTTTACATGGGCTTCTGAAAACAGCAATAAGCCCGGCCACACATACAACCCCGAACTTGTTAAAGAACACAATACTGAATTAACCATTGCTGTACCGAACAACAGACCCCAGCATATGCAAATAGCGGAAATTGTCAGAGATGAATGGGTTGATTTGGGAATAAGTTTAAAAATAAAACAGTTTGAACTAAACAGCCTGGCCGAAGATATACTTAGAACAAATAATTTTGATATTTTGCTTCTAGGACATGAGGTTGGGAGGGATCCTGACCGCTACGCGTGGTGGCACTCTACCCAGGCCGAGTTTCCGGGTCTTAATTTTTCCGGTTACAAAAACATGCGTGCGGACAGAGCGTTGGAAGAGGGCAGAAAAACAGTGGACAAGGAAAAAAGAACTGAACATTATAAAAATTTTGAAGAGCTATTATTAGAAGAAGTACCTGCAATATTTTTATACCATCCCATACTGACACTAAATATAAAAGATGGTACACCGCAACCAGACCTTTCGGATATGTGGCTGCCGGAAGAGAGGCTAGGTTACTAACCCATCACAGTACGTTTTTCGGAAACCTAGTGCGCTGAGTACAGCAGTTCCTGGGGGCTATCAGCATACTCGATTTGCGCTAGTCTGGTTCTTTGCTAGAGTAGCGAAACTTGTTTCGCGCCCTAACCATCCGCCTTTGGCGGAAAAGTGCGCTACTACCTTAAGTATTCGTGCAGGCAGACCTGACAACGAACCGAATCACGGAGCAGCCGCAGAACACTTTTTACACTCTAGTTACCACTGTTCGGCAGCGAGTGGTTAGGTGCGGCCAGAACAGTAACGGAGTTACTACATGCCGACACCGTCAGTTCGTGGCACGGTCTGCCGAACGAATACTTAATAACAAGGGGTACAGAAAGCCTGAGCGTCAGCTATCAACTTCAAAAACCAACCCACTAAGTAGGAATAAATACTACACCTTTACACCAACAGCAACCTGTACTATAATACATAAGATTGAAGTTAGCGGTAAGTTGCTGCGGTTTGTCCCCAACGACTTCCCTGATTTTCAACTTTATACACATTGAAAGGTGGTGAGTTAATAGTGAGAAAACGATTATTTGTAGGTAACTTAGATTACAGTATTACTGGTGAAGAGCTAGCAGAAGTATTTTCAGAAGCTGGAAAAGTTGTTAGTTCTGATGTCATTACTGACAACAGAAACCGTTCTAAAGGCTTTGGTTTTGTGGAAATGGAGAGTGAAGAAGAAGCTAAAAAAGCAATGGAGATGTTTGAAAGTAAAGAAATTAAAGGGCGCCCAATTCACATTGATGAGGCTAAACCCCGTAAAAACCGGTCAAACAAAGAAAACAATTATTTTGGGAACTAATTAACCACGCTTCGCGTGGTTTTAGGAGTCCGACATTAAGTCGGACTGCACTTTGTTGAATTCCGCGGAAGATCGCCCCGCTTTGCGGGGCGATTGCGGAGTATTACTAAATTTAAACCCCGTCCCGCGGGGGAGATATCATATACGTAGAAGCAGGCCTGTGTGTCTGCCCATATATGTGTTCGATACTAAAAACACACACTGTTTATTCGCGAAAATCAGCATCGCTTGTCAAGGCCACACTATTTCACCCTCTGCCGCAGGCTTGGAGGAAGCGAAGAAATTAGCTACAAAATACCCGCAGACAAACCCGCCTATATGAGCAAAATATGCTACACCGCCGGTTTGCATAGTACCAATACTCCCAACACCAAAAAGCAGTTGCGCACCAATCCAATAAAAAAGCATAAACGTCGCCGGCACAGTAGCACGGTGAAAAAATAAAACACCGGGAACCAACACTTCTACTTCCGCACGGGGATACAAACTTAGATAAGCACCCATTAAACCGGCAATAGCACCGGAGGCGCCGAGGCTGGGTAGAGTTGAATAGCCGGAAACGACAACCTGTAAAAGACTACCTGCAATCCCGCACAGAAAATAAAAACCTAAAAACTTAATCTTACCCAGCGCATCTTCTACATTATCCCCAAAGATACTTAAAAAAAGCATATTGCTCAATAAATGACCAACACCGCCGTGCAAAAACATAGATGTAACTAAAGTCCCCAAATTATTACCTTGTAAAATCTCTGCCGGTATCAGTGCGTAGGTACTAAAAATCACATCCAACCCTTTTTGAGACAAGGTAAATGTAAAAATAAACACAGCGGCGTTTACTGCAATCAATAAGTAAGTGATAATTGGTGTTGATTCAGTTGGATTATTATCTCGCAGTGGAATCATAACAGAGTAATCTTAGAGGAGAAGTGTAGAAAAAGCAAAGAAACAGTGCGGCGGAGATGGGCATTACTGCACATAAACAAATGGAACCCACTCCGCAGTACTACGTGGGCTAGACCGCGCCGGTTTAGCTATTCTCTTTTGTTGAAGAGTAGCGCGACTTGTCGCGCGCCCTAACTTCCATAAATTCCAGTAAGCTTAGCTTCAACAACCACATGCCTCTCGATCGCTTCCTCCAATTCTGATTTTGTAAAACCTTCCTCCAAATCCAACTGCGTATCTAATGCATATAATTTAAAAAAATACCTGTGTTTACCGGATGGGGGGCAGGGAGGATAGTAATCGGTACTTCCGCCGCTGTTTTCACCAACTACTGCTTCAGACGGGCTTGAATCCTCTCCTATACACTTGCGTTCAGGACTTATATTCGCCAACAGCCAGTGGACAAATGTCTGCGCAGGAGCATCGGGATCATCAACAATAAGTACAAAACTTTCAGCCTTTTCTGAAGCATTTGCAATTTCCAAAGCAGGATTTACTCCTCGACCATCACAAGTAAACTTTTTCGGAATTCTTTCTTTATCTTTAAATGCAGGAGATATTAAATTCATAAACTAATTTATTCTAACACACCATTTATAGCTACAGTTTGGAAAATGTTAGAGAAATGTTATAACAGCTTGTCAGCAGTCAGACGGGGAGCAATAAGCTGTGATTGAAAACAGAGAAAGGAGTGCCGAAGACAGAAATGAGAACAGAAGTGGGAGGAGGGATCTGTAATCGGTTTTCAGTCTTCGTTTCCGTCTTCCGTTTTCTAACATCCGGGTTTCAGCAATAACAATTCCCGCCAAAGGCGCCGTGCCGGTCCTCTGGCCGAAGCAATTAACAATCCCCGCCAGAGACGGGTCGGCCTCTGGCCGAAACAATCAACAATTAACAATCAACAATCATCTCATGTATAATAAAATCACAATGAACAGGGAAGACAGCGACAAAAAACCAATCTTCATCGGAGTTGCCTGGCCTTACGTTAACGGCTACCTGCACATTGGGCATGTTGCAGGCTATCTTCTACCGGCAGATATAACAGCCCGTTTTTACAGGCTGC
>CAYREW010000023.1:9189-11152 GCA_964423535.1 uncultured Candidatus Saccharibacteria bacterium
CATGTTGCAGGCTATCTTCTACCGGCAGATATAACAGCCCGTTTTTACAGGCTGCGCGGGCACAAAGTTTTAATGGCTTCGGGCTCCGACTGTCACGGAACACCAATTACTGTAGAAGCGGAGAAGGAAGGGGCTGCTCCGGAAAGGATTGTTGAAAAATACCACGAAGAAATTGTTACCTTGTTCGGAAATTTAGATCTTTCATTTGAAATCTATACAAAAACAACAACGAAAAACCACGAAAAAGTTGTTCAGTATGTATTAACCTCTTTTTGGGAAAAAAATCTAATAGAAATTAAAAAGCACAAGCAGTATTACGCAACAGAAGAGAAACGTTTTCTGCCGGACCGCTATGTAATTGGAAAATGTCCGCACTGCGGATATGAAAAAGCGCGCAGCGACCAGTGTGAGCAGTGCGGCAAGCTACTGGACCAGAATTTAATTGATCCAAAAACAAAACTGAAAGGGAAAAAAGTAGAACTGAAAGAAACAACCCACGCTTTTATCCGCTGGGACAAACTTCAACCCCAAATTGAAAAATACGTTAAAAAACACAAAGATAACTGGCGGGATTGGGTGGTAAAAGTTACTGAAAACTGGTTAAAAGAAGGATTACAGCCGCGGCCTGTTACACGCGATCTGGAATGGGGAGTACCAATTCCGGAAAAAATTGCTAAAGAAATACCAAACAGTGAATCAAAACGGATCTACGTCTGGTTTGATGCTGTAACCGGCTACCTCTCCGCATCGTTAGAATGGTCTCAGCATGAACCGGAGGGTGATTGGAAAGATTTCTGGTACAACCGGAAAGCAAAGCACTATTACTTTATGGGTAAAGATAATTTAGTTTTCCACACTATTTTTTGGCCCGGACAGTTAATGACTTATGATGCAAGATTAAATCTCCCTGATGTGCCGGCAATTAACCAGTATCTAACTTTTGAAGGAGGAAAATTTTCTAAAAGTGAGGGGAGGGGAGTAACTACTGCAGATTTTATTGCTCAGTACGGCACAGACCCGCTGCGCTTTTACCTAACAACTATAATGCCTGAAAATTCGGACAGCAGTTTTTACTGGAGCGATTTTATTCAAAAAAATAACAGCGTTCTTGTCGGGCACATCGGCAACTACGTACACAGAACACTGACCTTATACCAAAACGCTGATTTTGAAAAGAAACTAAGCAAAGAAGTTGCAGATCAGTGTGAAAAAACATATATAAAAGTAGTTAAGCATCTGGAAAAATGCGAATTCAAAAAATATTGGCAATGCGTTGACCAGCTGGCAAAATTTGCTAACCAAAATTTTGACCACAAAAAACCGTGGCTAACAAAAAAAGAAGACAACGGACAGTTTAAAAAAGATGGAGGAGATTTAATCGGGCTGGCTTACGCAATTATGCTGCTTTTGGTTCCGGTTATGCCCCAATCCTGCGGAGATTTTTTTGAAATGCTTGGTCTTGCCGCAGAGCAAAAGTGGCCGGAAGAAGGCGAATTTGTAAAGCAAGTGGAAGCTAAGCTATCTAAAGCTCAGTCTGTAGCACCCCAACCGCTGTTTAAAAAATTTGAATCAGACAGTAAATAAAAAACTAAGAAACAAATAACAGAAACTTGTTCTTTGGTTTCTCAGTTGCTTAGTTTTTCTGTTTTCATGTTTTAATGCTTTCATGTTTTGATGAGGTAGGGCAGTCCTTGCAAACCAGACCTTAGTTTAAACTGGACATAAGTATTCGTGCAGGCAGGTCTGACAACGAAAGGAATCACGCAGCCGCCGTAAGTTAATTTATGGTTTTTCTGTTCGGCGGCGAGTGCTTAGGTGCGGCCAGAGTATTGTCGGAGAAACTAAAGCCGACACCGTCCTTTCGTGGCACGGCCTGCCGAACGAATACTTAGGTATTGCATACAGTAGGGGCTTTGCAAGGAGGTGCTCGCCTAAGAAGCGTCTCGGAGGCCGCTCTACAGTT
>CAYREW010000024.1:0-10643 GCA_964423535.1 uncultured Candidatus Saccharibacteria bacterium
TTGATGTAGCCGGGTATTTGTTTAACGTGAAGCAATCCGCTTACATCCGGTTCCAGTTCAATAAACGCTCCGTAAGTGACCAGGTTGGTTACTGTACCGTAATGCTTTTGCCCCGCTTTGTACTTTTTCCTCGGATCGTTTTCCGGAATCTTCATATCCAAAACAACATTGTTTCTTTCCGGATTGATGTTCAACACTCTTGCAGCCACCTGCTCTCCGATATCCTTATCCTTATCTGCGCAGTAAGTTTTGCTTTGCGGTACAAAACCTTCCTCTCCGCTGTCCAGCTCTACCACCATACCAAAGCTGTGCTTTTCTTTGATTGTAGCTTTAACCAGCTTACCTTTGGGGTAATTGCTTTCCATTTCCCGCACCCAGTCAGGATCAATCATCTCGTTAATCCACAGCTGGTTGGATGAGCGGAAAAGGGTATCCATTGCATTTTGCCAAGCAGAACTGTTTTCAAAGTTTCTGTATTGAAGGTAGTTGTTAAATGACATCTGCCCGCTAAAGCAAAGCTGACTATTTGAGAGTTGGAATTGTTTGCTTCTTCTTACAGCTTTCTTTACTCTTTCCGGCAACTCATCGATATCTACGCTAGCTTGGTGCGAATCCGGTATTAGGTATAGATTGTACTTTTCCCCCAGTTCAAATTCCTCAGCAGGTTTGCACAGTCCTCCGGCTTTTGCGCTGGCAACTAACAGAAGACCTTGGTTTGGAGTGCTCCAATCCAGAAGGAAGAAAACACGGCCGTCTTCCCAAATATCAATTACTTCGCCAACTGCTTTGCACCCTTTATCGTTATCCGCCTTTACGTTTAACTTCCTTTCCAGCACCTCTTTGAGCTGTTTCCAGCAAGTTAGCTCAACATACTGTTTCTTCCTGTTTATGCTTTTTACAGTTGCTGTAAATCTTGCACCTGTTGGTATTTTTTCCGCCATCTCCGCTGTGTAGGTGATGCCGAGGTTACCCGGTTCTAAAAGTATTTCCGCTCCTGTTTTTGCTTCTTCCAGAATTAGAGAAACTTCTGTGTCAGCTACGTAATGTGTGTGACCCTTAACCGCAACTTCAATATCATCACCAATAGAATACATACTGCTAAATCTGTCAAAAGCTGTTTTTCTTCCCGCTTTTACAGCCTGCTGTTTAGCTCTGACTTCCCGATTGTTAAACAACCTCGCTTCAATGTTTTCCACTCTTGGATCACTGCTTGTTGTTTCTTCCATTCTTTTAATTACTTTAGCCAGTGCAAGGGGAGAAAAAGCACCGCCGCGGATCTGTTTAAATGTCCTTTCCTGCGCCCATTCGGGTAAAAACAGCATTCTGTGTGTTGTAATTGTATCTGCTTGCGGACGTTTTGTAGGATCAAATTCGTAGTCAATCCCCGGTTCTCTAATTAGCTCTATGTTTTTTAGTCCAAGCCGGTAAGCAAAGAGAATTCGTACTTTGTCCAGCTGGGTGAAATCTATCTCCCGGAAGGTAGTTTCCCGCCTTCTACCGTAAAGGTTTTCCAGCAGGTGCTGTCTTTCCTCGTCAATTTCCTCCAGGGCTGTATGACGTAAATAGTTTTCACCTGCCCATTTCTCAGCGTTGTCCTCCTGCTCTGTCCAAAGTTTGTAAACTTTGAGTATAAACTCCAAGTCGTCGTGACAGCCGGCCATTAATACTTTATGGCTTTCCCAAACTTCTCTTTTCTTTCTCGCATCCCAGTTGTAGTCCCATTCCAGAAAGTACCTTTGTCCTCCATTTTTTATTACGGGCAGAACTGTTGCTACTTCAACAACGCATCCCCACCGGTCTGCAAGCATAATTAAGTCTGCAAGCGGAGTTGCGTAAGCAAAATAGCGGAGTATGCTTCCGTATTCAGTAACATCCCCATCTTTATCCAAAGCTTCTTTTTCTTGAAGAAGGTGGGTTGCTCTTTGGATTTCATCTTCTGTGGGATTTTGTATCCAATCACAGTTAATGTCTTCTGCGCCGGCTGCTTTTGCTGTAAGAATGACTTCTTCCAGAGAAGAACGCTGTATCGCCGGGGTTGGGTGGTCCGGCATCAGGTTTTCGTACTGCTCTTTAGTGTATAAGCAGTGGACCTCGCCGTTTTGCGTTCTTCCCGATCTGCCCCAGCGTTGCTTTGCATTTGCTTTGCTAATTAGCACAGGGACGATTTCCGTAACCGCTTTTTCCCTGTTCCACTGCGATTGGTATTCCAGCCCGCTGTCAACAACAAAAACCACACCTTCTACAGTTAGCGATGTTTCTGCAACATTTGTACTAACAATTACCCTAATGCGGTCCGGATCGTCTTTTTTCTTGATAAACTCTTTTTCCTTTTCCGGAAGATCTGCATAAAGTGTGTAAACATCCACTAAACCTTCCAGCAGTTTGTGTTTTTCCACTTCATCTCGGATTCTTTCCGCTGTTGTTTCAATTGGTTCAACACCGTGGAGAAAAACAAGTACATCCCCCCACAGCACATTACCGTCTTTATCTCTCCTGCGCTTTTGGACCATTTGCTCCAGCAGCCAGCTAACCTTGGTTGCGGTTGCAGAAACAATCCGGTCTTGAAGGCGGGAAGGATTTTCATACGGCAGTTTCGTGTTTTCATCTGCAAACACTGTTTGGTATTCAATATCTTTGCCTTCAAGTTCTACAATGGTTGCTGTATCACGGCCAAAGTACTCCAAAAACATTTCTGCATCAATTGTTGCGCTGGCAATAATAATTTTTAGATGCGGATACAAAGGGAGCTGTTCTTTAAGCAGTTTCAGAATTGTGTCAATGTTTAAAGAACGTTCGTGAGCTTCGTCGATGATAATAATGCTTAGGTTGGATAGTTTACCTTGCTGGATCCAATTGATTAAGCTTCCGTCTGTTGCCTGGAACATTCTGTTCCGCCAATCGTAGTTGCGATCCTTGCTGTGCCTGTAGCCGACATCAAATCCTTTACCAACACTGCCTCCCACCAAGGTTTCACCTGTATAAACAGCTACACCTTCTGCGGCTGGAATTCTCGGTTGGGTAATTAGAATCTGCCCGTCGCGGGTGAAGTAATCGGAAGGAATTCCTAATTCTTCCGGCGGCTCCATTAGCCAGTAGGGTAGTGCTGTTGATTTCCCTGATCCTGTTGGCCCTACTACAACAACAACTCTGTGCTTAGGATTTTGGAACCAATCGTAAATTTCTTTAATATTCTCCGGAGTAATACCAAAATGCGCTTGATCAAATTGCGATTCTTTCTCTTCGGCAATGTGTTTTCTTTCCGGGTGCGATATCTTTCCCAGCGCTCCCGGTTCAATATCTAGAACTGTCATTCCTCTCAGCGGGGTAAGAGTAAAATAGCTTACTCCCATTGCTTCTTTTTCCCTTTTATGGCTTTCTCTGCAAGCATCACAGTATTCGGGGCGGGAATGTCCAAAGTCGCGCATACTTTGGTACGAGTAGTCGGAATACCCTACCCATTTTCCGCAGCGTTTACACTTTATCTTCCATTGCTTACCCATCCTGTTCTCCCTCTTTTTCTATATTGCGCTAATTCCACGGCCGACCTTGTTTGTAATTACCTCTTCCTTTAAAGAAGAAGGGAACTACTTCAAGTTTAGAACCGGATTTTTTTCTGTGCAGCAGCTCTTCCACCAATGCGCGGTAAAAAGCTACCAGCGGCGGCTCGAATCCGGTTTGGTAAAGGAATATTCTGTATGCTCCTTCACCTCTGCTTTGCTCAAAAATCTCTTTTGATTTTTGGTAGGCAATTTCATCTGTTTCCGCAGCTGTCCGTGCTTGGGATATTTCCTGGTTTCTGTACCAGTACATATCTACTATTGAATCCATTTCCGGATGTCGTGCACTGATTAAACCTGCTTTGATTGGCTGCTGTTGGCGAACCTTCCTCATTTTGCTGTCGCTCTGCTGTTTTAGGCAGTCAAGAAGGAAGGGGCGCGCTTCGGAACCATCATCGTAAACAACTCTGATTTCTGTAGGTTTTTCAAGATTGACTGTTTCTCCGTAAACAAACTCATGGAGCACTTTAGCAATAATATCGTTTCTTAGATTGCTAAAGTTGAGTGCTTGCACTCTTTCTTTATCTCCGTTAATTGCGCTTAGAACATTTTGCCTGGCTATTTGCAGATAACTTTTCCCTTTTGTCTCTGTTATCTTGTCGGGTACAGACTGGGATTCAAATTCGGATTCGTAATCCCTGGTTTGCTCTGTAGCAGTATCTTCTGTTTTTGATTGTTTTCCAAAAAACAGCTTTTGCAAAAAACCCGGCTCAGGCTGGGGTACTTCTTTACCACTAAAGCTGTCCTGAAGTTCAATAATATGCAGTTGCTTCTGCTGTGCTTGTTTTAAAAACCTAAGCCGCTGTTTAACTTCTGTACAGTCACCCGCACCAGCTTTTTGTGCCAAAGTTCTAAATGCTTTTTCCTGTTCGCGGACAGTGCTGGCGGGGAAAAATGTAGCACCAATCCTATGTGTTAGAGCAGCTTCCGGCATTTGTTGATTAATAGCTTGAATAGCTTCCAAGTATTTAGGGCTTAGGCGCAGATTTGCAATTTTTGAGCTGTGTTTTGCAAGCAAGTAGGCTCCAACTGCTTCAATCCTTCTACAAATTAAGCAGTATCTGGTTCTTTCTTCGTATAAGTTTGCTCTTTTGCTCAACCTTTTTTCTATACTTATTCCTCTGGAAAACAACTCGCTAAGAGTTGTGGTTTCTACTTGAATAGCTGATTTGCTAGGAATACCGCACAGAACAACTTGTGTCTCATTCATCTTCTTAGTGTTCTACTCCTTTCAAGGCGCCAGGTAGCGTCCTCGTCTAGCCCTCGGACTGTTTCCGGGCAAATTATGAGATTTGTACCGCTTAGTTCTGCAGTTTTTCTCATTCCGTCCCGCTGTTCTTTTGTAAGTTCTTCAATATCCCGTGGCACAATACTGCAGTAATGCGTTTTTCTGTCTGCTTCAGTCTGATACATTTGCACCATCTCGCTTGCAGTTTTACAATCTTCAGCAAAGTTCAACTCCAAATCTGCCGAGTTTCTGGCCCGGACCATTACAACAAGTTGTTCTCCCGGTGGAATAGTGAGTTCCGCATTTTGTAACCAGGGAACAGGCAGTTGTTCTTCTGATTGATATACTTTTGCGTAGTAGCGGGGGTCAAATTCAATATCTACAATTCTTTGATCACCTTCAAGTTCAACAGCTTGGCTTTCATCGCCGCGTTCTTTCAACTCCAGCTTGCGGTCTAGAAAGCCGCCGAGCAGAGCTGCTCTTGCGTGGACCAGATCTGTTAAAAAGAGGTGCCGTAATTCAGGTACAGAATCGCCTAAAAGCAGGCGGTTTGGAAATGTGCTTCCTAAAAGAATAGATTCAATTTCCCCAACTGTCCAAATACCGTGATGTGCCATATAGCAGACCCGTTCGGGAGAAAGTTCTGTTTCTACAGCAAGCTGTTTGATTTTCTCCACTGCAGGTTGAGAGAAATCCGTTACCGCCAGGTAAAGTTCCCGCGCTTCCGCAGGAGTAATATGTCCTTTCCAAATGTGCTTTAGTTTAATGCCGTGTTCGTAGGCAAGAGAACAAATTTCTGTAGGAACTCGTCCACCTTGTACGTTAAATGTAAAGCGGATTTCCATTGAACCTCCGCACTTAAATGCTTCACTTAAAATAAATGATGTGACTACTTTTACTCCCGAAAGTGGTGGAAAAATATTGACATCTGTTGCTAAACAAACATCTACTTCCAGGTAATTGCCTTTTCTAACATGTTTTACTGCAACAAGGCCGAGAATTACGTCTTGCACACAGAAACGGTACGGTCTCCAATTGAAATTTTTCGGTAGTCTTTCTTGATCTCTGTAGTTTCTGTTGTATTGTTCTACATGCCACTCAAAAGCTTCCAAAGCGTGGTGAAGATAGGAGTTTTTATTGCTGCCCATTTTTTCCCAAACCTCCTCTATATTTATCAGCTTCTTTCCTCTGTGTCTGTCCAAACAGCGTCGTTATTTGGAATATATTCAAATACTGCTAGCGGTTCCCAAGATATTTTTTCCCCTGGCTGGGACACAGTTACATTGAAGGATTGCGGATGTACATGTACTAGGAGGGTTTGTACATTTTCTGCACCAGCTTTTTCAATTTCCTTGCCAATCTCAGCATTGGTTTTGCTGTAAAGCTCTGTACCTGCTTCGCGCTCGCGCATTTCGCGTGCTTTTTCTTCAACCCATTCTTGTGATAACTGTTTTCCGTGCTTTGTGCTGCTTAACGAACGTCTGCCGTATCCAGATAGATCTTCAGTTAACTTGCATTCAACCATTACTAACTTACCGTTGTCCGGGTTTCGGAAAACAGCATCTGGACCAATGTCAGTTCTTCGCGGCTTATCGTAGGGAACAGGTTCTAGACCCAGACCGAGTGCGGTTATACGATTGCCAACATACTCTCCCACTGATCCAATATCTTGGTTGATTTTACCGCCTCTTTTTTCTTGTGCCGGACTTTTTTTTGGAAATGATCTTTGTTCTTTTCTTCTTCTTTTAGTTGTTTCTCCTTGCTTTTTGCAAATTTTATCTATCTTTTCCCTGTTTGTTGTAATTCTGTATTTGTCCCCGGCTGTTTCCAGCGTTTTCCCATCAACTTTCCCTCTCGCGTACCGCCTTTTCGCTTCTTCCATTCTGTTCTCTTTTGCTTCTATTGAGCTGCGAATTGCTTCTATATCCTTGCGCGTCGGTCCTTCTGTGCATGGGGAAGCCATCTTACACTCTCCTTTTTATTCTGATTAGCCGCCGGTTATTTTATATAGATATGTTAAAGTGCTCTTATCAGGTATTTCTCCCTTCAATATATACTCATAACAAAATGTTACGGGTTATAACTACCTTTATAATACTATTTTGTTGCTGTTGTTATCAAGATGCGCAGTGGAAAAGATCTTTGTCTGCTTTTTCTATATTAGTGAGAAATTGGGGAAAAATATTTCCCCACCCTTCCAGATCGTAAAATACATCTTTATGTTTATTCATGTATTCCAACATTTCTTTTATCTCATTATTTTTAAAGTATCCGTAGGGGAATTCCTGGTAGGGAAGATTTTTGTGCGTTGTAAACAAAGCTCTTCCGGAAAAGAATGCTATTTCAATTTCCTCAGCTTTACCATTCAATTTCCGCTCCGTTTCCGTTAGGTAATCAATAAACCCGCTCCAATTATCACCATCCGCAACTATTAGCTCTTGGTTAAACCAAACAAAGATATTTATTAATAAAAAAGGAAAATTAGGGTTCTCTTCCGCTGCCTGCGGTGTTATTTTACCCATAACAATATTGTTTATTAGTTTAAGCTCGCTACGATGTCGTTCTTTTTCATCTTCCCTGTAATAATTGGCGCCAAATTGTTCTTCGTACAGCTCTGTTAATTGTTTAGCAACTTTTTGATCTTTGCAGCCGAAAATGCTTTTTAGCTGTTTTATACTTAGTCCAATAAGTTGAAGTGTGACTGCCATAGGTTTAATTCTAGCACAGTGTACTTGTATCCACTTATATGGAAAATGTTGATGGTGAGTGGTTGATTGACAGTATTCAGAACGTGCGTTAGATAAATAGGTTGTAAATTGAGGGGTGCGATCGCAGTATCCAATTTGCAATCTTTGTTTTGCAAAAAAAGCGCCCGGGAGGTGAGTGAGTTTACACACAATTAAGTGTATATCCTCTCCTCACTCCCGGGCTTGTGTCAGACTAGCTTCTTGCGTTTTCCTCCTTTCCCTTCAGCGTCTCGACTACGAAGTAGAAGAGGGCGAAGGGGGCTGTAACCGGAGCGGTGACGGTCGTTAACGCAATTCTCGCGTACGACCGCCAGCTGTAGATGCTGTTCAGGTACTCCTTCCCGATCCCGAACAGAGCAGCTATCGGGGCGCCCACGATAACCGCGCTAGCAAATACCGTGGCCGCGAACCAGTAGCCGATCGCCATCGTCGCAATGACGTACGCGGCGATCGCGGCGACCAGGATTCCCTTCCATCCAAACGTCAGATAGATGAGCACGAGAGCCGCGGCAGCAATTGCTGCCAAAACGGCGATCCGAGATTTGAACTTCCTTAGCATCAGCTTCCTCCTGTGTTATAATGTGCGGCGCCAATTGAAAAGTAGTTGATCTTAGCCCTCAAGGCTGTCTTAAAGGCAAAAATCAAACATTTTTCCTTTTGTTCTTCTAATTATATTATACATCCGATAGTACAATATGTAAAAGTAAGTGTGGGTGGATAAAGCCTTAGTAAAGGGATAAACTACCTTACCTCTCCCTGTTGATATTATGGGATAAAATGTACATACCTACGTTATGACACACTTGCACTATCTTTATGTACAACTTATAATTCTAGCAGTTGGGATTTAGCGGTTTTAATCTAAGATAAAGGGAGGAGACTGTGAGGAAAAATTGCAATCTGGATGTGCAGTTTTGCGGATTTCATCTTGGAACAGAACATGAAATAGGTTTGTTGTTGGAGCGTGGGAAAATATCTGTTCAAGAAGCTGCCGAAGAGTTGTTGGATTCCGGACCGGGTAAGCACTCAGCGCTTATTCTTAAGCATTTGGGTTTATCATTATTGCATTGCGGTCAGTACCGCGCTGTTTTTGTTGCTCTTCACGGTACTGCTGTCCAGTCAGGCACAACTTTGCCGAAATTCCCTGTGCACGATTACCTGTTTGCTCGCAACACGCCTGCCGAGCAGGTGGCTTGTTTTTACAATAATCTTATTCCCGAACAGGCTGTTGCTTTACGCATCTGCCGTTTAGCGCATACCGGAAAGCCTGATATTTTTTCTCAGCTGCGCATTAAAATTATGCAGGCCGTTGACGGTGAGATT
The DNA here is from genome assembly GCA_964423535.1 of uncultured Candidatus Saccharibacteria bacterium. Lineage (GTDB taxonomy): Bacteria > Patescibacteriota > WWE3 > JAUXAW01 > CAYREW01 > CAYREW01. The sequence continues at coordinate 8,856 of CAYREW010000024.1, forward strand.
CCTGTTGAAAACTTGCCTTCGGAAATGATCAGATATTGGCAATATTATTTTCATATTGTTCTGAATGCTGAAATATTGGGTCCTGATGCATTTTCCGATCCGTTAACAGATTACGGACTCTCGTTTGACTGTCCAAAAGCTCATATGACAGTGGGGGAATACTGCACCATTGCTTAGTTACTTGTTTTTAGGCTCTTCAATCTTATTTTTTGAAGAGCCTCTTTTTTTGTTCCCTCTACAGGTCTTCATTAAAGGGTAAACAGAGCCTCGCTCTGTTTGCAGGCTTTTGTTATGCTATTACGTAGGCAGGATGGAAAAAAAAAGTGAGCGGTTTTTTAACCACTCACCTTATTAAAAGGAAAAAGCATCCTAAGCTCTTCGAAACATCCTAATGTAAAATACCAAATCCTTCCAGAAATTGTGATTTCTTATTGAATCCAAATCCCGAAGTTCAACCCATATTCTAATTACTGGTAGCAGTAACAAAAGCGAACAGATTATTATTGCTGCAATCACTCCCATTTCTCCACTTGCTGCCCATATAACAAATAGCATTGTTAAAAAACTTAGCACCCCACCGCCTAATATACCGTACTTATGTGCCCGTTCCGAAACATTAAAACGCAACACCGGCAGTGGAGTTTTTTCAGGGCCTTTAAAAAACAACTCCTCAATTTGGTGCACAAAGTAAGCTACAGAACCGTAGCCTGTTACTGCGCTTGCTCCCAATATCCATGCAGTTCCAAGCGTAAATACAACTACGAGGCTAATAGCAATTAAAACGTTTCCCAATCCCGCCAAGAGCGTATCTACAGCTTCTTGACCGCCAATTGCACGTAGTAGCAGATAAACAACTAACGCTACGAGTAAAGTTAATACTTCAGTAACTATTGCAGCTGCCTTAGCTTTTTTTGCACGCGTCTTGTTTGATCCATCAGGATCTTTCACAAACATTTTTATACTAATTAATACATAAGCAGCTATTGCCGGCACTGCTAACAAAAATGCAATGACAGCTAAACCCGCTACTGTTGCGTAAAATAACAGCACTGCGAAAAACAGAAAAATCACTAACCCCAACATCAGCTACCTCCTTAATTATTTAGTTTCTCGCCTTTTTAACAGCGATCCATTCTCTTTAGAGAGTAACCTATATTTATTATTTTGTCAAAATAAATTGCTAGGGACTGCGCACCTGTATTTTATGGACGGAATTTTTTTGTGTTATATGGAATGCGGTCGCATTTGCTATATATTAAATTATCTCTGTGTGCTGTTGTTAAGGGGTAGACAGAGATAGGCCTGCCTGCCGGCAGGCAGGCTCTGGTTGCAGGCTGTTGTTAAGGTGTGCAAAAAAATGAGCCAGTTTTTGTTTCTTGCGTTTGCGTTGGAAACAAATTACTGGCTCCTTCGAATCTAGATATATTATGTTAATCCTGTTTAGAAAGATCGATCATAATTAGGAGGAGGTTGGGCTTGCCCAGCTCTGGCAGAACTAATTTGCCCTGAACCTTTGCATTTGCCGCACCTTCTTTTTCCAAAAAGTCCCTTAACTGTTCCTTTGCCGTCGCACCTCGGGCACAGTACTTTCATGTATTCGAAACTTTCCGTACTACCTCTTCCGATCTTAATGGGCATGTGACTCCTCCTGTATTGTAAATGCTACTCGTTTGCTGTTTCCTTACTTAACAGCATTTTTCCCTCTTCAGTCTTACTTTTTTCAAGCCTTTTTCAATTACAAGTTAGCATGGAAAGTGTAGGATGTCAAAAAAGATCTACCGCCGCCGG
>CAYREW010000025.1:0-10448 GCA_964423535.1 uncultured Candidatus Saccharibacteria bacterium
ATTCTGCGCTTGATAACGCCAACGGAAGTGTAGTAGCAGAATTCATTCTGCGATTGATAGCGCGAAACCTGCCTGCCGGCAGACAGGTGAATTTCGCTATTACTTTTCGAATTTCGGATTTACTTTTTGGAATTTGTAATTTCGTGGAAACCTTCTAGTATCTTACTGTCTCTATATCTTACGTTCTTTCCTTCACCTTCATCGCTTGTTTCCCTGTTCTTCCGCGGAGGTAGTAGAGTTTTGAGCGACGTGCTTTACCTTCTTTAACTATTTCAATTTTTTCAATATTGGGTGATTGAAGAGGAAAAATACGTTCTACACCAATATTTGCCGACGCTATCTTCCGCACTGTAAATGTTTTGGAAGCACCTTTTCCTTTAATTGCAATTACAACTCCTTCGAAAGGTTGAATGCGTTCTTTATCTTCTTCGCGTATAAGGTAGTGTACTCTTACGCGATCTCCTGGTGAAAAGTTTAATTCTCTGTTCATAACGCTGCTAACTATACCATTTTTACTTCTTTACCGTCAATCTGTTGTCTTCTAATAATACTTTTACAGTATCTCCTTCATTAAGCTCGCCTTTAATAATTTTGTCGGAAATCGGGTTTTCTATTTCACGCTGAATAAGTCTTCTAATCGGCCGTGCTCCAAATTCCGGTTCGTAGCCTTCGTCAACCAAATACTCTTTTGCTTCCTTTGTAACCTCCAGTTTCATATTGTGTTCATCAAGCAGGTTTTGCACATCTTTAAGCTGGAGCTCAACAATGTTTAGCAGATCTTCCTTGTTTAAGTTTCGGAAAAGTATTATCTCGTCCAGCCTGTTTAGAAATTCCGGACGGAAAGTGCGGCGGAGAATGCTGTCAATTCTATTGTGTTTTTCTTCCTCCTCCAAATCTGCAAAAAATACATCGCTGCCCAAATTTGAAGTCATTATAATTATTGAGTTTTTAAAATCGACTGTGCGGCCTTTACCATCAGTCAGCCGTCCGTCTTCCATTATTTGGAGTAAAAGGTTAAACGCGTCCGGGTGCGCTTTTTCAATTTCGTCCAGCAGAATTACAGAAAACGGCTTTCTGCGGACAACCTCGGTAAGCTGACCTCCTTCTTCGTGACCGACGTAACCGGGGGGTGAGCCAATAAGTCTGGCAATAGCGTGCCTTTCCTGAAATTCAGACATGTCTAGCCGCACCATCAGGTTTTCATCACCGTAGAGAACTTCAGCCAGTGCGCGGGTAAGTTCTGTTTTTCCAACACCTGTAGGTCCTAAAAATAGGAATGTGCCAATTGGTCTGTTAGGATCCTTCAGTCCTGCACGCGCTCTGCGGATAGCTTCGGAGACAGCTTCAACAGCGCTGTTTTGATTGACAATTCTTTTGTGCAGACGATTTTCTAAATGTAGGAGTTTTTCTCTTTCATCTTCGGATAGTTGTGTAAGCGGTATGCCGGTAATTCTGGATACTACTTCCGCAACATCATCAACCAAAACTTCCGGCTGTTCAGTACCTTTTGTTCTTTGCCACAGTTCGGTTAATTCCTCTTTAACCTTTTCCAGCTCATCAATTTTTTTCTCCAGTTCGTCAGCACGGTCCTTGTTTTTAGCCCTTTCTGCTGCTTCTTTTTCTGAGCGCAGTTTCTTAAGCTGCTCTTCAGCTTGTTTAAGATTTTCCGGTGCTTCCACTGAGCGCAGCCTGACTTTGGCTGCAGCTTCATCAATTAGATCTATAGCTTTGTCGGGTAAAAATCTGTCTGCCATGTAGCGGTCGGAAAGAGTGGCTGCGGCTTCCAAAGCTTGGTCTGTAATTTTTACTCTGTGGTGCGCTTCGTACCTGTCGCGGAGACCTTTTAGAATCTGTATTGTTTCTTCAATTGTGTTTTCTTTTACAACAATTGGTTGGAAACGCCGTTCCAGCGCAGCGTCCGGTTCAATGTATTTTTTGTATTCATTTAGTGTAGTTGCACCAATTGCCTGCAGTTCACCTCTGGACAGCGGGGGTTTAAGTATATTGGAAGCGTCAATAGCACCTTCACTTGCCCCTGCGCCAACAACTGTGTGCAGTTCGTCAATAAATAAAATAATTTCCCTGGACGCTTCTTCAATTTCTTCTACAACCTTTTTGAGGCGTTCTTCAAACTGGCCGCGGAACTTCGTTCCTGCCAACATAAGAGGCAGGTCTAAAGCAAGTACGCGTTTGTTTTGCAGCGTGTCCGGTATTTCATTTGAGGCAATTCTCTGCGCCAGCCCTTCTACAATTGCAGTTTTACCTACACCGGGATCCCCAATAAGTACAGGATTGTTTTTTGTTCTGCGGGAAAGAATATGAATAACGCGTTCAATCTCTTCTTCACGCCCAATAACAGGGTCAAGTTTCCCTGCTCTTGCCATTTTTGTTAAGTCCCGTGAATATTGATCCAGCTCCGGTGTTTTGGAAACATCTTTAGCTTTTCCTTCCGGTGCTCCTTTGCCGGTTAATTTAATAACAGCAGCCCGTGCTTTTGTCAAATCAATAGCGTATTTTTTTAATGTTTGTGCTGCCAAACCTTCGCCTTCGCGAATTAAAGCTAATAATATATGCTCAGCACCAATATATGAGTGCCCTAATTCCTGCGATTCATAAAAAGCGAGTTGGAGAACTCTTTTTGCTCTTGGTGACAAGGAAACAGCTTCCGGTGCTTCTGCTGATGCTTTTTTAATATTCTCGCCCAGGTGGTTAATTAAATCTTTTGGCTCAATTCCCAGCTGTTCCAGAATTTTAGCTCCCAACTCCTTATCCTTGGCAACAGCAAGTAAAAGATGTTCTGTGTCCAGAGTTTTTGTTCCCTGCTGTGCAGCTTCTTGTCCCGCTTCATTAATAATTTCTTTGCCGCGTTCAGACAAGTATTGTGCCAAATCAATTCTTCTTTCACGTGAACGGGGGTACCTTCCGCTCATAGAGGACGGTCCAAAAGATTCAAAAAATTCGTCAAATGGTGAATAAAATCCGTCAGGCATAACAGTATGTATTTTAGCATGTGCCACTTTGTTTTCAAGGGATTAGTTACTAAAAAAGGCTATTATAAAATCCGAATATTGAATATTGAAATACGAAAATTTTCAAATTTCGGCCTTCCGATTTAGTATTTATGATTTATTTAATTTCCGCTTAATTTGTGACCTGCTGGACATTTTAGTACAATATATCTGTATAAGCTTCTGCCAGTGTAGCTCAGAGGCAGAGCATTCCCTTCGTAAGGGAGAGGCCGTCGGTTCAATTCCGACCACTGGCTCCAGCGTAATATCTTAGCGAACGAGGAGCGTAGCGGCGAAGTGAGCTTAGAGATTACGCTGCCATGTACCGTGCACGAACGAAGTGAGTGCTCTGGTACAGGGGCATTAAAGAAAGTGCCTTCGGCAATGCCGAAAACTCCATAGGCCAAACCGTTAAGGTTTGGACCACGCTGCCCTAAGCAATCCGCCTATGGCGAATTGCTTTTAGAAGAAATTTGCATAGCAAATTTCTTCACCTATCTAATTTTAGCGTGGACGTTTCGAAGCCTTGCTTCGAAACTCCCAAAACCATACTCCTTTGGAGGATGGTTACTGGTACAGGGGCTGCCATAATGAAATTCGAGCTTACGAACTAACGGATAAACGGGTCAACGAATAAACGAGTTAACAAAACTATGTCAAAACGACGTAAATCATACCGAAGTAAAAAAGCGCCAGGCGAAAAAGAGCTAATAATAAGGCTTGTTATTATGTTGTTCGCTTCGGTAGCTATGTTAGTAGGAATTTTCTTTTTAAGTGTGCCTGTGCTGTCGCGCATTGTAACTTTTTGGGATGTAATTGCTCCGCCTAAAGAAGTTGATACTGCAAGAAAGGATACAATTCCACCACCAGCGCCGTTTGTAGCAGACGCACCGTCAGCTGTAAATACAAACTTTATTAATTTAGAAGGTTATGCGGAAGCAGGCGCAACAGTGAAGCTGTATTTAAACAATGGTCTTGCAGAACAGACGCTTACAGATAAAAATGGAGATTTCGAATTTGAAGATTTGGAGCTGCATGAAGGTACTAATACAATTTACACCATTGCTGTTGACCAGGCTGAGAATGAAAGTAAAAAATCAAAAACCTTTACTGTGGTTGTGGATAAAGAACCCCCGGAGCTTACAGTATCCGAACCGGCTGACAGCTTTGAGACAGATGATGCGCGGTTGGAATTAAAGGGGAGTACAGAACCGGATGCTTCTGTTTTTGTTAATAAGCACCAAGCTGTTGTTAATCGGGAAGGTAGTTTTAGTTACAATACCCTCCTTAAGGAAGGGGAGAATAAGTTGCTGGTGGAAGCTGTTGATCGTGCCGGTAACAAAACGGTGCAGGAACTCACTGTTACTTACACACCGGAAAATTAGAATTCTGCAACACCAAATACTAGTTAATTAAATTACTAAAGCAGCACTTATCCGGCTTTCACATAATCACACATACAACCCCGGTCACAAGCTTAATCGCAATCATGGTCCTGGTCACAGTCACAATTACACCCACAGTCACAGTGACAAGCCTAATCAACCGCAACCACAAGTACAATTATAAGACCAAAGCAACAAGCAAATGTTTTACGTACAGCTTCAACGAACGTCCAAGCTGTGCGTAAATAATTTTTGGAGTAACTTTTCTTTTTGTTGCAATTATAGCAATATATACTGATTTGCATTTACGAATAAGTTCAACGAACGTTGAGCTTCTGCGTAAAGTTGTCTGTATATAGTATTTGTTTATATATATATATATATATATATTTTTAAGATGTAAATGTGTGGCTGAATGGATGTGTGTTGATGATTTGACTTTTTTTAGGCAGGCGGTTATACTTTTCTGCACAGTTAAATAACAACAGCGTTGATGGGGAGAATGGGCCCCGGAGCTGGTAAGGCGAACAGAAACTGCGAATTTAAAGTAAGTAGAGTAGCGAAGCTTGCTTCGCGCTCTTTTAAGCGCGCAACAAGTTGCGCTACTCTGGCAGATATATTTTAAGTAGCTTTACCCGGAGATGCACTCCGTTACCAAATTGCACACCGAAATCGGTCTTCGGATACGAGCCGGTGATTAAGATTTAAGCCAGTAATGGTTTAAATAAAACAAGGTGGCAACACGAGTTGTTAATTTAGTTAACAGCCCCGTCCTTGCTTATCACTAATTTGTGGTAATCAAAGACGGGGTTTTTGTTTTTGTAGGGGCGTAGCTCAATTTGGGAGAGCAGCGGTCTCCAAAACCGTGTGTTACGGGTTCAAGTCCCGCCGCCCCTGCCAGCAATTAGGCAAAATTACTTAAGGAGGTGTATTAAATTATGGCAAAGGAAAGTTTAGTAAAACAATTGCTTACAAAAGCAGGTTTAGTATCCAGAGCGGAAATAGCCCGCGGACACGATTTTGTCCACGGTGCGGTAAGGGGAAACAAAGGGCGGGTTCCGCCAGAAGAGTTGTACAGATTGCTTAAAATGCTTAGTAATTTCCTGCAATTGGATGAGAGAAATGTGTGTAATATACCGAGTGAAACAATATACGGATTAGGCTTTGTTTTAGCACAAACTGCTGTTTCTGATTCTAGATTGGATTTTGTCTCATTTGCGAGTCCTGCATACATCCAGAATAGTAGGGGGGAGCATATCGATATAACCAGCGGGGTTAATAAAAAAGAATATGCAGAGTTAAGAAAAGTGGCGAGAAAGTTAGATAGTTTATTCACTTTCCCTTTCAGCTATTCAATATATTTGGTAGATCTTGATCCTGAGGTAAAAGGAAAAAGCAAAGAGGAGATTAACAGGCTTTTTGTACAAAATTTAGCAGGGTTGCGGCGGATTTCTGGTAGAAATGAAGCGAAGAGGTTGAGCAGTTTGGTTCCGCACCATTCTTTGCATGATCTGAGAATTCAATTTGCTAACAATGTTTCACTTACCAGGGAAATTGAAGAATTGAAATCAAGAAAAACAGTGCAAAAAGCGCATAAAATAGGTTCGGAAGCTATTGAGGAGCGCGCATTAACCTATGCAGCAATCGGGAGATATTTGGAAGAGAATGCGCCTAATCTAATTTTGCTTGATATTCAGGGTAAAATTTATCCTTATGAACAGCCGTTTTACAACACGCTTCGTTCTGTTCCTTTGCCTTTGATAAGAGTGATTAAACCGTAGATAAAAAATGAGGGACGGGCAAGGCGTCTCAACCTTGTATGTCCGTCCCTCAATTTAAAGTGTATAATAAATTGACATGGATAACAAAAAACGGATACTGACCGGTGACCGTCCCACAGGCCGGCTGCACCTCGGCCATTATGTCGGTTCACTGCAAAACAGGGTGAAACTGCAGAATGAATATGACTGTTTTTTCATTATTGCTGATTTGCACACATTAACTACAGCGCCGGAAAAGAAAAAGTTGGAGAAATTACCGGAAAATATCCGCCAGCTTGTTTTGGATTATCTTTCTGTCGGAATGGATGCGGATAAATCAACAATTTACTTACAATCCGCTGTACCGGAAGTAACTTACCTTTCTCTTCTTTTTTCCATGCTGATTACTGTACCGCGGGCACAACGGGTCCCGACGCTAAAAGAGCAGATGCGCAACTGCAAAATTGAACAACCTTCTGTAGGTCTCCTTACTTATCCGATTTTGCAGGCGGCTGATATTTTAATGGTTAAAGCAAATTTGGTGCCTGTTGGTAAAGATCAGCAGTCGCATATAGAAGTAACGCGAGAAATTGCTCGCAAGTTTAACAAGTTGTATGGTCGGGTCTTTACCGAACCGGAACCGCTTATTGGCGATGTTCCCACACTGGTCGGACTTGACGGTAAAGAAAAAATGAGCAAATCGCTGGACAACTGCATCTATCTCTCTGATTCTTCCGGGACAGTAAACGAAAAAGTAATGAGCATGTACACAGATCCAAACCGCGTGCATCCAACAGATCCGGGTACTGTAGAAGGCAACCCTGTATTTATTTATCATAATGTTTTTAACACCAATAAGGAGGAAGTGAGAGATTTTAAAAAACGCTACAAAGAAGGGCGTATAGGCGATGTGGAAGTTAAACGCCGCTTGGCAGAGGTTATTAATGAGTTTTTGGATCCGATTCGGGAAAAAAGAAAAGAATACGAAAATCAGCCGGAGAAAATTGAAGGAATATTAAAAACCGGTTCCAGAAAAGCTAGAAAAGAAGCAAAGAAAGTGTTGGAAGAAGTGCAGAATGCAATGATGTTAGGTTTGTAATGTTCAACAAAAAAAACCCTCCCTATGAATACATAACAACACCTGCCCAGCTTGAGCAGGTTGTTGATGATTTGGAAAAAGCAGAGCAAATTGCTGTTGATGTAGAAGCAACAGGCACAGATCCCTATCTATCCAAGCTAATCTTTGTACAGCTGGGTACACCTGAAAAAGCATACATAATTGACGCCGACCTCGATCTTTCCCCAATCAAACCGCTTATGGAAGATCAGTCAATTCTAAAAATTCTCCAAAACGGGAAATTTGACTACAGTATGCTTAAGGCAAATGCAGATATGATAATTAACAATTTTTACGACACAATGCTTGCGGAAAGAATACTTACAACCGGCAAGCGGCAGGCGATTAATCTTGGTGTTATTGCAGAAAAATATTTAGATATTAAGCTGGACAAAGATTGGGAATCTTACGATTGGAAAACTGTAGCAATTACAAAAAAGTTTGATGCCCGCCATTTTAATTATTCAGCGCTGGATGTACTGGTTCTATTTCCAATACAAAAAAAACAGTTTGAAAAATTGTCAAAAATGAAACTTTTAAAAATTGCTTCGCTGGAATTTGCACTTGCACCAATTGTTGCGGAAATGGAGCTAAGAGGTATAGGGATTGATGAGGAAAAGTGGCGGGAAAATATTGAGGAGATGAAAGAAAAAAGGGACAGAATTGCAAAAAAGATCCAAAATGAATTCCGCCCCTTTTTTAGACACGAAGCAGTTGATTTGTTCGGTAATAAACAGGATGTAGTTAATTTAAACAGCCCTTCCCAACTTGTTGATGCTTTTGCCAAAGTTGGTGTTGATATACCTTCCACAAGCTTTTCCGTATTGAATTCCGTTAACCATCCGCTGGCGGAGATGATTTTAGAGTACCGCGGTTATGAAAAGCTGATCAGTTCTTTTGGAGAAACACTTTTAGAAAAAATCCACCCGGAAACAGGTCGGATACATTGCGATTTTATGCAGATAGGTGCTGATACAGGGCGGTTCGCGTCTTCCAATCCTAATCTTCAGCAGATTCCTTCCGATTCTATGTTTAGAGGCGGTTTTAAACCTTCTCCCAATTACAAATTTGTTACCGGTGACTATTCACAAGCGGAACTGCGGATAATGGCTGAGCTTTCGGGAGATGAAAATTTTATGGATGCCTATCTTAATGACAAAGACTTACACACACTTACAGCTGCGCAAATGTATGGTATTCCACCAGAGGAGGTCAGGCCTGATGTGGAAAGGTTCCAGGCTAAATCAATAAATTTTGGTCTTATGTACGGCCGCGGTGCCACTTCTTTAGCAAAACAGCTCGGCATTTCTGTTAAAGAGTCAAGAAAATTAGTTAATAAATACTTGCGCACCTACAAAGGAGTAGATAAATGGCTGGAAAAAGCTGCAGATGAAGCTGTACGTAAAGGGTATTCGCGGACGTTGGGAGGTAGGATTCGTTATTTTCAAAAACCGGATAAGTCGGATACTGCTTACGAGCGGAAGATTGCCCATATCCGGCGGCAGGGAAAAAATACTCCAATCCAGGGTACAAGTGCGGATATGACTAAGTACGCGATTGTTTTTACAGACCGCAGAATTAAAAAAGAAGGATTTGATGCTTATATTATACATACAGTCCACGACGAGATAGTTGTTGAGGCTCATGAAGATCAGGCAGAAGAAGTGCGCCTTGCTATGGCAGAAGAGATGGAGAGAGCAGGACGGTTGTTGTTAAAGCGGGTTCCGATAAAAGTTGATGTAACCGCTTCCGATAAGTGGGAGCATTAAAAATCAAAAATGACTATTTTATGGACCAGCCCCCACTGCAGACCTGACTGGATTGAGCGTTTAGGCGAAGAATCGCAAGGCGGTCAGACAGAAGTAATGTATAAACAGCCTAAGGCGTTAATAAAGCAGAATCCCGATTATCAAATTGATATTTACACCCGCTACCAGGATGATGATTTTCAGGTAGACAAAGACAATTCCGATTTTATTGGTAAAGAACTTCTCCATTATCCAAAACACTGTATCCATGTAAAAGAGCTTGAAGAGGTTGGAATTAGAATTATCCGTTTGCCTGCCGGACCATCTGACAGATATATTCCAAAAGAACAGCTTTACGGAAAGTTTATAAACCAATTTGTTGAATCAATGTTTGCTTTTTCCAAAGGCAACGGTGTTGTTTATGATATAGCCCACGGCCACTACGCTGACGGCTGGGAAGCAGTAACAAAATTAAGTAAGATGTTAAAAGAGGAGGAGAATATTGATTTGCCGACAATTTTAACAACACATTCTTTGGGAAGGAGAAAAAAAGAGGACTGTTTGCAAAGAGGGGAGGGGAGTGGTAAAGAGTTGGATGCAAAATACAACTTCCCGGCCCGCATTGCTTCGGAAGAAGTTTCGCTCAAACACGCCTCGCGTATTTGCCCGCTGTCAACAACGGAGAAAGAATTTTTGGAAGAAAATTACAAAGCTGTTGAGCCGGACGATTTTCGCATAACAGTTACACCCAACGGAATAAACCCTGCTGACTTTTCCCATGCGGAACAGGAAGAAGTCAGCAATTTGGAGCAGATTTCGGGTATAAAAAATGCTTTTGCAATTTTAGTACCTTCCCGTGTTGATCCGCGGAAAGGGCAGTTGACTTTGCTAAAAGCACTTAATGTTTTAGGAAAGTCGTTTCTTAAAGAAAACGGGATTCGTGCACTTCTGGTAGCCTGGCCGGAAAATAATACAGATTACACTCAAAGAATAGATTCTTTTACCCGGGAAAATAATTTGGAGGGATTTATTATTAAACAACCGCCGGTAGCGCACGAAAAAATGCCTGTCTATTTTGATTCTGCTGATTTAGTTGTTATACCTTCGCAGGAATATTTTTCAATTGCAATGATTGAAGCAATGCTTTTGGAAAAGCTGTTAATTGCAAGTAAAGAAGGCGGAAGCAGAGATGCTGTTGTTAATGGCAAGAGCGGTATTTTAGTTAATCATACTGATCCGGAAGAAATTGCAGAAGCTGTAAGCCAAGTGGTTTCCATGTCTGTGGAAGAGCGTGCTGAAATGGGGAAAAAAGCAAAACAAAGAATTTTAGAAAATTATACCCTGGACTCCGTGGCGGAGAAGATTACAGAGATTTACAATACTGTTGTAAAGTAACCGGAAGCAATCCGCCTTAAACCAAACGCTACTGC
>CAYREW010000026.1:0-10213 GCA_964423535.1 uncultured Candidatus Saccharibacteria bacterium
TGGCGGATGGACCAGCTACTCTAGCGTTGTGGAGAATTTCCGCAGGAAATTCTCCTTAGGACATCCGCCTATGGCGGATGGACCACTTACTACTATATACTATACATTGTGCCAACTATATTTATCTTTATTCCAATACTATCACTACTTATTTTTGTTCATGAATTCGGGCATTTTATTACTGCTAAACTATTTGGTGTAAAAGTAGAGGAATTTGGTTTTGGAATTCCTCCCAAAATTTGGGGTAGAAAAATCGGGGAAACGGAGTACACAATTAATTTTCTTCCGCTGGGCGGATTTGTCAGACTGGAAGGGGAAGATGCGGTGAAGAAAATTGGTTTTCAAGCCCAGAGTGCACTAAAAAAAGCAGTAATTCTGACAGCTGGGGTTTTTTGCAATTTACTGGTTGGCTGGGTTATTTTAAGCTTGCTTTTTTCTTTTGGTAATCCAAAGTTGGATACTTCAGTCATAATTACTAAAGTTGCTGAAAACTCTCCGGCAGAAAAAGCTGGTATTTCTGCCGGTTCTACAGTAGAAAAAGTTGCTGGGGAAGAGCTGGTTTCAACACAGCAGTTAGTGGAAAGAAGTAAACAGTATGCAGGTGAGGAAGTCACTTTTACACTGACAACTGAAGAAGGAAGAAAGGAAATTAAGATTACACCACGGAAAAATCCTCCGGAAGGGCAGGGCCCTTTGGGTATTGTTGTCAATATGGAAGGCGGGATTGTTTATGAAAAAGTTCCCTGGTATTTAGCACCTTGGCGTGGCTTAAAGCAGGTTGGTTATATTTTAGTGCAGACTTTGCGCGGTTTTTTCCTAACCATCCGCGAACTGTTTATAAAACAGCAGGTGCCTGAAGGAGTAGCAGGTATTGTTGGTATTTACCAGTTGACAGGTGCTGCAGCAAGTTGGGGCTTTTCTTTTTTAATGCAGTTTGTTGCTTTGTTAAGTCTAAATTTAGTTGTTTTTAATCTACTTCCAATCCCTGCTTTAGATGGCGGGCGTCTGTTTTTCCTTACTTTGGAATCCATTCTCGGGCGTGATATTGATCCTAAATGGAAAGCGCGTGTGAACCAGGCGGGTTTTGCTTTTCTAATTCTTCTTATGTTTGCAGTAACAGTGAAAGATATTGTGGGGATAGTTTAACCAACAGCAGAGCTGTTGGTTTTCGGTACTGTTTATTATTATTAAGCCTTCGTTCGGCAGACCATGCTGATCGTTGCAGTTCTCGTGCACATGTGAGTTTCGGGCACCCTTGGGTTCGGCTCAACAGCTCCATTCGTCCTCGCATTCGCTGCGGGCGAATGCGGCGTTGCCATGAACCCTACGTGGTTCCGTGGTCTGTTGACCCTGCACCCGGGTCCCACCCGAAACTAAGCAGGACCTAAGGTCTGGTTTTCGAAAGCAATATTATTAAAACACTAAAACATAAAAACAAGAACAGGATTGTGCTTTATTAAGTAAAAATCAACCTATCTTTTGTTTTAATGTTCTCGTGTTCTTGTGTTCTAATGATATTGGCCGCGCCCTCTTGCTAAAGCAGTCTTATCTCAGGTAGAATACAACAGCAATGCGCTATTCTCAATTTTTCGGCCAGACAATCCGCAACGCGCCTTCGGATGCAGCAGCAAACAGCCACAAACTTCTCCACAGAGCTGGTTATATTCGTATGATTTCTTCCGGACGTTATTCAATTCTCCCGCTTGGTATGAGGGTTTGGCAGAAAATAGTTTCAATAATTGAAGAGGAGATGTCTAGCATTGGTTGCCACAGGCTGCTAGTTCCCACCTTACACCCCATAAATATTTGGAAAAAAACAAACCGTGATCAGGCGTTTGGGGACCAGATGCTTGTTGTGGAAGATCACCATGGCGGTACTTTTGCGCTTGGTGCTACTGCTGAAGGAGTAATGGTGGAGCTGGTAAAAAAATTTGCTCCCAGCTATAAAGATTTGCCAATATTAATTTACCAGTTCAGCCGTAAGTTTAGGGATGAAAAAAGGCCGCGCGGAGGCTTGCTGCGTGTGCGTGAGTTTATGATGAAAGATGCCTATTCTTTCTGTCGGAGCGAAGAACAGTCTTTAGATATCTATCACAAATTTTTTAACTCCTACTTGCGGATTGCTAAGCGTCTGGACTTGGAAGTAATACCTGTGCAGGCAGAAAGCGGTGCAATTGGGGGGGATTTTAACCATGAATTTATTGTTCCCAGCAAGGCGGGGGAGTCGCAAATTTTTATGTGTGATAACTGCGGGTACGCAGCCAGTGAAGAAAAAGCGGAGTTTGTACGCAAAGATCTCAATCCTGAAGAAGATGTAAAACTTATGGAAGTTGTTTCCCAGCCAAAATGGGTTAAAACAATGGAAGATAATGTAAAGCATTACGGGGAGCCGCGCTGGCGCTACCTTAAAAACGTTGTTTACAAAACACCGCAGGGGGAATATATTGTTGCTTCTTTGCGTGGTGATCAGGAAGTTAACGAAGCAAAACTGCAAAGATATTTAGGAGTGGCCAATTTAGAACAGGCTACAGAAGATGATTTAGCCTCTTTGGGAACAAGACCTGGTTATGTGCATTCCTGGGGGTTGAAAAATGTCAGGTTTGTTGGTGATCTTGGTTTAAAAAAGGTTAAAAACTTAACTGGCGGTCAAAAAACTGATAAAACAGATACAATAAATGTCAATTACGGCAGGGATTTTGAATATAAGGAGTTGGCGGATATTGCTTTTGCTCAGGAGGGTGATTTGTGCGCTGAATGCAAAAAAGGCTGTCTGCAAGTTCAGCAGGGAATTGAATTCGGACATTGTTTTAAACAAGATCTGTTTTATACAAAGCCGCAGGAAGGTTTCTTTGTTGACGAAGACGGGGAAAGAAAGCTGTTGTGGATGGGAGCGTATGGAATTGGTGTGGAAAGAGCAATTGCAACAATTGTAGAAACCCACAATGATGAAGAAGGAATAATTTGGCCTGATTCAGTAGCACCTTTTGATATTCATTTACTAATGCTGGATAACGAGGACAAAAACGTGAAACAAAAGGCAGAGGAAACATACACACTGCTGTTGGAAAATGGTCTGGATACACTTTACGACGATCGTACTGAAGTATCCGCAGGAGTAAAACTTAAAGATGCAGATTTAATTGGCATTCCATGGCGTGTAATTGTTAGTGAAAATTCTCTGCAGCAGGGTGGTGTGGAAATAAGCCGTAGGGATAGTGATAAAGAAGAAATTGTCAACCTCCGTAACCTGGTTGCCAAACTGCAGTAGAGGATTATAAATACCTTTAACCTCCTTAAAACATCTTAACTGCCGGCAGCTATTGCTAACAATGCCGCTTTAAAAGCTTTTATCACCACTTGCGTTTTTATGTGTCAGAAAGTTAAACTATAAAATAGACTATGTTAAAAGATTGTGTTTTATGTAAAATTGTTTCTGGCGAGGAAAATGCGGAAAAGGTTTTGGAAACAGAAAAATTTGTTGTAGTTAAGGATAAGTATCCCCGGGCACCTGTTCATGTGCTGGTAATTGATAAGCAGCACCGTACTAAAAAAGATACGCTGGCTGGGAAATACACAGGTTATTGGGACAGAATGCTTTCTGCCTGTTGGAAAGCAGTTAAAAAGTTAGGTCTAGATGAAACAGGTTACAAAATTGTTAATAACGGTGCTGGTTACAACCATTTTGAGCACGAACACACACATGTAATGGGCGGGGATGCATAGCTGCTTCTTCAGCAAATATCTAATAAATATCTGGAGAAGGTGGAAAAATTAATTTAATTGAATGGAGGTGTTTTTTATTTTATGCCATTAGTAGAAGTAGAAGTACGAGAAGGGGAGCCTATTGAACAGGCTCTTCGCCGCTTTAATCGCGAGGTACATCGCGCTGGTATTATTGATGAGGTAAAAAAACGGGAATATTATGAACCCCCGTCTGTAGTTAAGAAAAAAGAAAGAAAGCTTAAAGAGTATAAGATTAGAAAGGTGAACCGCTATGCTGGTTGATAAAATACAAAAAGATCTTAGAGAAGCAATAAAAAAGAGGGAGAAAGAGCGCATTTCCGCTTTGCGTATGGTCACTTCCGAGCTTAGGAATAAAGAAATAGCCCGGAAGGAACCTCTGGATGACGAAACAGCAATGCAGGTTATTCAAAAGCAGGTAAATAAGCACCAGGATTCAATTAGCCAGTTTTCTCAAGCAGGAAGAACAGATTTAGCAGATAAAGAGCGTGCACAAATGGGGGTTTTGAAAGAATATCTTCCAGAACCGATGTCTAAAGAAGAAGTTAAAGAAATAGTAGATAATGCAGTAGAAGAACTTGATGCGGCAGGTTTAAAAGACTTAGGAAGGGTTATGGGTAACGTAATGCCAAAAGTCCGCGGTCGTTTTGACGGCGCGAAGGTGAATAAAATAGCGAGGGAAAAGCTTGGAT
The DNA here is from genome assembly GCA_964423535.1 of uncultured Candidatus Saccharibacteria bacterium. Classification (GTDB taxonomy): domain Bacteria; phylum Patescibacteriota; class WWE3; order JAUXAW01; family CAYREW01; genus CAYREW01. The sequence goes on from CAYREW010000026.1 coordinate 4,434, forward strand.
GGCAAAATTAATTGTAGGTATATTTACAATTAGTGAAGAGCATATGAAGGAGCTTAGCCGCTTGTTCGCAAATAAGGATGAAACCCCTTACGTTTTAACATTTAATTACAACCAAAAACTGCAGGACAACAAAGTCTTGTTAGGGGATATAGTAATTCGCTCTCCCTCTGATTACCCGGATGAAGAAATAATGAGGTGGTTAGAACACGGCTTCCGCAATTTATGGAACAATCAGCAATCAACAATTGGCAATTAACTTATGTTTTATTTAAAATACAGACCACAGAAATTTTCACAGCTTTTCGGGCTGGAGAATGTTGCTGAGGTTTTGAGAAAAGCTGTCCATAAAAATAAAGTAGGGCATGCCTACTTGTTCCACGGCCCCCGCGGTACTGGAAAAACAACTACTGCGCGACTGCTGGCGAAGGCGGTAAATTGCAAAAATCCGGGAACAGGAGAAGACAATTACGGAGAACCTTGCGGAGAATGCGAATCCTGTATTGCTATTCAGGAAGGGAGAAACCTGGACCTAATTGAGCTCGATGCTGCCTCTAACAGAGGAATTGATGATATTCGTTCTCTCCGCGACAAAGTTGGTTTATCACCAAACATTAGCGAGTACAAGGTCTATGTTATAGATGAAGTCCATATGCTTACAAGAGAAGCTTTTAACGCCTTGCTGAAGACATTAGAAGAACCTCCCAAGCACGCAATTTTTGTTTTATGCACTACTGAACCCCACCGTGTTCCAAAAACAATCCACTCCCGCTGTCAAATTTTTGAATTTTCCAGAGCAGGTATTAATGATATTGTTAACAAACTCCAATTTATATGTAAGCAGGAGGAATACAACCTCTCTAAGGGTGAATTGCAGAAGATAGCTAGGGCTGCCAAAGGTGGCTACAGAGACGCCGAGACTCTGCTAGAGAAAGTTGTTGTTTCTGGTATATCAGTGGAAGATTTGATTTCTGATCAAGGAGATGCTGCAATATTTACTCAGCTTCTTATGGAAGGTAATAAAGAAGGAGCTTTGCATTACCTAAACCAGATTGTTGAATCAGGCGGTAATGTATCTGTTTTTGCAGAAAATTTAATTATTTATTTGCGAGATTTGCTGCTTATCCAAGCTGGAGCAGGAGAAGAATTAGTTGAGGCAGGGCAGGAAGATTACCAAAAAATGGTAGCCCAAGCAACTAATTTGGAAAGAAAACATTTGCTGGAATTTATTAATTCATTGGTAGATGCTTTGGGGGAAATGCGTTACGCTGTTATACCTCAACTGCCAATAGAGATTGCAATTATAGAACTTGACTTGAACCCTGCTGCAGAGCTGTCGGAACCTGCTGTCAACGAAGCAAGTAAGAGCTATAAAAAAGATTCTGCGAAAACCAGTTCAAAAACCGCAGTTAAAAATAAGAAAGAAAATCAAGATAATGAACTAATACCGCAGTGGTCGCAGATACTGGAAAAAATCCGCCCATTAAACCATTCCATAGAAGCTCTGCTCCGGTCTGCACAGCCAAAAAAACTGGAAGAAAAAACACTTGTGTTAGAGGTTTTTTACCGGTTTCACAAAGACCAGTTGGAATTAAGCAGAAATAGGACAATAATAGAAAAAGTAGTCGCGGAAGTTTTTGGTTCCCCCCGTAAAGTAAAATGTGTTTTATCCAAAAAACCGAAAAAAAAGAAAGCGGATGACAAAAAGAAAATTAAAGCACTGGAAATTGAAGAAAAAAACAGAGAAAAAGGCAGTACTGAAAATAAATCTGCTACAAAACCCGCAGATGTATTTAACGGCGATCCTCTCTTAGACTAATTTAAACTAATGAAGCTTCCTAAACCAATTGCCAATTTAATTAATGCGTTAGAAAAGCTTCCCGGTATTGGGCCAAAAACAGCTGCCCGGTTAACCTTTTATCTCCTCCATGTGCCTCAAGAAGAACTGGACTTTCTCTCATCCTCAGTAGCGGAATTGAAGAAGGACACAGTGGAATGCACTAAGTGCCACAATGTAGACATAAAAGACCCCTGCCACATTTGCTCTGATCCGCGCCGCGAACAAAGCACAATCTGCGTTGTTGAAGATGTCTTAGATGTTTTAACAATAGAAAAAAGCGGGGAGTACAAAGGTTATTACCATGTGCTTCACGGATTAATCGACCCCTTAAATAATGTAAGACCGGAAGATTTGAGGATTGGAGAACTAATTCAAAGGGTAGGGGAGAGCGACAGGATATCAGAAATAATTTTAGCTACAAACCCTTCTGCCGAAGGAGAGACAACTGCTATGTTTATTAAGCGGCGTTTGTCTGAAAAAAAGGTGAAAATAACCCGTTTAGCGAGGGGTCTTCCTTCTGGAGCAGATCTTGAATATGCTGATCAGGAGACAATATCCCGCTCCCTCTCCAACCGCACCCCTTACTAATGGGGATAATCCGAGCTTCGCTCGGATTGACACTGTAACCGCGGACAAAAAAGGCATTCTTGTTTCTTATCCCCGTCGTTGAGCTAATTTCCGAGCGAAGCTCGGAATTTGCATGTTGGGAGTTGACACGGAATACCCTTGTGTGTTATAAGATATCAGCTTAAGGAATGAAGAGAGAAAAAGGGAGGTTGCGATGGTAACGAAGCACGTGTGCACGTACCCTCGGTTTGCCTCCCAGAAAGATTTGGGGGCAGGCGGCGGAAAGTTTGCTTTTACTATGTCAGGCTTTCTTTATGTGCCGGCAGTAACCGAGGCACTTATTAAGGGAGCAGACGATGTAGTAGAAGAGGTCTATGTTCGGGAAAAGAGTTGGCTGCCTCCGAACAGCAAGGTTTTGGAGTTGGATCGTACCTTGCGCCAGCGGTACAGCCATATAGCTGTTGCTTTGCCTCTTTCCGAGGGGTGGAACAGTAGCAATTGGGGTACTGCTGGTGCTGATAATGTAGTTTCGACTCTGCGCCTTTTCGAAAGTGATCTGGAGGCGAATCCCCCTGTGAAATTCCCTTTAGAGGTAGGGGATTATGGTTACGAATTACCGCAGGAACTCCAAAAGCTGCGCTGTCGGATGGCAGAGCTTTCCCGGTTTGCTGTTCGTTTTGAATGGCAGGGAAGAAAAGCCAGCTTAGGACTTTACCGCGCTGCGTACACAATGAGCCGCGGCAGGTTTATTGCTTGGATAATGACTGCGAACTGGAACGTTGTTCAGAGGTTGTGGAGGGCAGGAATATATCCGATAGTGCTTTCCGGGCCCGAGCAGTTTTACGGCGAGTCGGAAAGTATTTTTTGCTATATGCCGATTGCGGATGTTGCTGCTGCTCTCCACTGGGTAAATACTCCGGGTTACGAGATTTTCACAGGCAGGCGGGGGCGAAGAACTGCGGCGTATTCTAAAAAGGGAAGGGACCACTTTCTACGTGCATTTAGAAGTGTTCGTCAGCATCTTGGTCTCTTGGGAGTTCTTCGTTGGGCGGTGCGATTGGCAACAATACCGAGGGTTCGTAAGAAGTCGGCAGCGTTGCTACTTTGAGAAAGTTGAGCAAGGGTTTATACTGACCCCGAACCCTTGCTCTTTTTTTCCTTAAGATGTTAAAATGCTTTTTGTTAAGTATTGAATGCTAATAACTTTACAAACTGCCATTTTTGTTTTTGTCTTCTTGGTTAACCTCACCCTTGCTGTCCTGGTTTACGCAAAAAACCGCAAAAGTCTTTTAAATCTCAGTTTCAGCCTTCTTGGTCTTTCAGTCAGCGGTTGGATTTTAAGCATTCTTGCAATGGGTATTTTACCCAGTCTTTTGTGGGCTAAAGCAGCTTTTGCATTTCCCTCATTAATCCCATCGAGTTTTTTACTGTTCACACTTGTATTTCCTGAAGGTAAGGCAAAGCGGAATAAGTTTTTAGTACCTCTTACACTTGCTCCCGGTGTTTTGTTTGGCAGTGCAGCTATACTTTCTGATTTATTAGTAAAGGATTTTATTGTTACAGCAGACGGTGTTACTAGTATTCGAGGTCCTCTTTATTTACCTTATGTTCTCTTTTTTCTAATTTTTGTTTTGGTCGGTTTGTTTGTTCTTGGAAAAAAATTTGTTTTTTCAAAAGGTGTTACCCGTGCTCAGATGCAATATGTATTTGCAGGGTTACTGCTTTTTTCTCTGTTTGGTTTAACTTCCAATTTAATTCTTCCTGCTGTAGGTATTTCTACATTTAACAGCTTAGGTCCTCTTTTCTCCGTTATTATGGTTGCTTTTACTGCATACTCAATTGTCCGGCACCGCTTTATGGATATCCGTTTTGCTTTTAATAAAATACTTGGTTACTCATTGATGGCGGGGTTTGTTTATGCTATTTTTTACTTTCTTATTTGGCTCTACAACAATATTTCCGGCGGTGTTTACACTTCCGCCTCTTATTTGCTAGGGATAGGGGTAGCATACCTTTTTGTTGTTATTTACGGCCCGATCCGTAATTTCCTTGCTGGCTGGAATGTTCTTTCTCCTTTGTATGATTCCGAGCGTTTAATGTCAAAGTTAAATACAGTAATGAGCCACGAACTACGGCTTTCAAAACTTTCGGAAGTAGTTGTGAAAGAATTGAGCTCCGCAATGTCGTTGTCTTCTGCAGCTTTAATTGTCTTTGATTTGGATGCTGAAGGTCCTTTTAGAAGGCAGATTTCAGTTGCCGGAGCTGTTACTAAGCAGCAAGTTGGAGATGAGGATATACTGCATAAACTGGGAGAAAGCCTAAAAGGCAGTCCAAAAGTATTTGTCCAGGATGAGTTGGAAAAAAGACAGTTGGGTGGTGAATTTTTGGAGCAATACTCAAAACAAGTTTTAAACTATCTAAAAGAAAGGGATTTTTCTCTAATTCTGCCTCTTTACTCGTCAGGAAAAGTTCTCGGTCTGCTTCTTTTAGGTAACAAAAAGAGTAACGAGCCGTTCAGTATTCAGGATGTGTCCTTTCTTATAAATTTATCGCGGGCAGTATCAGTTGCTGTGGAAAGAGCAAGTTTTTACCAGGAAGTAAAGGACTTTAACAAAACGTTGCAGAAGGAGGTTGATAAAGCTACACAGGAGTTAAGGCAAGCTTACGCAGAGCTAAAAGAATTAGATAAAATGAAAGATGAATTTATCTCAATAGCATCGCACGAATTGCGGACGCCAATGACTTCTATTAAGGGTTATTTATGGATGCTTGCTCAGGGTAAAGGCGGGGAATTAACTGATAAACAAAAACATTATGTACAAAGGGCGCGTTCCGGAGCAGAAAGAATGATTGATTTAATAAACGATATGCTTTCCGTTTCCCGTGTTGAGCAGGGCAGAATGGAGTTTGCTATTAAAAAACTGGATATTGTTAAAATACTAAAAGATGTTTTGGAAGAATTTGAAGCGCAGGCAGAAAAAAAAGGTATTGATTTGACTTTGCAGTCATCCGGATTGCTCCCGTACGTATTTGCAGATGAGCAAAAACTGCGTGAAGTACTTGTAAATTTAATTGGCAATGCGCTGAAGTTTACAGAGGAAGGCGCAATAACAGTCAAGGTAACAAGGGATAGCAGTCACGGCTCTAAACTGCGAATAGACATTATTGATACAGGTCCGGGTATTTCCGCGGAAGATCAAGAAAGGCTGTTTAAAAAATTTGGCCGCTTGGAAACATCTTTTGTAACTGTGGCAGAATCCGGTGGTACAGGACTTGGTTTGTATATAAGTAAAAAGCTTGTAGAAAAAATGGGGGGAGAAATTGGTGTACAATCGGAATTGGATAAAGGAAGCACTTTTTGGTTTACACTGCCGAT
>CAYREW010000027.1:0-3619 GCA_964423535.1 uncultured Candidatus Saccharibacteria bacterium
GTAGCGTGACTTGTCACGCGCCTTAGCGCGCAGCAAGCTGCGCTAATCCAGCTGTGTTCAGAGTAGCGCGACTTGTCGCGCGCCTCGGTAGCTACTCTGAACCAGTGTCCTCATCAGCCAATTTCAACTGATCCTGCTCGTCCAGTTCCGCCGGCAGCTCCTCCCCGGCTTCGCGCAGCATTTTTATACTTTCTATCCGCCCGGAAAGTTTCTGGTACTGGCTTGTGGTTCTGTCCATAGCATTTTTCGCATTTGTAATATGACGCGACAAAACTCCCAATTCCTCACCAAAATTGTCTGCTTCCCGCCTAATAGAACCCAACACCTCCAAAATCTTTCGTGCACCCTCCGCTACCTTCTTCTCCTGCAAACCAAGCAGTAGTATTTTTAAAAAGTAAGTAAATGTATTGGGGGAGACAAAGGTAACTTTACGCTGGTAAGCATACTCGTCCAAATCTTCGTTTTGGACCGCCACTTCGTAATAAACAGCTTCGGAAGGAATATACATTAAAGCAAAATTAATTGTTCCTTCGCCAGGCAGAATATATTTTTTACTAATTGCATCAATATGCTTTTTTACATCGCGGACAAATTTTTTGCGCCAGCTTTCTTTTTCATCCTCACTTTCCGCCTGCATCATTTTTTTAAAATTCTCCATCGGGAATTTAGCATCAATAGGAATTAAGCCCTGATCTGTTTTAATAATTGCATCCACCATAGCGCCATCTTTAAATTGATACTGCGTATCATATTGATCTGAAGGCAGTGTTTGCGCAAGCGTGTCTGTTAAAACCTTTTCCCCGACTCCACCGCGGAGTTTTGGCGATTGAAGAAAATCCTGCAAATCCTTCATCATCTTACTTGTCTCCCGCATTGTCCCCAATTCTTTTTGAACACCGGCAAACACCTTTGCCGCATCGCTTAAGCGGTCGTTCATCTTGCCCAAACGTTTGTCTGTAATATCTTTAGTTTGGTCAATACTTTGACGTGTATTTTTCAACCACTCCAAAAGCATCTTTTGCGACTCGTCTTCCTCTTCCTTTTTCTCCAACCGGGCCAACCTAGTATTTAAAAAGTAAAACAAACCAGCAAACCCGAGAATAGTAACTAAAAGAATTATTAACTCAAAAGGCATGGTAGTATTTAGTATACAACAAATAGGTGCAGAAGCATTATAGTGAATCTGTCCACAGCATCCGGGGATAGTTCCACACTAAAAAATAACTATGGCTGGTTTTCTAACAACAACAATACTTACCAGTATAATATCTTTGTTAGCAGTTGCAGTAACTGTAGTATTTATACCTCCAAGCTCAGTAATAACAATTGCTGTTTTTTTATTCCTGACTTTAAGCTTTCTATACTCAATATCTTTACTAATAACTTATTCGCTTAAAAAAATTTATTCTCGAAGGTTGCTGGATCGTTTGGAAACTTTTAACAGTTCAAAACAGGTAGCAGCAGTTACAGCAGTTACAGTAACTGTATTTTTTTTACTGCGGATTTTAAAAGCTGCTACTTTACTAAATGTACTTCTACTTATTACTATAGCAATACTAGTTATTTTTTACTTAAAAAAAACAAATGCTGTTTAGACTTATTCTACAAATTGCTTTAAATACTGCTGCAGTTTACGGAGCTGCGGAATTAACACCGGGAGTAAATATTGAATCAATTAAAACTGCTCTAATCGTATTTTTAGTCCTTGCAGTAATTAATACAGTAGTTAAACCAGTTTTAAAATTAATTACACTACCTATAAACATTCTAACTTTAGGTCTTTTTGGTCTTGTTTTGAATTTCCTGCTATTAGTAAGCGTGTTCCACCTGGTACCCGGTTTCACAGCAGAAACTGTAAACGCAGTCCTAATATTTAGCATAATACTGGCAATAATCAGCTGGCTTGTATCAGCACTTTTTGATTAATCCCCAAATTATGCTAAAATAGCGCTATGAAATTTCCAAAAATTATTCTTAAAGCATGCTGTTTTATTAAAAAGAAAGGTCGCGTGTTTCTTGTCCGCTACCCCGACAACGAGGGTAATTTGGATTTGTGGGACTTGCCGGGAAAAATTGTTGATAAAGAACAAAATATTGGAAAAAGAGTGGAGCGCGAAGTACTGGAAAACACAGGACTGCTGGTAAAAATAATAGCACCAAAACTTTTTATAGAGCCGGAAACAGAATACCCTGTAAAGGAAATTGACCACCGAACGTATAAAGGAAGAATGACTTTTATTTTAATAAACGAAGCAGTAATTATTTCAGGTAAACCAGCTATACGGAGTGAGGGTGGAGAATTTAGATGGGTTAAACTGCAAGATATTAATAAAAGGGAGGTAACTTCTACAGTAAAAAAAGCTGTTGATTTCTTCCTAGATAAAAAAAGAAGTAAGCCTTTCTCCCCTGTAACAATATAGCAAAGCTGGCTTATTTAGCGCATAACCACTTTTTTCTTCAACAAAATAGCCACATAGTCACACAGCTGTATGGTTGCGCAGTTGTCTAACTAGATACCACAGTTAAACTATTTAACCATAAAGCTATGTAATCATTTTTGCTACAATAATATGCTATGGCTAATAAAAACTACTACAACATTCTAGGCGTTTCTAAAAACGCGACGCAGGAGGATATAAAAAAAGCATACCGCAGGTTAGCGAAAAAGTATCACCCGGACGCAAACAAAGACAAGAATTCGGAACAAAAATTCAAAGAAATTTCCGAAGCTTACCAAGTGCTTTCCGATCCTAAAAAAAGATCAACATACGACCAGTTTGGTTCTGCAGCATTTGAACAAGGTGCCGGAGGATTTAATCCTTTTACACAAAGGGGAGGAAGCAGACAACAGGGACCGTTCAGCTTCACCTGGACCACAAGAGGAGATGGAGCAAATTTCCAAGATCCTTTTGACCTTTTTGAGGAAATATTCGGCATGTCCGGATTCGGACAGACGCGAAGAGGGCGTAGTTTACGTTATGATCTACAAATAGACTTTGCTGCTGCTGTAAAGGGAGTAAAAAAAGAAATTGAAATAAGGGGAGAGAAATTTAAAGTAAACCTGCCTCCCGGAGTCCAAGACAATACAAAAATACGCTACCAAGGAAAGGGGGAAACAGGACGCGGAGGCAGAGGCGATCTTTACATAGTTGTCAATGTAAAACAGCCAAAACAATTTGTACGCAGAAGAGCAGACATTGTTATGGAAAAGGAAATTAAGCTAAGCACAGCACTCCTCGGCGGGGAAACTGAAGTTCCTGTTGTTGATCCTCAAGCAAAAAATGGTATAGGAACAGTTAAACTGAAAATTCCTCCAGGAACACAGCCGGGTACGGATTTTAAAATTAAAGGAAAAGGTATGCCGCAGATGCGCAGAAAAGGAAGAGGCGATGCTTACGTTCGGGTGCAAGTTAAACTTCCGGAGAAACTTTCTAAAGAAGAAAAGAACCTGGTGAGGAAGCTTGCGGAAGAAGGGAGTATATAAAATTACTAATTTCTAATTACTAATTTCTAATACTAATTTTTAATTACTAACTTCTAATTACTAACACTAATTTCTAATACTAATAAACCTAGGGGGCTTAAAGTATGTAGGTCTTTCCAATTTAATGCTAAGAAA
>CAYREW010000027.1:3719-8665 GCA_964423535.1 uncultured Candidatus Saccharibacteria bacterium
GCGAGGTGAGGATGCGGGGGAGAAACTAAAGAACTGAGAAACTGAGAAACTAAGCAACTGAAAAACACGAAAACAGAATTCGGCATTACGGCGTCTCGGCATCTCGATATTCGGCATTACGGCATTACGCTATTCGGCATCTCGGCATCTCTTTTTTTAAAGTAGCGCAGCCGTCGCCGTGAACTGTGCGAAGCACCAGTTCTGCGGTTGCTGCGCGCCAAAGAAAAATAAAAAAAATAAAAAAAAGCGCAATAAACTGCGCTAATAGATTCAGCAAATTGCCAATTTGGTATTTCTTATATTCGTGTTCTAATTTGTTCTATTTGTGTTCTTGTTAAAAAGCGGTAAATTGAAAAGGCAATTAAAGCAACTGCTGTAAAAAAGAGGAAAAATGTAGGACCCATTATTGCTGTATCAGCAGATTCCGTAGCAGACTCGGTAGCTTCCGCAAGCACACTACCTTCTTCTTCTCTGGTCGCTAATGAAAAATAGTTATCAGCTAAATGATTCTGAGCCATAGGGCAGTTAATCCTTTACTCTTCTAGTATAGAAGTATTATTCCTCTTTTGTCAATAGACTTGCAAGCCGCGATTTCAAACGCGCTGCCTTATTATCATGAATTACATTCCTACGCGCACTGCGGTCTAAAACCGACTGTGCTTTTTCTAAATTTTCCCGCGTAGGGTTTTGACGCATCTCCTTAACCGCTTCTTTGTAAGCTTTGCGCCACTTGGCATTAATCTTTGTCCTTCTGCGGTCTTTTCTTAAAGCTCGTTTTGCTTGTTCTGTAACAGGCATTGTGGAAGCAATAATACCACAACAAAAGTTCTAAACACAAGTAGAGATAAATTTTTAAACAATTTAGCAAGTGAGGTACAAATAATATCTAATTTTTAATATCTAATTACTAATGGGGACTGCTTTAGCGCCACTATCTAAACTTTCCACTTCATTAGAAATTAGAAATTAGTAATTAGTAATTATTTCTGCTATGTTATACTCAACTCCGTGTCTGCAAAATCATTGTTCCAAAATGGACGAGATGCAATAACTAAAGAGCAAAGAAGCGTTTCTTCCGCTGCTGTTGTTTTAATGACCACAATCCTTGCCTCGCGCTTTTTAGGCCTACTTAGAGACAGAACTTTGACCACATTTATTCACGTGGATAAGCTGGGTGTGTACTTTGCTGCTTTTCGCCTGCCAGACACAATTTTTCAACTTGTAGTGTGGGGTGCGCTATCTTCCGCTTTTATACCTGTATTTTGCTCTAAACTGGACAAGGAAAAAAGCGCTATTACAAAAAATGCAGCAGAGTTGGCAAACGTTTGTATAACCATAGGTGCTTCTGTATTTTCCTGCCTTGCAGTAATAATTTTTGCACTGGCGCGTCCGCTTTCCGCATTAATTGCGCCGGGCTTTACACCAGCCCAAGTGCAGTTAATGGCAAATCTCACACGTATAATGCTTGGAGCACAGCTGTTTTTTGTATTTTCAACTTTCCTTACAAGCATTCTAGAATCACTACGGCGTTTTGTAATTCCGGCAGTAGCACCTTTACTTTACAACCTGGGAATTATTACTTGCACTATACTGTTTAACAAGCAACTGGGGATTTACGCACCGGCAGTCGGTGTTGTAGCAGGTGCTTTTCTGCACCTTGCTATACAAATTCCACTTTCCTATTCGCTTGGTCTAAAACTTAAGCCATCCTTCAATTTACATTTACCGGGGGTAAAAACAGTCGGGCGCCTAATGCTGCCGAGAACTCTTGGACTTGCTGCAAACCAGTTAGCACACACAGCAGATATATTTCTTGCATCCTTTATTTCTGCAAGCGCTGTTGCTTACCTTAACTTCGCCAACCACCTACAGTTAATACCTGTAGGTCTGTTCGGCCTTGCTATAGGAAAAGCCAGCTTACCCAATCTTTCACGGTACGCAAATAAAAACAACAACAAAGAATTTGAAAAAACTCTTCTTTACTCTCTAAAAATGCTTATCTTTTTAACCCTGCCTTCTGCTGTTGCCTTACTGGTTCTAAGAATCCCTGCTGTCCGTCTCGCTTTTGGCGCAGACAGATTTACCTGGGAAGCTACTGTACTTACCGGTTACACAGTAGCTTTTTACGCAATTTCTATTCCTGCACAAAGCCTTTCCCACATTCTCCGCCGCTCTTTCTACGCCTTACACAATACTAAAACACCGGTACTAATTGGCGCTGTCAGTATTTTTGCAAACATAATTCTAAGCCTTATCTTTATATTTATACTTGAGCTTCCTGTCTGGGCACTCTCGCTGTCATTTTCCCTGGGCAGTATTCTAAACACGCTAGTCCTTCTTCTTTGCATCAACAACAGATTAAAAAACTTTGATTGGAAAAACTTTATTACCTTTTCTTTTAAAACAGTATTAGCAGCAGTAGCATCCGGGGGTGTTATGTATATTTTACTTAAAGTGCTGGACCGTTCAGCTTGGGATAAAAACCTCGGCTTTCTTGGATTTTTTACTCTGCCGGAAAGATTTGAATCTTATGTACTGGACACACGCTACACTAAAAACCTAATTCTATTAAGCACACTGGTAGGAATTGTAGGGCTGGGAGTTTATATTTTAATTGCCTGGCTTTTGAAAATAGACATGCTTAAGGAAATACCGGCAATTTTTGCAAAACTTAAAAAAGGCTTTACTACCTCTCAAACTGCCAATATAGGCAATACGGAGGAAGAAAGCAAAAACTGCTAGTACTCAATAACAAAAACGCTACAAAATGAGGCATGATAAAATGCTATTCACATGCTGCGCAGAAAGATTAAAAAACACGAAAAAAAAGTAACCAGGGCATTAGAACTGCTACCCGGCGCTATTTCCTGGTCGCTAATTATCTTTCCTTTTATTGGAAGCTTTTTCATACCTGTATGGGTAGCTTTCTTCGTCCTTTCCTACAACATGTACTGGCTATATAGATCCGCAGTTTTATCTCTGGGCGCTTTATATGCACACCGTAAATTAAACAGTTCGACAAAAAAAGACTGGTTGAAAAAAGCACAAAATTTAAAGCACTGGGAAAAAGTTCATCATATAGCTATTATTGTTACTGCTAAAGAGCCTACCTACATTGTCCGCGAAACAATAAAAAAACTAACAGAGCAAACATTTCCACTAAAACAGATAACTGTGGTAGTTGCTGCAGAAGGACGGTTTCCTGAACAAGCAAAGAATGCGCAAAATCTGAAAAAAGATTTTGAAGGCATTTTTGGCAATTTTTTTGTAACTGTTCATCCCGATATTCCGGGAGAGGTTAAAGGTAAATCAGCAAACATGGCCTGGGCTTCAAAAATTGTTAAAAAAGAATTAATTGATAAGCGGCGATACAACATAGACTGGACAACAATCACAGCTGTAGATGTAGACTCACACATACACCCAAAATACTTTTCCAATATCACTTACAACTTTCTAACAGATGAAAAAAGGTACAGAAAATTTTATCAAGGCGCTGTACTTTTTTACAAAAATGTCTGGGAAATACCTGCTCCTGTAAGAGTAATGTCAACTTTTAACACTGTAAACCAGTTGGCAATGCTGGCAAGAAAAGATCGTTTAATAAATTACTCAACATACACAACAAGCCTCAAAATGATAGATGAAATCGGCTATTGGGATACGGATGTTATACCGGAAGACTGGCGTATTTTCTTTAAAAGTTTCTTTAAATTGGAAGGTAAGGTAGAAGTAGAACCAATATTTCTGCCTATACACCAGGATGCTGCGCAAGCAGATACAACCTGGAAAACATTTGTAAACTTATACCAACAGGTTAAAAGGTGGGCATGGGGAGTTTCTGACGACCCCTATGTAATAAAGCAGTTTCTAAGTACTCCAAGAATTTCTTTCTGGGATAAAACAATCCGAACTTTAAAAATGTTAATGGACCATATTTTGTGGCCGGTGCATTGGTTTGTAATAACATTAGGCATGAATATACCTCTACTCTTAAACCCTAAATTTTCCCAAACTATCTTAGGATTTAGAATAGCACGCGTATCCACAATAATAATGACAACTTGTCTGCTCTTTTTAGTATTAATGATGTATATTGACTTTAAACAGAGACCGGAACGGCCGGAAGGTGTTTCAAAATTCCGAGCATTTTTAATACCTTTAGAATTTTTGCTTATGCCTTTAGTAGGTTTTTTCTTTACCACACTGCCAGCACTGGAAGCGCACACGAGGCTGATGCTGGGTAAGTATATGGAGTACAGAGTGACGGATAAAGTTTAAATAAAATTAGAAATTTACTTTTAACCTCTCCGCCTGCACAGTCTCCTCCGCAACAATCAGCACACCCGCTCTCTTCAGTAACCAAACAACCCCGCTAAAAAAACCAACACCTAGCAAAACTATTACCGGAGCAATAAACCGCATAGTTAAAAACAAGGAGGTAGCAAAAAATAAAGGTAAATAAGCCAAGTACGGTTTTAATACATTGTTCAACTCATCCTCAACCTGCAGTCTTAATTCACTTATACCTAACTGCGGACCGCTGTCTGCCTGCTCTTCGCTCAAGAACTCGCGCAGTGCTTCAGAAGAAGTATTCCCCCCGCGAAGAATAGAAATAATACTTTTTGGCAGCCGTTCACCAACATTCTCCTCCCTGCTCTCCTGAACAACCCAATCCAGGCTTTTCTGAGGATCTCCTTCAGTAGGAAGCTGCATTCCCTGACCAAATAAAACAAAGGTTTGTTCAATAAGTGTCTCAACTGCGCGGTCAGGAAGAATGATTCTCTCCGGGCTGTGAGGTAGATAAAAAAAGTAAAAACATATGCTAATAAGGGCTGCCAAAATAATAAAAAGAGATTTAATAAAAAGACCATAAATCTCCCGTATTTTAAATTTTGTGAACAATTGGATACGCTTATTAAGCTGGACAAAACAATACGTTTGCA
>CAYREW010000028.1:0-8415 GCA_964423535.1 uncultured Candidatus Saccharibacteria bacterium
AAAAAAAGGCGATGCCGATTAAGCTTCTTATTTAATCGACATCGCAACTGTTGCTCACGTCTCGGGATCAGCGCCGGACTTTCTCGCACCTGGTTACTCGTCCTCGCTGTCCTTCGCCTTCGCCTTCACTTCAATCTTGCGAACCTTTTCATGATCCATAACAGCCTTGCACTTACTCACTGTATCTCACCTCCTTTACCTCTCCTTCTTGATCACGATTATGCTGTTTTCGCCATCCGGATATTTGGATATTTCCGCTACTTTGCGGTACGTCTCCATTATTTCGTGATACAGGATTGGCGAAATTCGGTTGAGCGTATTTTGTACTATAGTTACAAATTTGTCAAGCACTTCCTCCGTCTCCAAAGTCTCAATAATCAGGCAGTCTCTGTGCAGTGCCCAGGCAAGTTGTCCGTTAACAGGTTCCAAACCTACAGGATACATGCGGCAGGACATCGGTCTCTGCCGGTGTATTTTGCAGAGACCTTCCTTATTCTGCTGGGGGCACTTTGGATATTGCTCCTCTACACAAACCCTGCCTTTTTCGTCTCTGCTAAAAGAATCAATAAACGCCGACTCGCTGTTTACCATAACTATTGGCACACCGGCGTTGTAAAGTTTATCCACTTCCTGAGGAAGCAGCCAAACATATCCGCTGCAGTTAGGGTATTGGCATTGAGAGCAGTACTGCGCTGCTCCGTAAAACAGGCAGTCCCATGCCGCATTCAAATCTGCTAATGTGTTGTATTTCTGATCCTGCTCCAGTATGTAACTGCAGGGCAGTCCTGTATTGGTTGTTACCGTGGTAACAGCTTGTAAGGTTCTGTACCTGCAGGGTCCGCTGCTTGGTTCAATGCTTTCTGCAATTTGGACAACTTGTTGCGGCTGCAGGTTACTGATATTGCCCAGTGCTAACTCAGTTCTGTTTTGCTGGTACACCTCCACGCACGGGTAGAGGTTGCCTCTGCAATCCATGTACAGCACTGATCCGTCAGCCCAGCAGGACAAGTCCGAGCCTGCTTCTTTTCCCGCTGTTTCTAACAACCGTCTGCGCTGTTTACTGTTTAATGCAAGCTCACCGGCGTGCTCTACCGCATTGCCTTCAATATTAACTTCGCTGAGATGCAGTGTGCAGTGGGGCAACCTCTCAGCCAGCTGTTTAAGTGCTTCAATCTGTCCGATATTTCCCGCAGTTACCGTGGTGTAGATATCGGCAGGAATACCAAGCTTTGTACACTGCTGAAGTGTTCTTCTTGCTTTTAGAAACGTCCCCCTGCCGCGGAGCTGGTTGTGAAAGTTACTTTCCGCACTTTCCAAACTGACTGCTACCTGCGTTCCCAAAGAGCGGAGCTTTTTCAGCTGACTGCTGTTTGCAAGCGTACCGTTGGTGATTACAGCTGTATTAATACCTGCCCGGCTTGCTTTCACAAGCAGGAGGTGTAAATCCTCCCGCATAAAAGGCTCACCGCCGGTAAAAGCTATTCTTTCCACACCTGCAGCAGCGAATTTACTGATTGCTTCCAGCGCCTGTCCCGTGGTCAGCTCCTCTTCTCCCCCTTTTAAAGGTGCGACCAGGCAGTGTTTGCAGTTAAGGTTGCACTCTTTTGTTATTTCCCAGTGGATTTCTCTGATCCCCATTTTTCAATCCTTATCTATCCGGATTGCATTGATCTGTGCCAGTTTGCTGATAAAGATGCGGATTTCCTCTTCTTCTACCTCATCCCCGGCTACAGCAATCAGCTCTTCCTCGCTTGTTACTCCGCCGTCAAGGATAAGCAAAGCAAGCCAAAGCGCATTTGGTCCCAGTTTTACTGTCTGGTATCTGGTGACGAGGAATTTCTCAACGTATTCAGTGTTCAGTTTCATGTATCTGCCGGGCCGGAATGTTCTGTAATCTTTCGGGTAGGTAACTTCCAGATCCCGGCGCTGTCTTTCTTCCGGAATAGTCAGTTCATCCTGTTCCGCTTCCCGGACAGCGTAGTCAATGCTGAACTCGTTTGAGTAGTTTACATCCACTTTGCATCCGCAGGTGCAGTCTAGAAGCAGAGGGCAGGAACGGCACGGTTCTTCCACCCAGTCCAGGTTGCGGAAGCAGTCAATTTCCGGATTGTTCCAGATTACTTCCAGCGGTTGTTCAAGTACATTGCCGAAAACAATCTGGGACTGGTTGCAGATTCGGAAATCACCTTTTGGATTAATTGCTCCAAAGTATGTTCCCACTCCGCAGTTTGAAGTCATATTCTTTTCAACCATCCGCGGATCAATGCAGTAGGGTATTGCTGTCCCAAAGCCGATTCTGCCTTCAAGCCGGGGAAATTGTTCCCGCGCGTTCAGCATTTGTGTTACTGCGTATCTGAATTGCTCCAGCGACGGTTTAAGGCTCGGATATTTATTGAGCGCCTGTTGAGCACCGAGACCTCCGTCTTCATAGCGGTCAACGTAAACTGATTCCATTCCCAGACTTGCAGCTATGCCAATAATGTCAAACAGCTGTCCGTAGTTGTAGCCTGTCAATACCGGAATACAGCGCACATCAAAACCCTCCTCCACGTAATAAGCAATGTTGTTAATAACAGTTTCAAAACTTCCCGGAAACTGGTTGTGGAATTCATGCATTGCTGGTGTTGCGCCGTGCAGAGGAACTCCAAAACAAGCCAGCTTTGGCGAAATGCCTTCCAGTCTCCTGATTCCGTTGGTGACAATAGTCACCGAAGAATAAGGGGCCAGCATTTCAATATAGCGGTTCAGCCTGTCAACCGGGACAAGGCTGGGCTCGCCGCCGATCAGGTAAACGTGCGGGATCCGGCTTTTAACTACCGACTCCACAATTGGATCAATCTTGTCCAAATCTCCCAGTTTTCCCCGTTCCGGGTTGTAGCAGAAAATGCAGTGCGCGTTGCAGGCGTAGGTCATTTCAATATGCACCAGATGCGGAATTGTGTCGTGCTGAACATAAAGTTCGCTGTTTCTGTTACTGCCGGCTTTGCAGTTGCTGCAGAACATCAGTTCCTCCTTACTAATCAGTCGTTAGCGAACTGGTAAGAGCTGTGCTCCATACCGTTTTCGATTTTCTTTCTGTACCTCTGCTCAATAATCCTGCGCGCTTCGGCAGGATTAATAGATAAGACTCCTTCTCCGTAGACGGATTCAGTCCCGAAGTCGTCCCAGCTTTCATAATCCCATTCATCTATGTCTGACTCCGTCCTTTTGTACAGGGCAGTATTCGGAAACGGTGTTAGTACAGAGTAGTTAACCAGGAACGGCTCGATTTCTGCAATCAGATCCGCTGTTTGTTCTATATCCTTTCTGGTTTCTCCAGGTACACCAACAATCAGGTACGCTCCCGGTTTGATTCCTACACTGTGGCAGAGGGAGAAAGCTTCTCTTACCTGCTCTGTTGTAAAGCCTTTCCCCAGGTATTTGAGAATGCGGTTGCTGCCGGATTCAACACCAAAATACAATTCACTACAGCCGGCAATTTTCATTGCTTCCAGCATGCCGACAGTGATACAGTCAACCCTGCCCTGCGCGCTCCAGGATATTTGCTGTCTTGCCTGGTGGAGCAGTGCAGAAATTGCTATTACTCTCTGTTTATTCAGCGTAAAGGTGTCGTCGAAGTAGAAAATGTCATCCGGAGAGTATTCTTTCTCCAGATGAAGCATTTCATCAACAACATCTGCCGGTTTTCTGTATCTGGCTTTTCTGCCTGTAACAGTGTGGTCGCAGAAAACGCAGCGGAACGGACATCCTCTTGAACCAATCAGGTGAACAGATGTCATTCCGGCAGAGCTTTGCCATCTGTTGAGGTACTGCTCCATTTTAAAGAGTGATCTGTTCGGCCACGGCATTTTTTTGATATCCGGTTTCAGTTCAGTAAGCGGGGTCTGTACAATTCCTTCCCCTGTATTGATAAGCAGGTTGGGTATTATTTTCAACCGGTCCGGCTTGCCAATCTGTTCCAGAATAAGGGGAATTGTATGTTCAGCCTCTCCGCATACTGCAATATCTATTGCTGTTCCGCTAATGAATTCGGGATTGTGCATTCTGAGACAGCTGGGTCCTGCTCCTCCGACAACTGTTAAAGCATCCGGGTTGTTTTCCTTGATTACCCGGGCAGCTTTTTTAGCTGTTTTGATTTGTCTCAAAGTGGCGGAGATTAGGAATACATCAGCTTGCGCTTTCCTCAGCTGTTCCCAGAATGCATTTTCTTCTTCTATCTGACCGTCAATTAAGCTCTGTTCTGTTACAAAAGAGCACTTTTCCTCAATTACAGCGGATAAGTATCCAATACCCAAAGGCGGATACGGTGTTTTTGCAAACGCGTAAGGTATTGGCGGATAAAGAAAACAGATTTTCATCTTCAGCCTCCTTTCTGTCTGGTCTTCTACGAATTATCTGTTTGCGGAACGGGGTTGCCGGCTAAAGCAAGTATTGCTTCAAAGTTGTCTTTTTCAGCCCGCTTGCAGCGGCGGATTGCTCCGCACACTGTGCATTTATGGATGATTTTGTATTCCCCCTGCTCAATCTCAACTGCGATCGGCTCCATTAGGCCGCCGCATTCTTCTGCGCGGTCGCCGGGGTTTACATCTACGTGTTTGCTCCACAAGCAATTGGGGCAGTGGTTGGTGTATCCGTCACCAACTACTTCTTCACCGCAGTGCCCGCAGACGAAATTTTCAACTCGTTTTTGGAACTTTTTTAGCTCTGTCATCTTGTTGTTACCTCCTTAGTTACTATGCTTAATTAAGTTGTGAGTGTGCAAATTATAGCAAAAAAGCTTTGCCGTGGGCAAAGCTGTAGTCTTCTCTACCTATAATATTACTCTTTTTATTCTTGCTTGTAAAATTCACCTTGGCGTGTTAAAAATAATAATAAGATATGGCGAACAGTTCATCATCCCCGGTTAAATTTATTTCCTGTTTAAGCAGTCTTATTCCTCTTGTTATTTTTGGTTTGTTTGCTTTGGGTTTTGCAGGGTTGGGAAATGCTGTCCCCGCCGGTTTTTTTGCAATTCTTGCTGTTGTCTTTGCGTCCGTAGTCGGTTCCGCTGTTAAAATGAATAATGAATGGGAGCAGTCGATTATTTTACGGTTCGGCAAGTATAAAAGAACAGTCGGCGCCGGCCTTTATTTAATTGTTCCTTTTATTGAACAGGCAATTGTCCGCGATATCCGGATTCAAACACTGGATATTCCCCGCCAGGAAGTTATTACCCAGGATAATATCTCCGTCGGTGTTGATGCTGTGGTTTTTCTTAAAATAGTAAATACGAAAAAGACAGTAATTAATATTCAGGATTATTTATACGCTGTTCGCCAGTACGCTCAGACTACGCTTCGGAATGTTATCGGTCAGCGGCATTTGGATGAGCTGTTGGAAAAGAGAGAGGAAATTGCCGGTTCAATCAGTCAGGCGGTGGATGTAGAGGCCAGCAATTGGGGTGTTGATATTGCCGGTATTGAACTGCAGAATATTGAACTGCCGGAAAATATGAAGAGGGTGATGGCTCGGCAGGCGGAAGCAGAGCGTGAGAAGAGAGCTGTAATTATTAAATCGCAGGGAGAAGTTGAGGCTGCGGAAAATTTGAAGAATGCGGCTAACAAATTGATGGAAAGTAAAAGCAATGTTGCTGTTAAACTGCGCGAGTTTGAGACAATTTCCGACATCAGCTACGACCAGAGCAATACAATTGTTTTTTACCCCTCCGGTTTGGGCAGTGAATCCGTATTCAGCGGCACAGCGCTGGCGCAGAATATAAAATACCCGGCGGAGGAAGAATCCTCAAAAAAAGAAAACCCCCGGTAGTTATTTCCAAATCAGCTTGTGGAACAGGTTAGCTGTAATGTATAGTTGCAGTGTATGAAAATATTCGGTGTCGGGCTGAACAGAACAGGTACAAGCAGTTTGAACGAGGCGTTAATGATTTTGGGTTATGAATCAATCCAGAACTCCCGTCCAATGGTTTATTGTGCAAATAAGCAAGTAAAGATCAGGCCTGAGAAATTAAATAATATAGATGCGCTTACAGATATACCGGTCCCGCTTAAATATAAAGAGCTGGACAAGGCTTTTCCCGGCTCAAAATTTATTTTAACAACTCGTGGTCTTGATTCTTGGTTAAGATCGTGCTCAGGCTACTATACTAAATTTCGCGCACTTTCCAGAAGATTTATTTGGGGAAGGAGAATGGCATTGTACTTTAAACAGCTTTACGGCAGTGAAGTTTTTGACGCAGATAATTTTGCAGAAACGCATAAGCGTCACCAAGAGGAAGTAAAAAATTATTTTTCCGGCAGGGAAGATGATTTGTTGATTTTCAGCGTTTGCAACGGAGAGGGGTGGGAACCGCTGTGCGAGTTTTTAAATAAACCGGTACCGGAAGTGCCTTTTCCGCACGCAAATAAAATAAAGACGTTGCGGAACTACGTTCCTTCCGAGGTTGTGCGGGTTGCGCGCACGATTTTAGGTCCGGCGCGACATAAACGTCTCTAATGCGGAGTTTTGTAGTAGCGCACTTTAGTGCGCGCTCCGAGGTTTGGGCGCGGCGTAAACGCCGCTACTCCAAGAATTTGTAGTTTTAATAATTTTTTGGAACATAATTGGAATAAATCTGCCACCATTTAGCTTCGTAAGGCACATTGTCCAAATATTTAAAAAACAAATGCCCCCATTTATTTTCTCTTATAAACTCCCGAGCTTGCGGCTTGCCGGTAAAGTTGTACCAGATCAGGTTTTTGTAAATTTGCACATAAGTGGTGGGACCGAAGTAGAGAGGTCCGAACACAAGCTTTATTAGCGGTTTTAGTCCTGTTTCTAATAACTTTGTTACTACGTGCAAGTATCCGGGGGTTTTTGCAGGGATAAAATCTTTTTTAACTTTTTCAATTGCCGGTCCGTCAATTTTAATATTTTTCATTGACCCCAAGCCTACTTTTTGCCCTTCTTTTATTGTCTTCATCTTTTGAGGATCAATACCGATTATTTGCGCAGCTACTGTATCAATTGCTACCAAATCTGTGGATCCAAGCACTAATCCCATTGGCACAGGCTGTCCCATTAACGGACCGTTGCCTTGCAAACAGACTGTGGCATCCATAATTGCTCCCAGCGGGTCGGCAAGTTTATTAATGCAGGCAATTGCTTCGGAAAGGTAAGCGTGCATTAGAATTCTCATTCTTTGATGTACCCCGTACTGGTTTTTTAACGCTGCTGTCATTTTGTCCAGGTTGTGGGTTTTTAATACCGGTAGGGAAATAAAGTTGGGTATTTCAGTTATGATTTTCGGCACCTGCACCTCTTTAATATGTTTGCTGTTGTAAGGGACGGTTGCCATTTCTTCTTCGGAAAGGTTAATTAGCTTAACGCCGAGACGATGGCAAAGTTTGTCATAACCAAGCCGGCGGTAGCTGAGCTGTGCTTTGTGTACTGAATCATCACCGTCGCCGGCAATTATTTTCGAGACATGGGGGCGCAGAGTTTCCACTACTGCTTCGAAAAAGGGGAGGGAAGTAAATGTACCGGGAATAAATCTGTCATATACGCAGTTAATTTTTAAAAAGAGGGGTTTGTCTTTTTCTATCTTTTCCAGTATCCCGGATTGTTTAACAACTTCGCTAACAGTTTCTTTGATTTTTTCGTATTCGGGTTGGGTTTTTCTAATAATTACTTTTGACATGGTTTAATTTTATTGTTGCTGTTTAATTGATTCCGCTTTCGGCGGGCGGCCACACGGGCCGCCCCTACGCGTTTGGGTACTGCAAAATTATTGTAACTGTTGTAGCTGCTGTCTGCAACAGGTACGGCGCAGCTCAAACCTTGCTTAATATAGGGAAAACAAAGGATTGTTCTTGCCGGCTGTGATTTTCAGGCTAACAGTATATCCTGATAACAGGATAGCGCTTTTCCCTTGCCAGTTTATCAGGATGGTATATTTTTACAGTGTTAACTTACCTTGCAAGATATTTATGCTACACTAACACCATCTATGAGTCTTAATTTTAAAAAACATTGGCCTGTCGCAGTCATTGCTGTAATCTATCTACTAATGGTTGTAGTTGTCAGTCCGTACGGCGAGTTTCCTTTAAACGATGATTGGTCATATTCGCAGTCGGTAAACAACTTTTTAAATGGTAATTTTAATCTTTCCCATTGGACAGCTGCATCTGCTGTTTTCCATATTTTTTGGGGTTATTTGTTTTCTTTGCTGTTTGGATTTTCATTCACAGTTTTGCGTATATCTACTATTGTAATGAGCTTTTTTGGAGCTCTCGGCTTATATCTGCTGCTTAGTCTTGTTTTGGAAGAGAAAATTTATTCTCTTCTTGGTACATTGGTTCTTGTTTTTAATCCTCTTTATATTTATTTGACCTATTCATTTATGACTGATGTTACTTTTATAACAACTGTTATTTGGTC
>CAYREW010000029.1:0-8359 GCA_964423535.1 uncultured Candidatus Saccharibacteria bacterium
TAACCAAAAGCTCCGCTTTTGGTTCGCTCTAACCAAAAGTTCCTCTTTTGGTTCGCTCTAACCAAAAGTTCCTCTTTTGGTTTGAGGATTTTTTGACGCAGCCAGAACCAAAGACAAAGTCTTTGGTTCGCTCTCCGGTGGTCTAAAAGCGAGGAGGAAACGCCTGATCCCATTCCGAACTCAGAAGCTAAGGGCCTCAGCGCCGAAGATACTGTAACCTTACGGTTAGGGGAAAATAGGCCACTGCCGGGGAGCTTTTTGCTTTCTAGCAAACTTTACGCTACAATACTTACCGCTAAACAATATGTCAACAGATAAATCCGCCAGCCGTATGGCTGAGTTATTTTCAAAAAAAGAATACAAACCTAAGAAATTTAACCACAATGATATTGTGGAAGGAAAAGTTATTTCAAAGAAAAGCGATGAGCTTCTTGTTGATTTAGGTACAAAATCGGAGGGTATTGTTTCTGGTCAGGATTTGGAAGACGAGTTTAACACCTTTGATAAGCTTGAAGAAGGCGACGATGTTTTGTGCTCTGTTGTTCAGTCAGAGGACGACCGCGGTTTTGTAGTTTTATCTCTTAGCAGAGCTTCTCAGCATCGCCAGTGGCTTACTTTAGAAAAAGCTAAAAAAGAAGAAAAGATCTATCAGGTTACTGTTATTGGTCACAACAAAGGGGGTTTAATAGTTGATTTTGAATCCACGCGTGGTTTTATACCTACTTCCCACCTTGACCCCCGCCATTTTTTAAATAATAAATCAATATCGGATTTGTCTTTTTTGGAAAGTGAAAAGCTAAGTGCAAAAATTATTGAATTGGATCAGCGGCGTAACCGAATTGTGCTTTCAGAAAGAGCTGCTATTGCGGATGAAAGTTCCGGCAAGCGAAAAAAGAGGCTCCAAAAGTTGAAAGAAGGAGATGTTGTTGAAGGGATTGTTGCCGCCTGTCTCGATTTTGGTGTTTTTGTAGATATTGGTGATGGTTTGGACGGACTGGTTTACCAAAAAGAGTTATCATGGTCATTATTGGATAATCCTGCAGAAGAGTATTCTGTTGGTGATAAAGTTAAGGCTAAGGTACTTTCTGTAGATCCGGATTCGGCCCAAATCTCTTTAAGTTTTAGAGCGTTGCAAAATAATCCTTGGGAAGATCTTGAGCTGGAGGAGGGAGATATTGTTAAAGGCACTGTTAAAAAAATTGTTTCCTACGGCGCGTTTGTGGATTTGGACCGTGATCTGGAAGGGCTTGTACATATTAGTGAGGCTAAAGGTCCTTTGGAGGTTGGGGAAAAAATCGAAGCAAAAGTTGTAGAAATTTCTCCGGAAGAAAAGAAAATTTCTTTAAGCACAAAAAAGGTGTAATAAAGCAGTGCCGTGATGTTGTATACAGAAAGTACTCAATATTTTTAGAATCCTCTTCTTGAAGTCATTTATCCTTTATTAGATAATGTAATTAACATATGGTGTTAGAAAAATTAACAGACCAGGCAAAACAAACTTTAGTTTCTGCTCAAAAAGAATCGGAGAAATTAGGGATGGAGGAGGTTAGTGTTACTCTTGTTTTTAAGAATTTAATGCTAGCTGACAACAGTGCTGCAGCAGAAATTATTAAAACTGCTGGAATAACTCTTGAGGATGTTGAAGGTGTTCTTGCTTCAAGTTTAAAGCCAGTTTCAAGTAGTGATCTTTTAGAAAAAGCATTTTCTAACGCTAAACAGCTGGCGCATTCCTTTGTTGGCACAGGCCATTTTTTACTTGCTCTTTTTGATTTGAAGAATTCGGCATTAAAAAAGCTTTTTTTAGAAACAGGTTTAACTAAGGATAAGGTGCTTGCAGAGTTTAAAAGAAGGGAAAAGCAAAGAATGCAGGCATCAAAACATCGGGGATCTTCTGGATCCAACCAGGGTAAGGACACTCTGCTGGTTAAAAGTTTTGATTTAGATTTAACAGAAAAAGCGAGAGATGGTAGTCTTAGCCCTGTGGTTGATAGGGAAGCGGAGGTAGAAAAATTAGCACAAGTGCTGTTGAGAAAAGGTAAAAACAACCCTCTTTTGGTAGGCGAGTCTGGTGTGGGTAAAGCATCAATTGTCCGCGGTTTAGCAAAGAAGATTGCTGAAGCGGAAGTTGCTGCACCTCTGCTTAAAAGAAGACTAATCCACATTGATTCCAGCCTCCTTTCCTACGGGCCAATGGTTCTGCCTAAACTGCTTAAAGAGCTGGGTAATGATGAGCAAACAATTCTGTTTATTGAAGATATTCACGGTTTGTTCGGCCCTAGCGGAATGTCTTTTGGTTTGGGTTCTCCTGTGACTGGCCTACTTCGTTCCCGGTTAGAAAAAGGCGCTTTACGTATAATTGGTTCTACAACTCCGGAGGAGTATTCAAATTTAGTTTCAGACAGCGATCCTTTAATTGAGCATTTTCAGCAGGTAAAAGTGGAAGAACCCACCAACGATTTAGCTGTGTTAATTTTGGAGAAACTTGCCCCTACTTACGAAAAACACCACCAGGTTAAGTTTGAGAAAGAAGCTTTAGAGCAGGCTGTTTATTTATCAAGCCGCTTTGTTAATAAGGGGGCTCTGCCGGAGAAAGCTTTAGATCTTTTAGATCAAGCTGCATCTTCTGTACGTGCAAAAACAGGGCACCCGCCTAAGGAATTGAGTGCTGTTTGGCATAAATTGCGCGATGTGCGGAACAAGAAGGAAAGTTTGGTTTCCCAGGGTGATTTGGATAAGGCAGAGCAGCTTCGTCTGGAAGAGCTGGAATTAGAGAGAAAATATGAACAACTTAGTGAGCAGGCAGCCGAAGTTACAGATGTGGTTTCTGTTTCAAGAGATGCTGTAGCAGAGGTTGTTGCAGAAAAAACAGGAATTCCTGTTTCTTCTCTTTCTCCGACAGAAGCGGAAAAGCTTTTAAATATGGAAGAGAAAATAAAACAACGTATTGTGGGGCAGGAGATGGCTGTTTCTTCTTTAGCAAAATCACTGCGGCGTGCTCGAACAGGGCTGTCATCACCCGACAGGCCTATAGGTACATTTCTCTTTTTAGGCCCTACAGGTGTTGGTAAAACAGAGACAGCGAAAGCATTGACGCAGTTTTTGTTTGGTGATGAGGGTAAACTTCTGCGGTTGGATATGTCGGATTTTATGGAAAAGCACAATGTGTCCCGCCTGATTGGAGCGCCTCCCGGTTATGTTGGCTATTTTGAAGGCGGAGAGTTGACGGAAAAAATTCGCCAGAACCCGTACAGCGTTGTTTTGTTTGATGAAATTGAAAAAGCACACCCCGATGTTTTGGATATTCTGCTTCAAATTAGTGAAGAAGGGGAGTTAAAAGATGCGCGGTCCCGTTTAACAGATTTTAAAAATACAATAATTATTTTAACTAGCAATATTGGTGCTGATATGATTAAGAAAGGTAAGCTTGGTTTTAATGTTGGGTCGGAAGATGAAGATAAAAAAGAGGCGGATTTGGAATACTCCCAGATGCGGGAGCGCTTGCTTGCCCAGCTAAAAAAGAAATTAAAACCGGAGTTTTTAAACCGTTTGGATGAGATTGTTGTTTTCCGTTCGTTGAGTGAGGATGATATTTTAAAAATCAGCGATTTGCATATTGAACAAGTTAGGACGCGTTTAGAAAGGAAGAATATTTCTCTTAAAGTTACAAAAGCTGCTAAAAAAATTCTTGTTGAACAAGGTTATTCAGACGAATACGGTGCGCGCCCTCTCCGGAGAACTGTTGAGGATAAAGTTGCTAACCCAATTAGCGAAATGATTCTCCGTAATGAACTTCCCGAAGGCGGCGAAGTCAAAGTCCGCGGTAGAGAAGGGGAGTTAATCTTCGAGGTTACCTAGTTGGCAACTGCTTGCTTTACAGCACTGGTACAATTTAAGAGTATACCTTATTCCCTTATAACCCCTTAATTTCCCTTAATCTCCCTTAGTACCAATTACTTCCTTTAATCGCGCTACCCTTGCCTAACAAGATTAATTTATGCTAATCTTTTTTTGCAGTGGATTCCTCACAATTTAAAAAATTACTACTATCTTTTCTTTTATTTTTTACACTTTTTACCGCCCGGCCTGTTTATGCACAAACAAGTGATGAAGTTATTTGCGTTGGTGAAGGTCTGGCAGAGTATGCTAACTCTGTTTTAAGCCAGCTTGGAAGTCTCCAGCATGTCAAATTACTCACCCCTGCATTCAACCTTACCAACCAGCATTTTGCGCTGTTGGCAAACACTTTTGCCAGTAATATTGATTTGAACCAGTTTGACGGTATAGCAGGTAATGCTTACAATTTGGAAACTCCAGAAGGTATCAAAACCATTTCGGAATATGTAACAGGTGTCCGCAACACAGCTTTGGGCTGGCGACCTTTAATGCTTACAGAAATTGGTTGGTATCCGCATGATGTAGAACATGGGCCGACACAGGAAAGGTTGGATCTGCTCCGGCAGGAAATTAGAAAATTTCCCGGCATAGGTGTTACCGGCGGTTTAATTTTTGATGTTTTTAGAACTAATACCGACTCCCGTTATGCTGGTCAGGAGATGGATTCCAGCCAAATACAATATGTCTGCGATAATGATTGTTATAATGCTAGAGTTGGCGCAAACTCAGCCAGTTTTTACCTTACAGATGGTTTTTATAGATCTGCTTGTAATGAATATATGAAGTTTACTTTGGAGATAGCTAACGCTGATGATCCAAGGGTTTTGGAAGGAATTTTGCGGGCACATAATTGTACAAATGGGGTTATGTACCCAGTTGTCCGTTTAGGTGTAATGGATTCCGGCGGTGGTTTTGAAGATGCAAATAAGCTGGTTGAATTAATTAACCAAATAGAAGCAAACGTTAACCACGATGTCTATGTAATTATTGGTCCCAATGAGCCTTTAACTGAGCACTGGGCAACGCCGGACTGTGATGTTTCCAGTGATGATGCTGTAACACTTACAGACTGGTCTCCGGTTCGTTCAGCTAGAGAAATAACAAACACTAACGAAATTTCTGGTACAGGCCCTGCTCCGCCACAGCCTCTCGGTGTTTCTACCGGCAAAGCTCCGGGCGACCAAAGTCAGGTGTTGGGAGATATCAGTTGGAAGGATTGGTTTCTTACTTTAGGCTTTATTGACGGCCAGGCGTGGCTGGAACGTATTGGTTTTCCGGATTTTGAAACTACCCAGCACAGAAATACAGGTGCTCTTAAATGGCTTTTAACACCGGACCAAAATGATGAGTTGGAGCTTCCCGGCAAGATTAAAATAGATTTTATTATTCGTGTACTTAATATGTGGCCGCCGACTGGTGGTGATTTGACAGAATGCGAGGATTCGCCTAAAGGTTACGCAGATGTCAAAGCCGATTTGTGGCCTAAATTAGTAGGTTCCACTTACATAAGCAAGTATGGTTTGGCAGAACCCTGGCGCTACGGAGAGTTTACAAATCCTAAAGTTGATTTACCATCGGCGGGGGAAACATGCGATACTTTTTCACACGGTCCCGGACCTTTAGTTTCGTCCCAGGATATTCCTGCCAGCTTTTCTGTTACTAGTTGGTCTTTGGGTGAGACAAATGTAGCCAGGCGGATTGGTACAGGTCTTATTGGCGGGATTTTAGGCTGGTTTCAGCAATTCCAGGAAAGAGTTAAACCGCTAGCTAACGGTTTGCTTGCCGGTGTACCTTCCAGTGTCGAGAGTTCCCGCCAGATGCACAGTTTTATGGCTCCCCAGACTGCAGAGATTTTAGGACATGAAGGCGAAAGTGGTACTTTGGACTCGGCAACAGATTTTGCCGCTTCTTTTAGTCCTGCTGATGAGGAAGTAACAGAAATGTTGTATTCGCGGACAAATCCCACCCGCGCTAATCACTGTATTTCGTTGTGTGAATTGCTGACTCCGGAAGAAACGGAGCGTGTTAATGAAATTGATCCTTTGTGTACGGATGAGGACGGCAACCCCTCGTGTGATCCTAGAGATTACGCAGTTACCCGCGAAGAGCCGTGTACAGCACCGTGGGAACTTGACCCCGGAGACCCCGGTTACAGCCCGAAACCGCCTGGCTGCCACTGGGATAAGTGGCTCTGCGCCTGCCATTATTACAGTTGTGAGCTGGGGGAGCCCGGGTGTGAGCGCGGCTGTGCTGATGACCAGGATCCGCTTTGTGAAGGAGGACTTTGCAACTGGGATGCGTTGCAAATACCTAAAGATGCTTGTACAGCAAGTGATGTTTTTTGTGAAAACAAAGCATGTATGACTGTTCCTGCAGGCTGCAACCCCTGCACGGAAAACTGTCAGATTACAGGTACTAAATGCAGTGCAGAAACTTTTGAACCTAATGATAAAATTTCCCCCGATGCTTCCGGAATAGTCCCTTACGGACCGTGCTTTTTTGCCAATCCTACAGTTTGTATGGCTGGTGGATTTAACGGCGGTTTAGATGATTGTAATAATGTCTGTAACTGGCAGTGCTGTAATTAAGCAAGCGCTGAGCGCTTGCTTAATTTTAGGAGTTTTGCCGGTTAGGGCAAAACCCCACCTCTAAATTTTCAAAATCTCTCTAAATTCCCTTATTTTTTACTTCAAAACACTAGAACAAAAGAACAAAAGTACCGTAATGAGGAATAACGAGATGAGGAGATGATGAAGTCCGATACTTCGGCGTTACGGCATCTCAGCACCTCTTCATCTCGTCGGCGTTTCAGCACTCAGTTGCTTAGTTTTTCCGTTTTCATGCTTTTATGTTTTTATGAAGTAGGTATTCTTTGCAAACCAGACTTTGGAGTTGAGCCCTCGCGACTACGAACGGAGTAGCGCCCTCTTGCCGTGTACCCTAACCAGCGTAGCTGGTTTGTGGTACTGCGGTTAGGGCGCGCTTTTTTGTTACAATAAGCTATATGGCAAAAAATAAAACTGTTTACGTCTGCCGCGACTGCGGATTTGATGCACCCAAATGGTCGGGGCAGTGTCCCAACTGCGGTGCCTGGAACACTCTTTCTAAAATGACAGTTTCCAAATCTGCCTCCTCTTCCAAACAATCCTCTTCCAAGCCTTTACGGGTAACAACTTTAAGTGAAGTAAAAGCACAGGATGCTGACAGACGTGCTTCCGGAATTTCCGAGTTTGACCGTGTTTTAGGCGGAGGTCTTGTTCCCGGGCAGGTTATTTTGCTTACCGGCGAGCCGGGAATTGGTAAGTCCACTCTTTTGTTGCAAGTTGCGGATGCAATAAGCAAAGGGCCAACTTCTATGGAAGTTAAACCTTCAGGCAATGATAAGTCGGAAGTGGAGTTTCGGGGTTCTGCCGAAACTCCTAAACAAAACGCCGTAGGCGTTTTGTACGTTTCCGGCGAAGAATCACCAAATCAAATAAAACTCCGCGCAAATCGGCTTGGTGTTCAATCAGAATCAATAAATCTATTAGCGGAGACAACAGTTGAATCAATATTAGACATTGTTAACAATCAACCCTCCTACGCATCGCTTGCTAGGACAAGCGCGGCTACGGAGAGTAGGCAATTAGTTATTGTAGATTCAGTACAGACATTAACTGCATCCTCTTCCGACTCAGCAGCAGGTACTGTCAGCCAGGTCCGCGATTCTGCTCAAGCTCTCGGCAAATGGGCAAAAGAAGCTGAAGTACCGTTAATTTTGGTTGGTCATGTAACAAAAGCCGGTTCTGTAGCCGGACCCAAAGTTTTAGAGCATTTGGTAGATACAGTATTGTTTTTGGAAGGAGATAAATTTCGTCAATTTCGGCTGCTCCGGTCTTTGAAAAACCGTTTTGGTTCTGTTGATGAAGTAGGAGTATTTAAAATGGGGGAGGAGGGGATGCAAGAGGTAAGCAATCCTTCCGATATGTTTCTTTCCGAGCGGCAGGAAAGTTCCCCAGGATCGGTTGTTACTGTGGTTATGGAAGGCACCAGGCCAATGCTTTTGGAAATTCAGGCGCTGGTTACTCCGTCACCGCACTCACAGCCGCGGCGCGTTGCCTCCGGTTTTTCCTATAAGCGGTTGCTAATGCTTTGCGCAGTATTGGAGAAGAGTTTAGGTCTCAGCTTGAATAGTAAAGATGTCTATGTTAATGTTGCTTCAGGCGCGAAGGTGAAAGAACCGGCTGCTGATTTAGCTGTAGTTTCCGCTTTGTACTCATCTTTAAAAAATAAGCCGGCAAAAGAAAATACAGTTGTTTTTGGAGAAGTCGGTTTATCCGGCGAAGTCCGTACTGTTGCTCATGCAAAGCGCCGCGTACAGGAAGGGGAGAAATTAGGGTACGAAAACGTTATTGGTCCGGACAGTGTCCGTTCAATTAAACAGGTTGTTGTAGAAATCCTAAATTCTAAATCCTAAGTTCCAAAT
>CAYREW010000030.1:0-8134 GCA_964423535.1 uncultured Candidatus Saccharibacteria bacterium
CTACTATCTACTATCTACTATCTACTATCTACTATCTACTATATACTTACAATACTTATATCAATATGCTAAACAAACAAACTTATCTAAAAACAGCCAGGGAAACAGCAAAGGACTTGGGAATAAACATAGCAATTCAAGACTGTCAGGACAGCGGCGGGGTGCTTACATTTACTATTATTGGTAACTTCAAGAAAAAAGATAAAAAATATTTAGAAAATGAATTGTCAAGCAAATTCAACCAAAATATTAATTTAAAAACAATAGACTATAAAGCAAAAGCAGCAGAAACAGGCGGAATAGGTCCCTGCGGCATGAGGCTGTGCTGTAAAAGATGGCTTAAAAAACCACTGCAAATACAGAAGGAGGAGCTGCAAAATGAACAAATAATGTCTACAAACAACAATTTAAACGGAGCGTGCGGGGAAACATTATGTTGTCTATGCTATGCGCAAGGAGCGTCAACTTGCATGGAGGATGGAAAACAGAAAAGTGAAAACGGAAATGAAGAAGAAAAACAAGAGAACAAGAGATCAAGAAATCAAGAGATCAAAAGATCAAAAGATCAAAATAAAAAACAAACAAAAAAAATCAGGAGGTTGAAATTGTAATTCAGGGTGGTAGAATAAACCCCGTTGCTTTCATAAACTATGCCTCAAAAAATCGAAAACAAACCAGCAACAGAGTACACAGCAGCAGATATTCAAGTTCTTGAAGGTCTGGAACCGGTTAGAAAAAGACCGGGAATGTATATTGGCTCAACAGACAGCAGGGGGTTCCACCATTTATTAACAGAAATTATTGATAATGCTATTGATGAAGCTTTGGCAGGGCGTTGCAACACAATAAAGGTAATACTGCACAAAGACGGCAGCGCTACAGTAAGCGATAATGGAGCAGGAATACCGGTTGAAAATGTACCGGGAACAGACATCTCCGCTTTAGAAATTTGTATGACAAAACTTCATGCCGGTGGTAAATTCGGCGGTGGTACAGGATACAAAGTTACCGGGGGACTGCACGGAGTAGGATCTTCAGTAGTTAATGCACTTTCCGAATGGATGGTTGTAAAAGTTAGCAGAAACGGAGAACTCTGGCAGCAAAAATACAAAAGAGGCAACCCTGTAACTGATGTGGAAAAAGTGGAGGAATCTGCCAAAAAAGAAAAAGGCACAACCGTAACTTTTAAACCGGACAGCGAAATTTTCAGCGTAGATGAGTTTAACTACCAGAAAATATATGATCAGCTTCGCCAGCTTGCTTTTTTAACCCCAAAAATAAAAATCAATCTTAAAGAAGAAAAAACAGGCAGGGAAGCAAACTTTTACTTTGAAGGCGGTATTAAAGCTTATGTAGAATCAATAAACAGGAACAAAAAAATTATTAATGAGAAAATTTTCTACGTGCACAACCAAAAAGAAGGAATTGATGTGGAAACAGCAATCCAATACCACGACGGCTACGCATCGCTTGAACTTGCGTTTGCAAACAATGTAAAAAATATAGAAGGGGGATCGCATTTAACCGGATTCCGCTCCGCTCTTACTAGAACAATAAACGACTATGCAAAAGAAAAAGAATTATTAAAAGAAAGTGAAGATAACCTCAGCGGGGATGATGTGCGTGAAGGAATGACAGCTATTATTTCCATTAAAATGGATGCTTCCAACCTGCAGTTTGAAGGGCAAACAAAAACCAAACTGGGAAACAGCGAAGCAAAAACTGTGGTGGAGAAAGTTGTCCGTGAAGGTTTGGAAATCTTTTTAGAGGAAAATCCGGATGAAGCGGAAAAAATTATTACCAAAGCAAAGTTAGCAGCACGGGCAAGGTCTGCCGCAAGAGCAGCGCGGGAAGCGGTAATAAGGAAAGGTGCATTGGAAGGCGCAAGCCTGCCGGGCAAACTGGCAGACTGCCAGGAAAGCGACCCGGCAAAAGCGGAGCTGTTTATTGTTGAGGGAGATTCAGCCGGAGGAAGCGCAAAGCAAGGAAGAGATAGAAAAAACCAGGCTGTCCTTCCTTTAACAGGAAAGCCTATAAACTCGGAAAAGCACCGTTTAGACCGTATTATTGAAAATCCAAAATTAAAAGACTTAATTATTGCTTTAGGATCGGGAATAGGGGAGACCTTTGATCCGGAAAACCTGCGCTACCATAAAATAGTATTAATGAATGATGCAGATGTTGACGGGGAGCACATTACAACTCTGGTCTTAACTTTTTTCTTCAGACATATGCGGAAGCTGATTGAAAAAGGATATCTTTACGTTGCCCAACCTCCGCTGTTCAAAATTACACGGGGAAAAGAAAAAGAATATATCTATACGGAAAAAGAAAAAAACAAATATGTTAAAGAAAACAAAGGTAAAGCCAAATACAGCATCCAACGCTTTAAAGGTCTGGGAGAAATGAATCCAACCCAGCTTTGGGATACAACAATGAACCCGGAAACAAGGACTTTAAAAAAAGTGTCAATTGAAGATGCGGCAGAAGCGGAACAAACATTTACAATGCTGATGGGTGATGATGTTGCACCGCGAAAAAGATTTATAATGTCGAATGCGAAGTTAGCAAACGTTGATATTTAACCATCCGCCTCTGGCGGATGGTTTTGGGAGTCCGACGTAACGTCGGACTCCACTCGTAAGCTTCTTAAGAAACCTAAGATTCTTACAAATTCTAGATTAAAAACTATGAAAAAAAACAATTCTTTAATCCACCAGCTACCGCCAGGACCAAACCCTCCCGACGAGGTTTATTCACTGGTGGAAATACCGCGGGGATGCAGTAATAAATACGAATACGGAAAACAAGTGGATGCATTTTTCCTAAACCGCGTCCTCTACGAATCCGTATTTTACCCTGCCGAATACGGACTGATTCCGCAAACACTGGAAGAAGACAAAGACCCAATTGATATAATGGTTTTGTCAACCCACGCAACATTTCCCGGTTGTGTAATTAAATCAAGGCCGGTAGCATTACTGCGGTTGGAAGATACCGGAGAAAAAGACAACAAAATAATTGCTGTGCCGGAAAACGACCCGCGGTTTGAACATATTAATAATCTGGACGACTTACAGAAACATACAAAAAAAGAGTTTAAAAAATTCTGGGAAACTTATTCGGATTTGCAGGAAGATAAATGGATTAAGGTACTGGGGTGGGGGAGTGCGGAGGAGGCTAAAGAAATTATTAAACAGGGAATAGAAAGATATAATAATAGTTAATTGTTAATTGTTAATTGTTGATAGTTGATTGTTGATAGTTGTTCAATGAACAATGAGCAATGAACAATGAGCAATGAACAATGAGCAATGAGC
The DNA here is from genome assembly GCA_964423535.1 of uncultured Candidatus Saccharibacteria bacterium. GTDB lineage: Bacteria > Patescibacteriota > WWE3 > JAUXAW01 > CAYREW01 > CAYREW01. The sequence goes on from CAYREW010000030.1 coordinate 3,321, forward strand.
AATGAGCAATGAACAATCAACCCATGGATAACATAAAAATAACACCAATTTCAGAAGAAATGAAAAATTCCTACCTGGATTACGCAATGTCGGTAATTGTCAGCCGTGCACTGCCTGATATCCGCGACGGACTTAAACCTGTCCAGCGCAGAATTATTTATGCAATGCACAAACAGGGAATCCGCCACAACGCCAACTTTTCAAAATGCGCTGCCGTAGTTGGAGAAACAATGAAAAATTACCATCCCCACGGTGATACAGCAATTTACGACACCTTGGTCCGTATGGCCCAACCGTTTTCCATGCGCTACACACTGGTAGAAGGGCAGGGAAACTTTGGCTCAATTGACGGCGATCCGCCGGCAGCAATGCGTTATACAGAAGCGAGGATGGAAGAAATAACAGAAGAACTGCTTAAAGATTTGGACAAAAACACTGTAAATTTTGCAGCAAACTACGCAAACACAACTGAAGAGCCTGTAGTACTGCCGTCCCGAATACCAAACCTGCTGATCAACGGGGGAACAGGAATTGCTGTTGGAATGGCAACAAACATACCGCCGCACAACCTTACCGAAGTATGCAATGCAATAATTGCAGGGATTGACAAACCGGAACAAAAATGGATGGATGAGGCAAAAGAAGAAGCACCACAGCTAATTAACCAGGAAAAAAACACTCTTCCCGAATTTGAATCCGAAGCTAGTATGGATGAACTGCTTGAACATGTTAAAGCTCCTGATTTCCCAACCGGGGGAATTGCCTACGACCATAAAGAAGTACGCAATTTATACGAAAAAGGCAAAGGCCACATTCCTGTCCGTGCAAAAACTGTGATTGAAGATATTGGCAACGGCAAGCACCAGATTGTAGTAACAGAACTTCCTTACCAAATAAACAAAGCCCGCCTTGTAGCCAGAATTGCAGACTTGGCAAAATCGGATCAAATTGAAGATATTACAGATTTAAGAGATGAATCAAACCGCGAAGGACTCAGAATTGTAATTGAACTAAAAAGAGGAAGTACACCAAAAAGAGTCCTTAACAACCTGTTTAAAAAATCAAACCTGCAAAGTACATACCACGGCAATATGGTCTGCCTTATCAAAGGGCAACCCCGCACCGTTACTTTAAAAATGGTTGTGGAGGAATTTATCCGCCACAGAATAGAAGTAGTTGTACGCAGAACTCAATACGAACTGGAAAAAGCGAAAGACCGCGAACATATTCTCCAAGGTTTGAAAATTGCGCTGGATAATTTAGATGCTGTTATTGAAACAATTAAAAAATCTGCAGATACCGAAGCTGCCAAAACAGGGTTGATGGACAACTTTGACCTTACCGGAGTTCAAGCACAGGCAATTTTAGATATGCAGTTAAAGCGCCTTGCGCAGATGGAAAGGGAAAAAATTGAGCAGGAGCTGAAAGAAACACTGGAACTGATTGATAAACTAAAATCAATTCTTAAAAACCCGGAAAAAGTAATATCTATAATTAAAGAAGAAACTGAAAAGGTAAAAGAAAAACACGGAAATGAGAGAAAAACAAAAATTGTTAAACACGCAATTGGCGAATTCAATGAAGAAGAATTGATTCCGGAAGAAGACGTTGTTGTAACAATTACACGTTCCGGATATATAAAGAGAGTTCCGGAAGGAACATACAGAAGACAGGGCAGGGGAGGCAAAGGAGTAAAAGGCATGGAAACAAAAGAAGGCGATCTTGTGCAACATCTATTCACAGGCTCCACACATGACCGCGTGCTGTTCTTTACTAATACAGGCAGAGTGTTCGACCTTAGAATATGGGAAATTCCCGAAGTAGGCAGGACTGCCCGCGGACAAGCAATTGTCAACCTGCTGCAGTTAAAAGGTGATGAAAAAGTCACTGCTTATTCAACAACAAGCAAAGAAGAAAGGAAAAACGACAACGGCAAATATTTATTCTTTGCAACGGAAAAGGGAAAAGTTAAAAGAACTGAGTTATCCGAATTCGGAAATATCCGCAGTACAGGAATAATTGCAATTGGTCTTAAAAAAAGCGACCAGCTCAGCTGGGTGGAAACAACCCCCGGAAAAGATGAGATTCTACTTGTTACTAATAAGGGAAAATCAATCCGTTTCCATGAAGAAGATGTCCGCGCAATGGGGAGAACTGCTCAAGGTGTACGGGGAATTGACCTGAATAAAGGCGATCAGGTAATTGGAATGGAAAAAATTGAAAAAGGGAAAGAAAAAGAACAAAAATTATTAGTAATTATGGAAAACGGCTATGGAAAAATGAGTGAATTGGCAGACTATCCTGTTCAAAACAGGGGAGGGAAAGGAGTTAAAACAGCGGATATAACAAAAAAAACAGGTGCTATTGCTGACATAAAGCTTGTTAGTGATCAGGATGAGGAACTGCTGGCAATCTCCGCCCAGGGCAAAGTTATAAAACTACCTCTTGCAGATGTATCAGTTTTGGGTAGAATTACGCAAGGTGTAAGAGTAATGAAGCTTAATAAAGGTGATAGTGTAGTAGCTGTTGCGTAAGCCAGTTGCAAAAGATCCCGAATAATATATAATATGCAACATATACACAAAGGAACCGCATAAATATGCAGTTAGAAAAAAAATCCGCCCCCACCACAGCAACAAAAAAAATCGGAAGTAATATTAATAAAATTATTTTTATATTAACTGCTGCCTCAGCCGTAGTTGTGCCTCTTCTATTTCTACCAATCACAAGTAATGTCTTTGAGTTTAATAAACAAATTTTTATTGTAGCAATAACACTGCTTATGCTTGTACTTTGGACACTGCGTATGCTGACAGAAAAAAAGGTAAAAGTAATCCGCACTTCTTCCGACATGGCTATGCTGGTGTTTATGCTTACAAACCTTGCTGCTTTAATTCTTGCTCCCAATCGTTTAGTTACAGCAATCACACCCCAAACATGGGTTTGGATTGTTCTACCGCTCTTTTACTGGGTAATTACAAACAATATTCAAACTGAAAAACAGCTTGATATTATTGAAACATTGGTAATCAGCATCGGGGGTATTTTAGCTCTTTGGAGTATTGTTCAGTACTTTCTTAATTTACAAATTTCACTGGCTGGAATGCAGACAGGGAGAGGATTTTCACCATTTGGAAGTCCTGCGCTTCTTTCCATTTACTTACTAACCGCAGGAGCAATGAGTCTAAGTAAAAGCCTGGAGGAGGGGAAGGGGACAAAAGAGGAAGGCGAAAACAAAACTAAAAAAGCAAGTATAAAACTTGCTGCTTTTTCATTTATTACAATCTTAACACTAACAGCAGTATTTTTAATTTCACCGTGGACAACGCAAATTGCAAATTCAATTACAGGCATTGAATTTCCCGAATCGGCAAAGCTTTCTTTATCAACAGCATGGTCAGTTGCAATTGAAACAATCAGAAACAGACCGCTAGCAGGTGTAGGTATAGGACTTTTTGATTCCGCTTTTGGTCAATACAGACCTCTTGAGTTTAACTTAACAGACAACTGGGCAATAAAATTCAACCGCTCATTCAATCTCTGGTTCCAATTCTTGACGGAACAGGGAATTGTCGGATTTGCCGGTCTAGCTATCCTTATTGCTGGTACAGTAAGGCTTATCTGGAATATTTTTAATTCGCAGGAAAGTGCACGTCTGGAAATAACAAGCCTTGCTGTTGGTATAATCTTCCTTGCTGCCTCCTCGCTGTTCACTGTCTGGACAACGCCGGTTGCATTTTTATTTTTCCTTCTCTTAGCTCTCCAGAGGAAAAAGATGTTTCTAAAAAAACCAAACCCTGAACAGGAAATGCAAATAAGTATACTTGCCCTTCCCGCAATGATGTTTGGACAGGAAGGACCGGACTCCGGATTTTCCACACGCAAAGAGCAAGGTACAGAAGTTTTGCCGAAAATACTAGTTGGTCCGGCTGTACTATTAGCTGTCTTTGGTTATTATGTACTGGCCCGCGCATACTTGGCAGAAATAAATTACAAAAACTCTCTTAATGCAACAATCCGGAACAAAGGGGTAGAAGCATACGATGCTCAAAGACAAGCAATCAACCACAATCCGTTTAATATCAACTACCGCTTGTCTTACTCCAACCTCAACTACTTAATTGCAGTCAATATCAGCCAAAGACAAGATATTTCAGAAGCAGACAGGAACACAATAAGCAACCTAATTCAACAAAGCCTTACGCAGGGACGGATAGCAACACAAATTAAACCGCAGACAGCTAGTGTCTGGTCTAATATCGGAGGTTTGTACAGAAACTTAATCAATGTTGCGGAAAATGCAGAACAATTTGCGCTTGAATACTACCAACAGGCAATTAATAGAGATCCTATAGACCCTAATTTACGAATTGCGGTTGGCGGAGTCTACTATTTAGCAGAACAGTACCAGCAGGCAGCTCAGGCATTTACAACAGCAGCAAACTTAAAGCCGGATTACCCCAACGCCTACTATAACCTGGCTAACGCATTGAAAAAAACAGGATCAACAGAAGCGGCAATAGAAGCCTACAAAAGGACGCTTGTACTTCTAGACCAGGGGACAAGCGACTACGAATTTGTCAGCAAAGAACTGCAAGCACTTCAATCAGGCGAGACGGAAGTACCAAAACCTGCTGAAACTGAAGAAATTGAACTGTCCGGCTCGGAAGAGGAGCGCGGTTTGGAAGGGGTAGAATTTGAAGAAGAAGAACTAGCTCCGGAAGAAACTGAGGAAGCCACCGAGTCTGCAGAAGTGCAATAGCTAATTATAGATAATTGTTGATAGTTTATTGTTGATTGTTGGACTAGCGGCC
>CAYREW010000031.1:0-2963 GCA_964423535.1 uncultured Candidatus Saccharibacteria bacterium
CTCCAATCAGTCAAATAAGTCTTGGCAACTGTATCGTGAGTTCCTGCACTATCAGTAAAACTTACAGTAACAGTAACCAATGCTCTTCCGGGAGTAGGTTCTGTAATTGCAATACTGCCGGAAAAACCGGAGGGTACTGACCATCCCGGCGGAGAACTGCAGTTTAAACCAGCACTGTCATTAAGAAAATCAGACCAATCATCCTCCTGATCCCGGCAGGAACGCACTAATTCAATACCTTTATTCGCCAACTTGCTGGCAGTTGTTTTCTTTTTTGCCTGCTCTGAAGAACGCATAGCAGAAATACCTAAAACAGTAAGAGCAGTAACAACAATTGCAACTACAGCAACTGCAATCAGCATTTCTATTAAAGATTGTCCTTTTTTATTACTCAATATTACCTCCCTGATACACTCTGACAGTACGGGTATCACCAGCCATTGACATACTAATAGTATGCCCCCCGTTTACAGAAACTCCTGTTAACCGTTCAAAAACAACTGTATCCGAGCTTGTTAAATCAACATCGCCAGGCATTTCTTTTGTCTTAGCACTTACCAAACCGCCGTCGTAGGTTCCAATGCGGTAACTGTCGCTTGCTGCATCAAAAACAATTGCCCAACGTTTACCTTCAGCACCGGATACCGCCTGGTTCTGCATTGCGCGCAGTTCAGTACGGACCTGCTCTTCGGCCCGGTCTAACTGGCGTCTCTGATTGTAATTGGTAAAACCCGGGATAGTAACTGCAGTAATAATAGCAAAAATAGTTATACTAATTAGAATTTCAATTAGCGTAAGAGCAGGAGAGGAGTTCATTGTTAAAAAGGATTTTCAACGCAATAATTATACGAACTGCCGCGGCAGGTTCCGGAAGGCCCTGCCATTTCTGTTGTCTCCATATTTGCGCAAAGGCGATACTGCTGACGCCCGCTTAAAGCATCAAAACAATAACTTTGTCCGCTAGACGGATCCTGCGGAACCTGGCGCATATAATTGCTCCAGGAACTGCCGAAAGGCACACCCCCGTCGGAAGGATACTGATTATTCTCACTGTAATACATCTCCAAAGCAGTTTGGATTGCACCTAAATCACTTTTTCTTCTGGAATCGCGGGAAGTCTGCATATGCTTAACAGGGTTAAGAAGCGCAACAACAACACCGGAAATTACACCAAGAACAGCAATTGTAATCAGCATTTCCATTAGTGTAAAGCCGGGTTTATTGTTCATTGTTTCAGCCATAGGCTGACCCCGGCCAGAGGACCGGCACAGCGCCTTTGGCGGGGATTGTTGATTGTTCATTGCTGATTGTTCATTGTTCATTGCTGTGTCTAAAGCTCCAGTACAATATTAAGAGTCTTCCTTACTCAATAGGTCCTATTTTTAACCTTTCCCAACTAAAGCAGGCCCACATACCATTTAACCACCGCATCCCCCCAAACAAGCGCAAACAGAGTCCCTACTATTAAGAAAGGGCCAAAAGGAACAGTCTGCTTGAACTCCTTTTCTTTCTTTAAAATTAGTGTAATAGAGACTAAGGCACCGGTCAAGAAGGAAAAGAATAATGCTGGTAAAACAGCAGGCCAACCGGTGAGCAGTCCGAGCAAAAAAGCTAGTTCAACATCGCCAAAACCCATCCATCCGGCGGGGGAGAAGGCGCGTCCGGCAAGATGGAAAAGCAGGAAAAACCCTCCTGCGCCCAGCCCGGCAGCTATTGGTCCAATTAGTCCAATAAGTCCTATCTCTAACAGCCGCAGAAATACTGCGGCTATAACAGCAGTTAAAACAACGCTCTCCGGCACAACCTTGTACTTTAAATCCGTAAGGAAAAGAATAATTGCACAAGATGCGATAACCAACTTTAGGATCAACCCTGCTATTTGCAGCCCGCTAATCTCTCCTAGGATACTTAGGTTACCTAGGTAACCTACTGCGGCAAACAAAATACCGGTACATAACTCAACAAAAAAATACTGCCAGGAAAATTTTTCACCGCAGTAACGGCAGGAGTGTTTTAAAAAAATAAAAGAGAGTAGGGGAATAAGGTCAAAAAAACCAAGTTTGTGCCCGCAGTGGGGGCAGTGCGAACGCCCGGTAATTTTTTCCTCTTTTGCTAAACGCTCAGCAGTAACATTGAGAAAAGAACCGAAGGAAGCACCCAAAATAAAAAGGAAAAATATTCGGACTGGCATAAACTTAGTATACAGCACTTTAACCAAACGCGTAGCGTTTGGTTTCGTAAGATTCGTAAGAATCTTAAGTTTCTTACGAGGGAATTCCGGCTTAAAGCCGGAATTATCACTTTAAAACCGTTGCTAAACAACACAGGGGCTTGCGCCCCTGTATTGAATTTTTTCGAAAAATTTCGAAAAGCTTAATTATAGTTAAGCTTACACTTACTGGAAAGTACCGCAGCTGGTGCTGGAATCGCTGGGAGCAGCGCAAACCACACCTGCTTCACCAGTTGCTGATTCGTAGCAGTAATAAGCATCACCACCTGCACCTGTACAACCTTCAGAATTATCCGCTTCCAAATCAACATAAGCAACTGGTTCGCTAGCACTCCCGATCTGAACACTGGAACCCGGAGCACGCTTTAAATCATCCTGTGTTGTAAGGTCAGAAATGCTGGAAGGATAAGCCATATTTCTTGTGTAGTAAGCTTCCATAGCAGTTGCTACCTGGCCGACATCACTTTTCCTACCGGAATCCCGTGCTTCAGCCATACGGGTAGCAGGGTTAATAGCAACCATAACCACTCCGGCTAAAACACCGATAATTGCAATAACTACAAGAAGCTCAATCAATGTAAAACCTTGTTTATTCATTTGTATCTATATTTCACCCCCTCTCAAACTTAGTATCTAGTATCTAGTAGTTAGTAGTTAGTAGTTAGGTTTTATACGACTTTATTCCGTGCCCGCTCTATCTACTATCTACTGTCTACTGTCTACTGTCTACTGT
>CAYREW010000031.1:3063-8133 GCA_964423535.1 uncultured Candidatus Saccharibacteria bacterium
TCTACTGTCTACTGTCTACTGTCTACTGTTTCCTTTGAAATTTTCTGTTTGCGCTTTTTATTAGCCCGTGAGTCATCTTTTTTAAATCCACACACGTTTGTTCAAGCTTAATATAAGTTTCATTACTAATATAACCGAGGTCACGTGAAATTAAAAGCTGGCTTTTGACCTCGTCCAACGAACCTAAAGATATATAATAAAAACGCACTTTGTCTTTGTAACCCCATCTACCAAAACCTTCTGCTATGTTTGAAGTATAAGAGACCACAGCACGTCTCAACTGGGATGAAAGTCCGTAAACCTCACACCTAGGAAAATTTTGCGTTTCCTTATAAACAAGCAACACTAGTTTATGCCCCAGTTGCCAAGCTTTTAAATCAGTAAACTCTGCGATTTTAGCTGTCATGAGTTAGTAGCTAGTATCCAGTATCCAGTATCTAGTATCTAGTAGTTAGTAGTTAAGTTTTATACGACTTTCTTCCGTGCCCGCTCTATCTACTATCTACTATCTACTGTCTACTATATCTGACTCGTCAATCCGTAAATCGGCACAATAACTGCAAAAATCAGTCCGCCAACCATTACACCCAAAAGTATCATAATTGCCGGTTCCATTGCTGACATCATTGCATCCAAAGCAGTATTTGCCTCATTTTTAAAAAAAGTATTTAACTGCAATAGTACTTCATCAAGTTTACCCGTCTCCTCGCCGACAGCAACCATCTGACCCACAATCGGCGGCATATGACGCGATGATTTAAAAGGTCCTGCTAAATCAGACCCAAACGATACATCTTTCCGCGCTTGCATAATAACATCTTTAAAAACCAAATTATTAGTCGCATCTGCCACAATTTCCAGAGAATCTAAAATAGGAATACCGGAACCAACCAGCAAAGCCAGTGTCTGGGTAAACTCCGTCATTGATGTGTTTTTAATCAAAGTACCAATAATAGGTATATCCAGAATAAATTCATCTACTTGTTTTCTTATTTCCCGCACCTGAAGCAGGCGGTTAATAAGAACACCTACACCAACAAAAAGCACCGCCACCAGCCAGCCCCAGTGGATAGTAAAACTGGAAAGTGCAACAACTATCTTGGTAGGCAAAGGGAGATCCGCACCCATATCTTCGTACATCTCTGTTAAACGGGGAACTATCAGCGTCATCATTAGTACAAAAACACCAACCATACCAATAATAACAATAGCAGGGTAAATTAGAGCACCAATAATTTTTCCTTTAAACTCCTTGCTTTCCTCCAGGCTTTCTGCTAAACGCTGTAACACTTCTTCCAAAGAACCGGATGCCTCACCGGCTTTTACAAGGTTAACAAAAACAGAAGAGAAAACATTGGGGTGGGCAGCCAGAGCAGCAGAAAGCGAGGAGCCGCTGCTTACATCGCGTGCCACTTCCCCCAACAATTTTTTCATTTTTGTATTGCTTGTCTGCTGCTGAAGTATGCTTAAAGCTTCATTAAGGGGAAGGCCGGAAGAAACCATTGTAGAAAGCTGGCGGGTAAAAACAACTTTATCTTTTAAACTAATACCTTTTAATCTATCAATATATGCAGTTAAATCAAAACCATCTTTAGCAGGCTTCAACTCTGTAATAATTAAACCTCTACCTCTTAATATCTCAGCCACACGGTTTTCCGAAGTAGTTTCAATTTTCCCGTGTACCTGGTTACCACTCTCTACATCACGAGCTTTGTATTCATAAATCATATATTTCTACCTCCCGGACAAATACCTTGACAATTGATCAGGATGAGTAGTATTCCGCAGTGCAACATCTTCCGAAACCAGATTGCTCCTAACCAGTTGCGCTAAGGATTTTTCCAAAGGAATCATACCTACATCCAAACTGGTGGAAATAATATTATCAATCTGGTGTGTTTTACCTTCACGAATAGTACTTCTTACCGCCCGCGTAGCCAGCAGCACTTCGACAGCTGGACGCAGACCCCCGTCCACAGCTGGGAGAAGCCTTTGAGACAGAATACCTTCCAAAATCCCCGCCAGCTGAACCTGGGCCTGGCTCTTTGCATGCTCCGGAAAAACATCAATAATCCTGTCTACTGTTTGAGCTGCTGAATTAGTGTGCAGTGTGGAAAAAACCAAGTGCCCGGTTTCTGCAATTGTTATTGCGGAAGAAATAGTTTCGTAATCGCGCATCTCACCAATAAATACAACATCCGGAGTTTCACGCAAACAAGAACGCAAAGCAGCGTTCCAAGAATGCGTATCTAAATGCAGCTCGCGCTGGTTAATAATAGAACTGCGGTTCGGGAACACATACTCAATAGGGTCTTCAATTGTAACAATATGTACAGAACGGGATTTAGTTATTTCATCAATAATAGCAGCAATTGTCGAAGATTTACCGTGGCCTGCAGGACCGGTAACTAAAACAAAACCCTGGGGAAGCTGGGCAAACCTGTAGCAAATTTCCGGAAGGTTAAGCTCATCAATAGTAGGTATTTCCATTGAAATTAAACGCAGAGAAGCCGCCAGGTAACCGCGCTGGTGGAACGCATTACCGCGGACACGCGCCAGCTGTCCAAAAGAGAAAGAAAAATCCAACTCCTTATTAAGCTTCAGTATTTCACGCTGTTCTTCGTCCAGTACAGAAAAAATTACTTCTTTTACTTCTTTTGAATCAAGAGGTCCGGTACCGGATACAGGTTCCAGCTTGTTAAAAACCCTCAAAGTAGGGGGTGCTCCAACAGTAAGGTATAAATCAGACGCTTCTTTTTCAACTGCAATGTTTAAAAGTTTATTTATTTCCATTGTTAAACAAGCAAATCTCTTATAACAAGTACTACAAAAATATCTCACAAATCCCGATTTAGTCACTATCCTGTTATCCTGATGAACTGTTAGCCTGAGACCAAGCTTGAACAGCTGTGCGTATAGGATAACAGGCTGCCAGGCTAACAGGATAATGCACTAACAACGACCCGCAGGTTAAAGTCGCCTAATAGACCAGCCTGCCATTCTAATCTCTTGTTAAACTTCTGTCACTCTCAACACTTCCTCAATTGTTGTCTTTCCCTCAATAACCTTCCTATACCCGTCCTGTTTTAAAGTAATCATGCCCTCGCTCCTTGCCTGTTGCTCAATTTCCGAAGCAGTTTTATTGCTCAAAATCATGGAAGAAATTTTATCGCTAATTCTAAGAGCTTCAAAAATACCTGTCCGGCCGGCATACCCGCTGTTTTCGCATTCATGGCATCCCTCACCTTTATACAATTTTATATCTTTGTAATCACTGTGCAGATCACCTAAAATTTCTTTAATATCGCTAACCACTTTTTCCTCCGGAGTGTATTCTTTTTTGCAGTTAGGACAAATTGTCCTAACCAAACGCTGAGCAAGAATAGCATTAACAGCAGGAACTAAAAGGTAGGATTCAACACCCATATCAACCATACGGGCAAGTGTACCGGCAGCGCTGTTTGTATGGATAGTTGCAAAAACCAAATGTCCTGTTAAAGCAGCATGGACAGCAAGCTGTGCTGTTTCAGAATCACGTATCTCACCAACCATTATAATATCCGGGTCCTGGCGCAATATGGAACGCAGCCCGGAAGCAAAAGTAAGACCGACTTTGGGGTTAATCTGCACATGGTTAACACCGGGAATACGGATTTCAACAGGATCTTCCAGAGAAATAATATTAACCTCCATTGTATTAACAATTGCTAAACAAGAAGCTAAAGTAACTGTTTTACCAGAACCTGTAGGACCTGTAACAAGAATAATACCGTTGGACTGGCGCAAAGAATCACGCAACCTTTTTAAAGCTATACCGCGCAGGCCCAGTTTTCCCAATTCCATTATTGATCCTTCACTCCGCAAAATACGCATAACTACTTTTTCCCCGTAAACTGTGGGGAGTGTAGAAACACGCAAATCAATATCCGACTGGTCAACAGTATATTTAAACCTGCCGTCCTGGGGAACACGGTGTTCATCTATTTTTAAATCAGCAAGTATTTTTACCCTGGAAACTACTGCGGGATGGACATTTTTAGGAAGTGTCAGCTTCTCCTGCAAAACACCGTCAATCCTGTACCGGACACGGGTTTTTTCTTCAGTCGGTTCCAAATGGATATCAGAAGCGCGGGAGCGGATAGCAAATTCCAAAATAGTAGAAACAATGCGCGCAACCGGAGCTTCCCGAATAACCTGCTGAGCTTGTTTAACACTTTTCGGCTCTTCCCGCTTTTTAGCCGATTCTAAAACACCTTCTTTACGCAGCGCTTCTGTAACATCAGAAGTAATTGTTTTTTTATACTGCTGGGAAACTGCTTCTTTTATATCCGGCTCATAAGCAATATACGGCTTTACCTTCATCCCTGTTTTGTTTTCTACAAAACCGAGCAACTGCAAATCCAAAGGATCGGCCATTGCCAAATGGAGACTGCCGCGCTCTTCTTTAAAAGGAATAACATTATGCTTTTCTGCTAAAGATTGGGGTACAAGATCAAGAACACTGTTGGGAATGTTTTTATCACCAAGTTCAATATAAGGGATTTGCAAATACTCGCCACGAGCCTTAGTTAACTGCTTCGGATCCACATATTCACGCTCCTTTATAATTTCTTCCGCGTTTCTTCCTTTATTCACACGCTCAAACTTAATAGAAGAAAGCTCGTCCGAATCAATAAGGCCCTTCTCATATAAAATATCTTCAATTCCGCGGTCTGTTTGTATTTTCATAGGCAGGTGTTACCCACAACGGGTAAGCTACGCTAAAAGTTTCCCATAAAAGTTAGCTGCATGTCAACAACAAGTGGGAGAGTTAAGATAAATTACTAATTTCTAATTTCTAATTTCTAATTGCTCATTGCTCATTGTTTGTTTAAGAACACGAATATAACAAATGGTTACTAATTAAACGAATAGAAGGCTTAGGTATTTGTTCAATTGGTGTTCAATTCGTTCTCTTTGTGTTTTTTTCAGTTCGGCGCGCAGCAAGCTGCGCTACTCTATCTACTTACCACTTACTACTATCTACTATCTACTATCTACTATCTACTATCTACTATATACTTACAATAC
>CAYREW010000032.1:0-7915 GCA_964423535.1 uncultured Candidatus Saccharibacteria bacterium
CGAGGGTTCAAATCCCTTCTCCCGCTCCATAACCAAACGCAGTAGCGTTTGGTTTTAGGAGAATTTGCAGTAGCAAATTCTCCACTATCTTAGATAACAAGTATTCATACAATTTTAGAGATTATGTTACCTTGTACTGTGCACGAACGCGGTAGCGTTTGGTTTTAGGAGAATTAGGTGTAAACGCTGCGCGTTTAACCTTGGCAAATTCTCCACTATCTTAGATAACAAGTATTCATGCAATTTTAAAGATTATGTTGCCCTAATCAATCCGCCATAGGCGGATTTTTTTTATTCCTGCTAATAATTTTTTTACCCTTCCGTCTCCGCCCTTTACCTACGCCTTAAACAGAGCGAGGCTCTGTTTCCGTAGCGTGGTTATGGGGAGGAGGAGGAGGAGGAGAGTTGGCCGCAGGCAGCTTTGATATCGCGGCCGAATTTGTAGCGCCGGGTTACTTCCATCCCCTCTTCTTCCAGCACAGATTTAAATTTGGCAATTTTTTTCTCCGGCGATGGTTGGAACTCACCTGTGGGGTTGTAGGAAATTAAGTTCACCATTACTAATCTCTCTGTCAGCAACTCCGCAAGTTCTTGCGCAAGTTCTGTACTGTCGTTCACGCTATCTAGCAGTAAGTATTCAAGCATGACTTTTCTGTTTGTGATCTTAATGTATTGGTCAACAGCATCCAGTACCTCTTCAATTGGATGATTCTTGTTTAAGGGAATTAGTTTAGATCTCAGTTGGTTGTTTGGTGCGTGCAGTGAGACAGCAAGATTGAATTGTTCTTTTTCCTGCGCAAATTGGATTATTTTTTTTGGTATTCCTACTGTGGAAATTGATATTTTTCGTGCTCCGATATTTAAACCTTGCGGGTTGTTAAGCTCTTTTGCAGCTGAGATAACGTTGTTGTAATTTAAAAATGGTTCGCCCATACCCATAAAAACAATGTTTGTAACACTGCTTTCCGAGTTTTGCAAATACCTTTCCCAAATTAATATTTGATTAATTATTTCCCACCCTGTTAAGTTTCTTTTAAATCCCATTTTTCCGGTTAAACAAAAGGCACAGCCTGCGGGACATCCTAGTTGGGATGAAACGCAGACAGTGTTTCTGTCTCCGTGTTTCATCAGAACAGTTTCTACAGCAGCATTGTCCCCGCTTTTAAAATTAATTACTGCTTTTGCTGTATTACCCTCTTTTGAAGCAATTATTTTATCCGGCTGGTAGATTGGAAGTTTGTTGGTTAAGCTCTTTCTTATATCGGTCGGCAGACTTTTTGCCTTTGACCAGTCTGTTATTAGACCATTAAATAGTTCGCCTAGCAGCTGTTCTTTTCTGTATTCCGGCGCGTTTTTAAGAATTTTATTTAGTTGGCGGAGCATACTTTATTGTACCATTCGTGTTTTTGTGCTAAATTAAAAACAGTTGTGTTTAACAATTTCTGCTCAAAATTAGAAGCTTCAAAAATTGTCCGGATTGTTCTGGGCCTGTTTATAATTACTGGTTTAACTGTAATTACGTACCACTTTGTTGATTGGTTTAAATCTCCTTTAATTTATATAGTTAGTGATAGTGATTCAAGCAATACTTTAGCAAGCTCTCTAAGTATTTTAGGTGTGGAGAAAGCTAAAAAGGAGTACAGTTTTGAAACAGAGGAGTTTACTGAAAAAGATTTGAATTTGTTAAATTCCAAACTTGCGTCAGGGTTTTTTGGTGATTTTAAAAAGCCCCAACTGATTGTTCTTGTCGGGAAAAAATTACAGGATCATGGTCTGAAATGGGCGGAGAAGTATACCGATATTGATTTTGCTTTTTTAAACAATAAAAGCAAGTATAGTTATCCAAATAGCGAAATTGTGAACGCTACGCCATACGGTGCAAGTTATCTGGCTGGTATTTTAGCTGGTATAAAAACAGAAACGGGTAAAGTCGGAATTATTTTTGATTCATCTATCCGGTTGCGGGATGATTATTTAGCTGGTTTTTCGCAGGGGGTTGCTCTTTGGGATGGAAGTATTAAAATTGAGGCAGTCTATTTGAAAGATAATGCTAGCAGTCCGTATTCGTTACTGTTATTAGCGCAGAAGAAAGCAGGAGAACTTTACGATCAAGGTTATGATGTTTTGTATTCTGTAGCTGGTAAAGGTAACTCCGGTGTTATAAATGCAGCAGAAGCTCGAAAGGAGGCCTATGTTGTCGGTACTGAGTTAACGGAAAAGCAGCTTGCTTCGTCTCCTGTTTTAGCTGCTGTTTATCAACGGTTGGATATAGGAGTTTACCAAGCTATTGATTATTGGTTCGATTACGGATTTACAGGAGATGTAACTTACTGCGGTATGAAACACGGATGTTCAAATTTGCTTTTAAACCCCCGTTATAAAGAACTTGCTCCCCGGGTGATGGAGTTTAAAAGGCAGGCTTTTGAGGCTGAATCAGGTTTGTAATTTTTACTCTTGACTGCTTTTAAGGGTTGCGGTTACAGTTTTTCTTTCATCTGTCTCCCACCTGTAGAATTGGATTTGTATTTTATCGCCTACTTTTTTCTTGTTGATTATTTCTGCAATGTTGATATCTTCTGTTACTTCTTGTCCATTAATAGTCACTATTATATCCCCTTCTTGCAAACCAACCTCATCTGCAGCCGAGTCTTCTATAATTTCAGTAATATAAGCGCCTTGAGGTATTTCGTTTGCCAAAGCTGCTCTTTTAGATACCATCTGGTAGCGCACTCCCAAAAACGGTCTGTCAAACTGGCCGGTCTGGTTGAAGTTTTCTAAAGAGGATTTAACAACATTAATAGGGATAGCAAAGCCGATGTTCTCCGCCCCGCTGGTTACGGCTGTGTTGATACCAATTACTTCTCCTGATAGATTAAGCAACGGTCCGCCGGAATTTCCCGGATTAATTGCTGCATCTGTTTGAATTACATTTTCTAAAGATTCAACAGCCCTGCCGTAGGCGTCGCCGGCTGTAATTCCCCTGCCTAAGCCTGAAACTACCCCGGCTGTAACAGTATGCCTTAATTCGCCAAGAGCTGTGCCAATTGCAACAACCCACTCGCCTACTTTGACTTGGTCCGAATTGCCCAACTTTAGCGGTGGTAATGTTTTTTCTTCAATTTGGATTATAGCTAAATCGTTAGCAGGGTCACGGTAAATTTTTTGGACAAGATATTCATTATTATCTTTATCAATTACAAAGTAGGAAGCTTCTGTATCAGCTACAACATGTTTGTTGGTTATAATTAAGCCCCGGTTATTAACTACAAATCCTGTACCAATATTTCTTTGAATTTCCTGCAATTCTTGTTGCTTTTCAAGTGCAAAAAATCTACTGTTAAAAAAATCTTCCAAACTTAAAGTAGGTAGGCGCTGGGTTTTTTTAATAGAAATTGTAACAACAGAGCCGGAGGCAATATCAGCAATGTCTTCAATTGAGCTACTTTCCATAGCAGGCTGTTTAACATTTGCAGAATCCTGCTGCTGTTTTTCAATTACTTGCTGTACCTGTGGTGTTCTATTTTCAAAAAAATAATTTAACGGTTTGATAACAAAAAGTCTATCAGCAACTGCCCCTCCGAAAAAAGAGACTAAAATAACAGCTGTTGCTGATATTCCGAGTAAAAACGCTTTGGTTTGTTTGTTTTTTAGTAAAGGCATAAACTACTGTTTAGAATAACATATTGATTTCCAGTTTTCTACTTTTTAAAATTTTAGTTTTAATTCCTGAAATTAAGCTGAGTTTTTATTTTTCTCTCAGCCACCTTGTTTTTTTGTACTGGTCTTTGTAAAACTGCCACTCAGTGTAATTGTTATTTTTAAGTATTTTATTAATTGCTTTTTTTTGCTCCGGACTGAATTCCATAAAAACTTCTCCGTCCGGTTTAAGATGTTGCTGAGCTTGCTCCAGAAAAGGGCGGATGTATTTTAGTCCTTCCGGACCGGCGAGCAGTGCCTGTCGCGGTTCATATTTCAGTACCTGGTCTGTGTATATTCTTTTTTGATCCCGGATCGGGGTCCGGGATGACTTCTGTTGTTTGGTTTGTTCTGCAACGTACGGTGGGTTGGCAAAAATATAGTTGTAGTTGGAGGTGATGTTGGAAAAAATGTCGGATTTGATTATTTGGTATTGATTAGGTTGGATAGTGTTTAGGTCAAGATTGATTTGGATTTGTTTTAAGCACTTGTCCTCGTTGTCGGCGAAATGTACTGTTGCATTGGGGAGGTGTTTTAGAAGAGCAATGCCAATACATCCGGAGCCGGAAAAGAGGTCGAGTATTTTGGGGCTGCTTGTCGCAGTAGTGGTATTCTCTTGTAGCTTTAGGTCTTTGGCTTGACCGGTTGCTAAATGGCAGGCACAAGGCCTGCCTTGCCGGCAGGCAGGCCTGCAACTACAGATAGATTTGCTTACCCAAAATTCCGTTTCATTCCTCGGAACCAGCGGGCGTTGTGATAAATCAATTTTGCAATTTAAAAATTCCGTCCAGCCAATAATGTAATCCAGCGGTTCACCGCTTTCCAGTCGTTTTAAGTCCTTGTAGTAATTGGGAGATTTATTACCTTTATATTTGAGGTCAAGTAGTTGCTTGTGTTGAGGTTTCATTGTTGATAAATTTAAAATTGTTTAGAATTTCAATATTCGAATTTAGGATTTTTTGAAAATCCTATATTACTTACCTATTTCAATTTGTTCTCTTCTCTCTAAAATTATTTCCGGTTTTCCCTCATACATTTTTACTCTCCCCCGTATTCGTAATGTTTCATTCTTATACAAATCTTCCGGACTGTCCGGGAATCTGTGCTGGTCGGAATTAAAAATTACTGCGACAAAACAGTGGTTGGGGTATGTAGAACCGAAGTTTAGAAATACTGTGTTTGTGCGGCTGCGGTAGGTATCGACTGCGACACCCTCAATAATTACCTCTTTTCCAACATAATCGTCTGCATCACAAACAGGCACAATCTCCAGACCGGTTTTTTCTTTTGTTAAAGTCTTCCAACTTACCTTTAAATTATCTTTTTCCGATTTTGCAGTTTCGTTTTTTAATTTTTGCTCGCCCCATTCACAGCCTGTCTCCCCCTCCCTCGCAATTTCCTCCGCTTCAATATACTCACTACGATACTTCGAAGTATTAGAGTAGAAATGCGCTTCTGCCCAACCTTCTTTTATCAATGTCAAGCCGGTGTCGGTCCCGTCTGCAAAAGCATAGCGCAGGTAGCGGCAGTACTTGTCCAGATCCTCCTCCCCTTTTTCCAGCTTAACCTTTTTATTAAGAACTAGTTGTTCAATCCGTTCTTTTGCCTCTTCGAAGCAGTAACCTCCTCTTTCATCCGCATCAACACCGATTAGCCGGACAGAGTAATTGCCTTCAATAATAAAAGTATCACCGTCAACAACTTCAATTACTTTTTTAGTTGAGTTGTTCCTAAGCGGGGGGATGTGTGCGCATGTAGGGTTTGTAGTTGCAGGGCTTGTCCCTGCTTGCTCCCGCAACCCAAAATACAAACCGGCTCCAATAAACGCAGCTATCATCAAGGCGGTCAGAATAAGTTTATTTTCTCTTTTCATTTTGTATTTTACTTTAGCATAATGGTTCTGTAGAAAAAAATTTGGATGATTATAGGAATTAGGAATTAGAAATTAGAAATTTCTATATTTTCATTTGCAGATTTTTAGGCTCTGTTTTTACTTCCTTCTCTGCCTCCTCGAACGCATTTCTGTAAGCACAGTATTCGCAGTCGGGTGCAGCTTTCGGTGGTGTTTCTGTATCCAAAACTGCTTTAATTTTTTTTAATGTAGGTTCCACCCAACTGTCGTCTCCTTGATGTGATAAAATGCTGAGTTCAAATTCCAGCCTCCCGTCAAACTTAGGTCTGTTTCTGCCTGCGTTTGCGTAAACAAAGTAACCTGTGTCGGCTACATCAAAACCAAGCTGTCGGAAAATCCACTGATATATTTCCATCTGTTTTTTATATCCCTGTTTATACTTGTCATCCAGGCTGAGCTCCCTTGTGGTTGATGTTGATTTATAATCGACAATTACCAGCTCGTCTTTGCTGTTTTTCCAAAGGTCATCTATGATTCCGCAGATTTCAAGATTGGTAGGCTTGTGCAAAACGCAAGCACCTTTGTAGTTGTGCATATCATCCCGCCATTCCGGCAGTTTGGGGTGGTCAAAAGGTATTGCATCAATTCCGTATTTTTCCATCAGCTCGTGTTTTTCTCCGTTTTTACGCAGCAGGTCAAATTCGTTTTTCAGCAGTTCGTCTACGGCTGAATTAAGGCTGAAAGCGGGCCAGCCCGGTCTGTCAACTCCAAGTTTACGGTCAAAATAAAAACAGCGCGGGCATTCCAAAAAACGGTCAATGCGGAACCGGCTCAGTCTGTAAGGCTGTTGTGTGTTGGAGTAATAACGGTTGCCGTTTCTTCTGTAACCCATTAGTCTATTGTAACAAAAAAATCTCTGCTGGAATGGTTAGATTTGTTTTCCTGTTCCAGCAGAGAAAGTGTTCTAGTTTGCGGACAAGGTTTGGCAGGTTTGGACAGCTGCGTCAATATTGCCGCCTTCGGCAAAAACAATGTGTTCAGCTCTGACGTAACCGGGGCAACCCTCGTTACCGCAAGCAAGACAGTAATAAAGCGGCACTCTCTCCCCCATTTTTGCTGAACAAGAGGCAGATTTATACTTAAGTAATTCAAAAACATCGACACTCTGTTCGCTAACAACTGTAGTATTACCTTTTTTCATCTCCTCCCTCCCCTATCCTGTAGTAGTAAACTACCATACCTAGGTATTATAACTAAAGTGTAAACCAAAATCGAATTTTGGTTTATTAACGTATTATAATGTTGATTGGAGTGCTTTTATTAAAGATTGGACTGTTACATCGAAGTCCCCCTTTAGTTTGGCACCGGCTGCGTTAAAATGTCCGCCGGATGACGGAGTTACATCCGCCAGCACTTCCGGTAAACTTATTTTGTTATAGACATTACTGCCTCGCGAGGATATTGAAATAATGCCCGGTTCCTCCTCTTCTACATAAAATCCGCGCGGGTAGCCGCGGACAGCGTAGGCTATGTTTAAGGTAAAGGTTACGCCAAGCTCGTGGAGTTCTTCCTCGCTAATTCCGTCTTTTTCTATCTTGCTGTAGGGCATGAGTAAAAAAGTTGATTTCAGATCATCGCGATACCGAGTATTATTAATTGCGTAGGCAGTCATCTCCATGTGGGTTTTTGATTTGGAAAAGAAGTATTTTTCTATTGTTTCTTCCGGTTTTGCGCCTTTTTCCAACAGCATTGCTCCTAAGCGCAGTGTCTGCGGTGTTGTTTCCCAGCGGAAATTGCCTGTGTCGCCGATGATTGCTGAATATGCAAGCGTTGCGATTTCCGGAGTTATTTTATCTTCGGGAATTATTTGCATTAAGATAACTTCTGCTGTCGAGCTTGCTTTGCTGTTTATAATAGCAAGGTCTCCCAACAAGGATTTCTGTTTGTGGTGGTCTATTTGGATTGATTTTTTAAATGATTGCGGTGCGGGGATATCTGATTCGCCTACTGCTTGATGGAATTGTCCCCAGGAGGATCCGTCAACAAGAATTAAACAGTCAAAGTTTTGCTTTTTAAGATCTTGTGCTGTATCCCCGTTTTCCAGTTCGGAGAAGTATGGTAAATGATTGTAGAATTCAATTTGCGATTGTAAGAATTTTTTGGGAAATTTTGTTTTAACTTTTTTCCCTAACTGTTCAAGGTGTTTTTTGAGAAGCAGACTGCTGGCAACGCAATCAAGGTCAAGAGGGCGGGAGGCAATTATAAAGATTGTTTTGCAGTCTTTAATGTAGCTGTGGAATTGGTCTGACGGTGTCATAGGGGCATATTTTAGCATAAAAAAATGCCCCACTGGTAAAGTATATTGCA
>CAYREW010000033.1:0-2994 GCA_964423535.1 uncultured Candidatus Saccharibacteria bacterium
CTGTCCCAGGTGAAGGAAACATAAATGCAAAAATAATGTTTGTCGGCCAATGTCCGGGCTATAACGAAGATCAATCAGGAAGACCTTTTGTCGGAAAAGCAGGTGCATTATTAAGCAACTTGATAAAAATGGCAAATCTTGACCGCAGTAATGTCTTTATTACCAATATTGTAAAATGCCGCCCGCCGGAAAACAGAGACCCTATGGTAGATGAGGTTAGAAACTGCGAACCGTATCTGGAAGGGCAGATCAAGTTGATTAATCCCAAAATTATTGTTACCCTAGGTAGGTTTGCAACAGCTCACTTTATAAAAGATGCTGCTATAAGCGAGGTACACGGTAACCCGTTAACAACAAAAGGGCGTATAATCTACCCTCTGTACCATCCTGCAGCAGCTTTAAGATCTGAAACAGTAGCACAAATTCTGGAAAGAGACTTTACAAAAATACCAGCTCTTTTGGAAAAAAATGTTACAAACCTGGATGCTGTAAAAAATAATAAAAACAATAAAGAACACAATAATCAATTAGGATTAATTTAAATGGCTAAAAAAGAACAAACACTATTAAGACTTTTACCTTTAGGCGGTTTGGGAAAAGTAACAAAAAATATGCATGTCTACGAATATGGGGATGATATTGTAATTGTTGACTGCGGTGTTTCCTTTCCCACAGAATCAACACCCGGAATTGATTTAATTATTCCGGATATTTCACCAATCAAAAACAAGAAACAAAAAATAAAAGGAATTGTACTAACACACGGACACCAGGACCATATTGGAGCTCTCGCTTACATACTTCCACAGTTAAACTTTCCGCCTGTTTACGGAACAAAATTAACTTTAGGACTTGTTAAAGCTTCTCTCGAAGAATTTGATTTAAAGCAAAAACCAAAATTGATAGAGGTCGATCCGAAAAAAAGTATTAATTTAGGAAAATTTAACCTTGATTTTTTTAGAGTTACTCATTCTGTACCAGACGCTGTGGGCATAGCAATTAACAGCCCTGTAGGAACTATTGTCCACGCAGCAGATTACAAGTTTGACTGGACACCTGCATCCGGGCCGCCGCCTGATGCTGCAAAAATTGCTGAAATTGGTAAAAAAGGTGTGCATCTCCTTGTATCTGACTGTTTGGGAGCAGAAAGAGAAGGCTACACATTATCAGAAAGTTTAATTGAAGAGGTCTTTTCCCAACACATGCGCAGTGCAAAATCGCGTGTATTTATAACAACGTTCTCTTCAAACATTTCCCGTATCCAGCAAGCTGTGAACGCATCAAAAGAAAACAACCGAAAAGTAGCTTTTCTAGGAAGATCCTTGAATGATAGTGTCCGCGTTGCTCAAAGTCTTAATTACCTCAACATACCAAAAGGTATGTATGTAAAAGCGCATAAAATATCATCCACCCCGCCTAATCAATTAACTATTATTGTTGCTGGCGCTCTTGGTCAGCCTAACTCATCCTTAGCACGGTTGGCCAGCGGCGAACACAGACTGGCAGACATCCAAAAAGGAGATGTTGTTCTGTTTTCCGCAGATCCTATCCCAGGCAGTGAAGAGCATGTCAGTGCTGTTATTGATGATCTTTATATGCGAGGTGCGCAGGTGTTTTATTCGCGAATTACAGATGAACTTCACGTCAGCGGCCATGCTTCCCAAGAAGAGCTTAAACTAATGCTAGGTCTAACAAAACCTAATTTTATTATTCCTATTGGAGGTACTGTAGCAATGGCTCACCGGTATTCCCTGCTTGCTCAAGAAATGGGTTATTCACCAAAAAACATTTACGAACTGGAGGAGGGACAGCAGTTGGAAATTAGTAAAACATTTATACGAAAGGGTAAAAAAGTTGGTATCCAAAATGTACTTGTAGACGGGCTTGGGGTTGGCGATGTTGGAAATGTTGTCCTTCGCGACAGACAACAATTGTCAAAAGACGGTATTCTGGTTGCGGTTATACCAATCGACCACGAAGCTAAAAAAATAACTGGTGAAATTGAAATGATTTCTCGAGGCTTTGTTTATGTTAAAGAGTCGGAAGATCTTCTAAACAAAGCAAAGAAAGTAGCAACATCTGCTGTAAAAGAAGAAGCACCGCACAAAAACCTACTTTATTTAAGAAGAAAAATTAGCCGCCGCTTGGAGGATTTCCTTTACAATGAAACTAGAAGAAGACCAATTGTTTTGGTAGAACTTATTGAGGTTTAGTAGCTTCCCAACTCATCCATAAAATACTGTACCGTCTTTGCCCAGGGACCGCCTTTTGCAATAGAAAGAGGGCAGTATTTACCCATTATTTGCTGCGGTGTAGTCATTCCTTTATCATAATATTCTTCTTTAAGATAACGGGTAACTCTATCAATTGCCTCCTCAAAAGAACCAAAATGTTTAGTTCCCCGGGAGTGGATACCATAACCCCAAAGATTATAAGAGCCTGGTGGGTAAGTACGCCCAAAAGTAGATTCCGCTCCAGCTATTGCAATTGGTAAACGCCAATCTACACCGTATTTATCTGCTGTTTCCACCAAAAATACAGCATAAGGAGCAAGGGGGGAATTGTGGGACTTTAAATAACGCTTAACAACCAAAGGCCTGGCATCACCGTAGATTAAGCTTTCGTAATTCGAAGAGTAGGCAGGCGGATTTGCGGAAAAAACACCGTAAACCTGAGGAACAATCTGCTGTTCCAGACGAATAACTTCTAAAGGATTGGTTAGCATAAACAAACAAGAACCAATTAAAACAAAAGAAGAAAGAGTAAAAAAGACAAAGGGAAAAGCAACTAATAACCATCTACTGGTAGGCAGGCGCGATTTAAACATGCTACTGCTCAAAGAGGAGCAGTTTCAACGTAGCACAATTAAGAAAAAATTGCAAAATTAGATGCTTGGCAGGTACTCTCCTCTTAATTAGCTACCCTTCTTTTTTCTTTTAAAAAAATTGCAAAATTAGATGCTTGGCAGGTACTCTCCTCTTAATTAGCTACCCT
>CAYREW010000033.1:3094-7665 GCA_964423535.1 uncultured Candidatus Saccharibacteria bacterium
AAAAAATTGCAAAATTAGATGCTTGGCAGGTACTCTCCTCTTAATTAGCTACCCTTCTTTTTTCTTTTAAAAAAATTGCAAAAAACGCTTATACGTGACATACTAAAAGTACCATGGCTAGAAAAAGAAGAAGCAGACGCAGAACAATTAAATTTAAACTAAAGAAAGAGACAGCACGTTCAATAACATCTATTACTCTTATTTTTGTAGGAATAATTTCCTTACTCTCTTTTTTTGGGCAGGCTGTGGGTATTGGTGTTAAAAACATTTTAAGTATCTTTTTTGGCTGGTTTGCTATCCTAGTGCCGCTGATTTTTATCCTTGCCGGCCTGGTCCTAACACGCAGACTCCGCTGGTCTTTTGTGAGACTACGTACATTAATTGGCGCTATAGCAACAACCTTGTCTCTGGCTGCAGCAGTTCACTTTTTCCTTCCGGAAAAGGCAGCATACGAACAGGCTTCCGTAGGTGAAGGGGGCGGTTTAGTCGGTTTTGCTATCCAGCAGTTTCTAAGACAGCATTTATCTCCTTTAGGTGCAGTAACCACATTATTCTTCGCAGCAGTAACAAGCATACTTATTCTTTTAAACACATCCCTAGATTCAATTATCAGTATTATTAACAGAATTGGAGATGAGATGCGTGCTTTACATAACCTTATTCTAAATAAAAATAATAATTTAGAAAAAGACAAGCAAGAGGAAACAAAGGAAGAGGATGAATTGTTAAATCAGGAAGAAAGAGAACCACAGTTTATCACAAACCCTGCTAAAAAAGACGACGAGCAAGAGGGAGAAAAATCCGAAGGAGAATTTGAAACCTTTGAAATAATATCGCCTTTAGGCGCAGACGCAAAAACAGAAGATACTACCGAAGTAGAAATAGAGATGCAAAATGTTGAACAAGAATCAGATGCAAAAACAAAACCAGAGAAAAAAGGGAAAAGAAAAAGGAAGGAATACAGCAGTTGGAAAAATCCTCCTCTTTCCTTACTTTCAGAATCAAAAGGTGAAGAAGCAGAACGGGGAGACATTAAAAAGAATGCCGATCTTATTGAAAAAACACTAAACGCATTTGGGGTAGAGGCAAAAGTAGTAGAGGTCAATCTCGGACCTGCAGTTACACAATACGCAATAGATCTGGCAGAAGGTACAAAAGTCTCAAAAGTAGTAAGCTTGCAAAACAACCTTGCAATGGCGTTAGCAGCACCAACAGGAATGGTAAGAATAGAAGCACCTATACCTGGAAAAGCTTTAGTAGGCATTGAAGTGCCAAACTACCAACCCGGATTAGTAACACTAAAAGAAATAATGAGCTCAGAAGAAATGAGAAAAGCTAAAGACAAGCTTACCGTAGCTTTAGGACATGATGTTTCTGGAGAACCTGTAATAACAAATATTACAAAAATGCCGCATGTTCTAATAGCTGGAACAACGGGATCTGGTAAATCTGTCCTACTAAACGCTTTCCTTGCAACACTGTTGTTCAGAAATTCGCCAAAAGATCTCCAGCTGCTGCTTGTTGATACTAAAAGAGTTGAATTTTCCGCATACAATGGTATGCCCCACCTCCTGCACCCGGTTATTATTGAACCGGAAAAAGTGTTGTCCGCTCTAAAATGGGCAGTAGAAGAAATGGAAAAACGCTACAGAATACTGCAGAAAGAGAAAGTAAAAAATCTGGCAAGTTATAATAAACTGCCCAATGTTGAAACCTTACCGTATATAATAATTTTAGTTGACGAGTTAGCAGATTTAATGAGCTATTCCGCTAACGAAGTGGAAAAGGCAATTTGCCGTCTAGCACAAATGGCCCGCGCTGTTGGAATACACCTTGTACTTGCTACTCAAAGACCAAGCACAGAAGTGTTAACAGGCTTAATTAAAGCCAATATCCCCTGCCGGATCGCTTTCCAGGTTGCTTCGCAAGTAGATTCAAGAGTTATTTTAGATACTAGTGGAGCAGAAAAATTAATGGGGAAAGGTGATATGCTTTTCCTTCCTCCGGATAGACCGAAACCGCTAAGAACGCGGGGCGTGTATGTTTCGGAAAAAGAGTTAAATAAATTAAGGGAATATTTGAAAAACAGCGGCTATGACCCCGATTACCAAGCAGAAGTTACCAAAGACAGAGATGAGCGCACGGACAGTCCTTTTGACAAACCGGAAGATGAGAAATTTTACGATGCTGTGGAAGTTGTAACAAAACACAACCGCGCCTCAGCCTCTTTACTACAAAGAAGATTACGAGTTGGTTATGCACGTGCTGCCCGTCTGCTGGACGCAATGCATGACAGAGGACTTATTGGCCCGCACAACGGTTCCAACCCGCGGGAAGTTTTAATTGACGATGCCTCGCAAATTATTGCAGCGGGGGGAGATGAGGAAGATGAAATCTCTTAAAGACATCCTGGACAAAAAGGAACTAAACGCGCAACCCAATTACGTCACCAAGGAATTCCAAGCTTTTGGCTACCGCCTTGCTGAAGAACTGGATGATATAAAGCACAAAGCTTTGTATATAAAACTGGCAAAAGAAGAGCCGCGATCCCGGTTGGAAAAAGCGTTGGAATTTGTTAAATCATCAAAACCACGCAGCAAAGCCAAGCTGTTTATGTGGAAGCTAAAGAAGCTGCGCAATGACAGCCAAGATAAACCTAAATAACTGCAACGGTAACATTTAAGAGTATTCCTTTAATCGTAGGTTACTTAAGTAACCTATGATACCTACTTACAAAGTTCCTTAATTTCTCCTCACAATATCATAAAGCGAACTCCACAGCGCCAGGTAGCCCCGCGACCGCACTACAAAAATTTTCCTAAACCTTTTTCCATCAATAATTTCACCGTCGGGGTAATTTTCCGAAACAATTAAAATACTTTCTGTATATCCATCTTCTGAATCGCCAGACTTAATTTCTGTAATTTCACCAACAGGTTCAATACCTTCATCTTCCAACGCAGAAATAACTTCTTCCTTACTCATCCCCGGCTGGGTGGAAACGCCGGGAACAGGATCTTCCTGAGACAAGTTGTCATCATAACTTTCCGGCAGAAGAGTAGCGTTAAGCAAATCCTGCATTTCTTCCTCAGCCAACCACGGATGGGTGTCATAACCGGAATCAAACCATGCTTTGTAAAACCATGGTGAACTACCCCATTTGGAACCATCATAAGCATTACCATCATTATCATAATCTTTAACCCGCTGAGTATAGGGCGGTGACGAATTCCATTTAACATCAAAATCTGTAGGCAAACGGGTAAAACCGCCGGAAGTGGATGAATACCAGGCTTTTATTGGCGAACCGCTGTGGACAATAACTTTTCCGCGTGTTTCTTCAACAGCTTTGTGCCAATCAGATGCAGCATCATTATCTACTTTGGAAGCTAAATAAACCTGACAGCGCTGGGTAGTGCAAATAGGAGATGACCCGTTATTAGTAACTGCTAATGCATAAGTGCGGGCAGCAATTGCCTGCGCTTTTAACGCCTCCATACCCCCTTTATTTCCCCAGGAAGAAGGCATTTCTGCAATCCCCTTTAAGTAATTGTTTTCAAAATCAAGTTCCACAGTACCGGAACCGGAATAAACAGAAATTGTTCCCGGACAGTCATAATCAACAATATCAACATCTTTGTAATAAGCATAAATAATATCTTTGTAAGACTGCCCTGCTTTAGAGCGCCCGTAAGCTCCGTACTGATTCATACCAACACGGTGGGGATAACCGCGGGAAAAAACAGCATAAGCTGGTGTAAACGGCGGCTCAGGCAAGGATTGGACTGCCGGCTCGCGGTCGCCGACAGAAGTAAATTCTGCTGTAGCGGAAAGTTTTTCACGAATTAATTCCTGCAGTCTTTCATTAAGGGAACTAATTTCATTTAATAATTCATTTTTATACGCCTGCAGCTCATTAACACGCTCTGCTGTCCGCTGTTTTCTAATCTCTAAAGCTTGTTGTTCTCTATTTAAACGCTCAATCTCGTTTTCTAACCGCGCCTTTGCTTCTTCTTCTGTTTCTATTTTTCCCTTTAACGCTAATATTTCCTTACTTAATTCTTCCGCCTGTCTTTTAATTTCCTTTATTGTTACTTCAAAAATCATAAGCTTTTGAGTAAATTCTGTAAAACCTTTGCTGGAAAATAAAAAGGTAAGAGGGTCGGACCTGTCCCGTTTATATAAATTGCGAATTAACTGCGCGCGTGCCTTTTCTTTCTCTGCATACTTATCTTCTCTGCTGTCTTTTTCTTCCTCCAACTGCGCAATTTCATTTTGTTTTGCGGAAAGCTGGGAGGAGATTGAAGAAAGCTGGTTGTTTATTTGCCCAATCTGACTACTGTAGCCGGAAATTTGCTGGTTCAGGGTACCTGTTTCTTCCTCCACCTGGGCCAGCTTATTTTCTTTTTCAGACTTTTCTTCCTGCAGTTGCGATATATCATCATCAGCAAAAACAGGGAGAAAAACAGCAGGCATTGCTGCTAGAATAAGAAACACTAATACAGTGATGCGTTTACTGGGCAGAGATAACATTATTACTGTATTTTAGCACGACGATTAATAACACACCT
>CAYREW010000034.1:0-7605 GCA_964423535.1 uncultured Candidatus Saccharibacteria bacterium
TGGCGGATGGCCTAAGGAGAATTAGGTAAAACGCTTCGCGTTTAACCCTAGTAAATTCTCCACGGTCCCTTTATCGCTACTACGCGTATGCCTATAATAAAAGTTCTCGTATTAACGAAAACTTCACCTGTACAATTTAAGACTGCCTTTTCCACCTACCGCATAGCGTTTGTCCTGAGCTGTGCTTTTTCCCGCCCAACTTATTGCAAACTTAGGGAATATAAATTCGGGTCGCTGTCCTCTTTGAATTTAGTAAGAATAACTATTTTGTCTCCTTCGGGGAAGGGTACTGCAAACGCTTCTTCAAGTTGACTGCTGTACACTGTGTTTAAGTTGGTGCCGTCCAAATCAACAATTTTAATTGACTTTTGGTTGGTAAGCAAAAGGTGCTCGGAATCCGAATACCAAGTAACTTTTGTAGCATCAGCAATATTTAACACCAGGGGATTGTACTCTTCTTTTTCACCTACGCCCAGAGGTTTTTTAAAATTACGGATAGTGTAGCTTTTTTTTCCATCTTTCTCTTCAAAACTTAGAAATTTCTTTTCGTCAGGTGACCAGGCTGTAGCAGAAGCTGTAGCAATCTTATGCTCCTCATCAGTTAATTGAAATCGATTTGCTAGCAGAGATTTAATTTCCTCTTCTTCCTCTTTCCAGTCTTGCTCTATTATTTCCGGTTCAACAAGGCTAATATTTTCAGACCCGCCTCCCGCAATTTTAATTAAATACGATCGTGTGTTATCAATATTAACTAGTAGCTCTGTACCTAAAGGTGACCACTGTATTGATTTAGCAGCTGAGTATGATGCTTGTTTAGTGTCTTCTATAATTTGGTTTGCAGAATTTCTAATTAATGGCAAAGTTTTTCTTTCCAGTTTTAAAATTCCAATTCCGGATTTTGAACCACCCTCAACGCGGAATGCGATTTTATCCTGCTGTGCTGTAGCAACAGGTGAATAGGCACCTGTGGAGGTCAAAGGTTTTAGTTCTGGTGTTTTTGAGATTAGCAGCGCAGCAAGGTTAGTTACAAAATCAGCCTGAACAGGCACTTCTTTTTCCCATTTTGTGTATCCGTCTTTAGTTAGAGTAATTTTGTAATTTCCGGGTTCTAATCCGCTTACTGTTGCAGGTGTTGCAGTTACTAATTTGTTGTCCAGGAACAGCTTAGCACCGTCAGGCCTTGATTTAACAAGCAGCAAACCTGTTTTTTCTATAGTTTTATTTTTCGGGTTAAATTTCAGGCCACGTGCGTAGAAAAACACAGCAATGCTTGTACCAGCAACAAAAACAAAGGCTGCTAGTGTAATTATTAGACGTTTATTCACTTTGGTTATAATAGCAATGATTGAGTGGATAATCAACTTTTGCTATTATTGCTTTAATGGCTAAAAAAATTGCAATTGATCTGGGTACTGCTAATTCGTTAGTTTATGTCAGCGGGCAGGGCGTGGTTTTGAATGAACCAACTGTGGTTGCTCTTTCTACAGATGACCGTAAGGTACTTGCTGTTGGTAAGGATGCAAGGGCAATGTTGGGTAAGACACCGGAAAGTATTCAAGCACTTCGGCCGATGCGTGACGGTGTTATTGCGGATTATCTTGTTACAGAAGCAATGCTTAAGTATTTTATTGATCAAGTTACGGGAAGTGTCCGTTTTTTTAAACCCGAAGTTATGGTTTCAGTGCCGGCAGGTGTGACTTCTGTAGAGTCCCGGGCGGTTTTGGACGCAATTACTGCAGCAGGGGCGCGAACAGCCTATTTAATACCGGAACCTTTAGCAGCATCTATTGGTGCTGGAATTCCAATAGGGGAAGCTTCAGGAAATATGATTGTTAATTCCGGTGGTGGGACAACAGAGGTTGCTATTACTTCTTTAGGCGGAGTTGTAGTTTCGGAAAGTGTTCGTACAGCAGGTAATGCTTTAGATGCAGCAATTACTGATTATATAAGAAGAAAATACAATCTAGTTGTTGGGGAGGTTACGGCAGAAAAAATAAAAATAGAAATAGGGGCGGCTGTGGAATTGGAAGAGCCTCTTTACCTGGAGGTGAAGGGTAGAGGCAGTTTAGACGGATTGCCTAGGAGAATAGAAGTCAGCTCTTCGGAAATAACAGAAGCAATTCAGGGACCTCTTTCTTCTATGGTTACAGCTGTAAGACGTGTACTGGAAAAAACACCACCAGAGCTTGTTTCCGATGTAATTGATAAAGGTATGGTGTTGAGCGGTGGTACTAGTTTACTAAGAAATATTGATAAATACTTAACTAAAGAGACTGGTGTTGCTGCTCACAGAGCAGATGATGCACTTTTTTGTGTAGCTAAAGGTGCTGGTATTGCTATAGAAAATATGGATACATTTAAAAAAAGTATTTTGACCCGTTAATTTGTTAATTATGGTTATTGGTATTGATGCTTCCCGCGCGGTTTCCAGTAAATGGGGAGGCCCTGAAAATTATTCTTATTACTTAATCCGAGCTTTGGAAAAGGTTGATAGTGAAAATAACTATCGTTTGTATATAAATTCAAGCCCGCCCAGGACTTTGGGCAACAGCGATAACTTTGAGATCCGCTCTCTAATGTGGCCTAGATTTTATACGCAGGGAGGTTTGGCTTTAGAATGCTTAAAGCACCCACCTGATTTACTATTTGTTCCTGCTCATACAATTCCTGTTATCCGCCTTCCCGGCTTAAAAACAGTTGTTACTGTACATGATTTAGCAGCTCAGTATTTGGAGCAGTATTACAAATTTCCCGGGCGCTTGTATTTAAATAAAGCGACTGAGTACTGTGCTAAGAATGCTGACCATATTATTGCAGTATCAGAATCAACAAAAAGCGATTTAATTTCCCAGTTCAATGTCCCGGAAGAAAATATTACAGTTATTTACGAAGGTTATGATAAAGATGTTTTTAAACCAGAATTGGAGGAAAAGTCAAATAAGCTGGCGGAAAAGTACAATTTTTCCAAGCAATATCTTTTATCTGTAGGAACTGTCCAACCTCGTAAAAATTATAAAAGAATTATTAAAGCTTATTGCAACCTGATTTCTAATTATCCTGATTACGATTTGGTTATTGTTGGAAAAAAGGGGTGGCTGTGCAGCGATATTTACAAGCTTCCCGGGAAATTAGGTATTGAAGACAAGGTCCACTTTTTAGGTCATGTTCCGGATGAAGAAATGCCTGTTCTTTACAGTGGAGCAGAAGTATTTGTATTCCCGTCTCTTTACGAAGGTTTTGGTTTAGCACCTTTAGAATCAATGGCCTGTGGTACGCCGGTTGTATTGTCCAACATCTCAAGTTTGCCCGAAGTGGGGGGGGATGCAGCTGTTTATGTTGAACCTGCCAGTGTGGAGTCAATTCGGGAGGGGATTTTAAAAGTCATATCGGCTACAAAGCGGAAGAAAGAGGAGTTATCAAGAAATTCCCTGCAGCGGGCTGCTCAATTTTCCTGGGAAAAAGCAGCTGAGGAAAGTGTTGAAGTTTTCGAAAACTTAGTCTAAGAACAACTGCTCTGATAAACCGGAATGGAGCGCGGGTTCGTTACTTATTCCGTACTTGCAAAAATCCCAATACCTTTTACTATTTTTAAAATCAGCTTTTATATCTTGCGGATTGCACAAATCTGCTAGCTCAATTTTAAACCTTGCGTTGGGACCGTAAGTAAACACCAGATTATTGCCTAAATAAAGGGGAAGACTGCTGAAAGGGTACTGGCTAAGATTATTTTTATCGTAATCTAGATAAGGGGAGTTTGCCGGATTACAATGAATATAGCGGGAAACATGTATTAGCTGCGGACCGCTTTCAATCTCGACCCTTTTGTAGGTGCTTCCCCATAGCCGTCCATGCCGCTCCTTCTTGGTATTAAAAAAATGAGAGTAGGCAGTATTTACCCGGTGCATAAATAAGCTGACTGAATCTTTTATTCTTCCAGTAAACTTAATAAGGATATGATAATGGTTTGGCATTATACAAAAAGATGCGATTGTGACCAATTGTGCCCCGAATGAATTAACAGCTGTTGCTATTTCGGAGTCAGAAGCACGGTTAAGGACTTCCAGAAATGCAGCAGGTTTTGGGCTATTTTCAAAATTAGATAACCACAAGGTTAGGAGAAAACGCTTGTATTCGCTTTCGGAATTAAAAATTTGTTTTCCTTCAACACTCCGGTTGAACACGTGGATGAAACGAACCATAGGTTAACAATACCACTATTCCCTTTTGTGTCAAGTACCTTCCAAGCTTCGCTCGGAAGTGCTTGTAACAATAGGGATGAAAGGATATACCTACGGCATTACCTGTCTTGGTGAGGAAACTCCGAGCGAAGCTTGGAAATTAATAAGCATAGAAAGAGCCCCATCAGGGTCCTCATTATCTTTGAGTTACCCCTAATGGGGCTTTGACAAGCGCGTGCTGTTTCTTCTTGGCGGGTAAAAAGAAACTTTTGCAGTTATTTAATTTTGAAAGTGCTATTTGTTAGAAACGCTCTTCGGAGTAACTTCTGCGTTTCCTAAAATCTCCTCTCCGTTCTTCATTCAGGACAGGTATGTTTTGGTGTAGATTGTGAGCCGGTGTCCTCACAATAACAGTACATAAAAAATTCATAGAATTTTCTATGTTAAGAAGAAATTGTGGCTACAATTTCTTCAGTTTCAGAATTCCATATCCTTCCCTAATTGTCAAGAGGCATTACTGTTTTTTTTGTGTTACAATTACTAGACAATGGCTTCAAGTTCTTCAGTTCTTAGCGAGGTTAAAAAAGTTCTTCTACCCTCCGAGCGAGAAAGTTTGAATATTTTGCTTGTAGCTCCTGAAGTAAGCCCCTATGCTAATGTAGGGGGTGTTTCTCGTGTTATTTCTGCTTTATCAAATTCTTTAGTTTCTTTAGGTCATGACGCGCGCGTTTTTATGCCTAAGTTTGGTTCTATAGATGAAGATAAGTATGAGTTGGAAAGTGTTATTGAGGGTTTAAAAGTACCTACAGGACTTGATAAGGATGATAAACGCTATCTTATTTGCAATGTAAAGCAGCACCGCACGCCTGGCGGTCCTTTAGTTTATTTTTTGGAGAATATGGAGTATTACGAGAAAAGAGCTAATGTTTACGGGTACAGTGATGACCCGCTGCGTTGGGCCCTGCTTTCGCGCGGCTGTTTGGAGTTTCTGCTTCAAAATAAAGATTGGATGCCGGATATTATTCATGCCAACGATTGGCAGACAGGTGCTGTTCCAAACTATTTACGTACAGTTTATGATACAAGGGAGAAGTTTTTGCCTGTTGCAACAGTTTTTACAATTCATAATTTGAATTATCAGGGCATGTTTAACCATAATTTAGTTCCGGAAACAGATATGGATGACGGAAGGTCGCAGATTGCCAATTTTTACTCTAAACGGTTGGGCAAGCAAAACTTTGTGCGCAGAGGTATTTTGTATTCTGACCTTATTAGTACTGTTTCAGATACCTATTCCAGAGAGATTTTAACACCGGAGTACGGGGAAAATTTGGATCGGCTTCTTTTGGAAATGCGGTCCAAGCTGTTTGGTGTTGTTAACGGTATTGATTACACAGAGTTTGATCCTAAAACAGATCCTTTAATTGAAGAAAATTTTGATGTTACAAATTTGTCTAAGCGGGTTAAGAATAAATTAGCTTTGCAAAAAGAATTGGGTCTGCCGCAAGATAAAGAGATCCCTCTTTTAGGTATTGTAGGGCGCTTAGATGAGCAAAAGGGTTTGGATTTGACAATTTCTATTCTTTGGCCATTGCTGAAAAGTTTTGATGTCCAGTTTGTAATTATCGGGGGAGGGGATCCTCATTTTGTAGAAGAGTTCCAGAAGTTAAAGCGTGAATTTCCTAAAAAAGTAGGTGCGCATTTAATGCCTAATTTTACTTTACCACGGTTGGTTTTTTCCGGTGCTGATATAATGCTGTTTCCCTCCAAGTTTGAGCCGTGCGGAATAGTTCAGATGGAAGCAATGCGGTACGGTGCTATTCCTGTAGCTAGAGCTACCGGAGGTCTTGCAGACACTATTGAAGATTACGATCCGAGGACAAAAAGCGGTTACGGTTTCCTTTTTCCAGATTATAATAAATGGCAGTACTTTGCTCAGGTTATCCGCGCTTTAGAGGTGTATCGGCACCTGCGTGAGTGGAAGAGTCTTGTTCGTAGAGCAATGGAGCAAGATTTTTCCTGGGATGCTCGCGCAGAAGAGTATGTAGATCTTTACTGCAAAGCGCTGCACTTTAGGAAACAAGATTTGCTTGCAGATGGTTTAGTACCTCGTAATAATTTGGAATAGAGAGATTTTTATGCACCTTGCATTTTTCCTGCATATCTACCAGCCGCCGACACAGCTTGCCGGTGTAACTGAAAAAATTGCTCAAGACTCCTATATTAAGCTGCTTACTTTATTGGAAGAAAGCAGTAAATCTTCAATTAGTTTAAACATGAACGCTTCTTTAACAGAACAGTTAGCGGAAAAAGGGTATGCTGATTTGCTGACAAGAATCAATAAACTGGCGGAAAAAGGCAGTTTAGAACTAACATCCTCCGCTGCCTACCACGCTTTTTTACCAAATATACCTAAAGAAGAAATATACAGGCAGGTTGAATTAAACAGAAAGATTAATACTATTTATTTAGGAGAAAGCTATGAAACTGCGGGGTTCTTCCCACCGGAAATGGCTTATTCCCGGCGCTTAGTTCCATTGTTGGAATCGCTGCGCTTTAAGTGGCTGGTTCTGGACGAGACAGCTTTGAAAAAACCTACTGAAGATAATGTTCGCAGACCGTTTGAAAAGTTGTTTAAAATAAAAAACTCAAATCTGACTGTCTTTTTCAGGCACAACAGGCTTAGTTTAGATATTGCTTTTGGTAAAATTTCTAGTTTGGATCAGTTCCTTAGCGCTGTTGATTTGGAGTCGGACGGTTATATGATTTTAGCAATGGATGGGGAGACATTTGGACACCACAGGCCTGAACAGCTGGATTTACTGCGAGAAATATTTGCTTACGCAGAAGAAAATTCTAATTTAACGTTGTGTACTATTTCCGACCTAATTGAGAGTTCTTATACTGAAGAAGCAGTGATAGATCCTCTTCCCTCAACCTGGGGGCCAAAAACCCGCTGGAACAATCCTGATAATTTACTGCACCGTTTGCAGTGGCAGCTTACAAATTTAGCAGTTAGTATTGTTAGAAATTCAGAATATGCAATAAAAGGTGTTTATTTAGAACAGTATTTAAAAGATAAAGATTTATCCGACAAACAGAAACAGTGGGTTGAAGCGCGTTTACGCCTTGACAAAGCGCTTCACAGCGATCAGTATTTTTGGGCTGGGGGAGATCCTGTTTGGCACCCTGAATTGGTGAAGAGGGGGACAGGACTTTTGGTTAGTGTTGTCGAGGCAGTCCCCGAAGTTTCCAAATTAAAAGTGGCGCGTGCTAAACAGCTGGCTGAGCGGATTATTGCAAACGGTTTGCGCAAGCACGGTTCGGAAGTTATAGTTTCCTAAATAAACCGATCTTTATTTACTACCCCATTGGCAGTAGCTATGTTTGCGTCGCGCTCTGGACAAGGGCAACCTTTCAGTTTAAT
>CAYREW010000035.1:0-7445 GCA_964423535.1 uncultured Candidatus Saccharibacteria bacterium
AATTACAAGTTAGCATGGAAAGTGTAGGATGTCAAAAAAGATCTACCGCCGCCGGGGAAACCGGAAAGTAAGCATTACTACATTGCGGCGGAAGAGCCGGTTTTTTTGTTTTGTAAGCATACTGCGGTTTGGGATAGGTGGCCTGCTTAGAGGGCTATCACTGTGCTGAGGATATGGTTGGTGCGCTCAGCGCACCTTAACCACGCTGAGCGTGGTTGCCGGACAGGGATTCTCCACCTTTTCGGTGGATGCGCCGGGGAGGCGCAGAACCAGAATTAGACGCTTCAGAGGCGCCTGTCCCCTCCTCATCGGAGGGTCGCCGAGGAGGCGACTACCATTTAACTTTCATTTTTGGTTGCGGGGTCTGGACTCGAACCAGAATTAGACGCTTCAGAGGCGCCTGTCCTACCATTAGACGACCCCGCAACAATTTACTCATTCAATCCCTTTCTCTCAAAGTAATGTTTTAATTTATTTTTAAGTACTTCTTTCCCGTATCCAGATTTGTAAAACTTTTCAGCTTGTGTGGCGTCTTGTTTATTAATGTAGGCTTCATAGTATATCAGCTTCCAAGGTCTGTTATCTTTTGTATATTTACCTCCTTCACCGTTGTTGTGCTCTTTAAATCGTCGTCTCAGATCACTTGTGTGGCCAGCGTATAACCTTCTGTTTTTTAGAGATTGAAGTATGTAACAATACCACATTTGAAAATTTTGAATCGCACTATTTTAGTACCTGTCCCCTCCTTATCGGAGGGTCGCCGAAGAGGCGACTACCATTAGACGACCCCGCAACAATGACGACCCTTCCACTATCCAGCAATATTTTAACGCAAATTCGCTGGCTTTTCATCTTTACTGTATTAGTGGTCTATCCCGGACCGAGGGCTTGTCTGCTTTGCTGTGCGGGTCCTGCCGGCAAGGCGTTTATATTTTTGGTCCTCTAAATTTTTTGTGTTAAATGGAATGTGGTCGCATTCCAGTTATATTTACATTCCCTTTACGACCCGCTATTACACTTTAAACAGAGCGAGGCTCTGTTTGCATGCTGTTGTTATGCGGATCTACAAAGCTTAGTTTTGTGTAAGGTTTTGGATATAAGGTTTGCCGTTGTTGGGCACAGAAGATTTTTACTTTATAGCGGGCGGGAGCGGGGTTGTTAAAGATGCTTGACACTGCTTTCAGATATTGCTAAGTTGAAAGTGTATAAAGTATGGATAGAATAAAAGTCTGCCAAAAATTTGTTTGTCCCCTTCTAGGTGTTGTTTTTTCTCTGGCTTTGTTTTTACCTCCTCAATCAGTTTATTCTCAAGAACAGCCTACCCCGTCGTCGATTCCTTACCCTGGAGCTGTAGTTGTGACTGGTGGTGACAGTTTTGAGACTGCAGAAGAGCTACCTGGGCCTGGTTCCTACGAGTTGGGGGCAACTGTTCCTGCAGATAGCAAACGCTATTTCGAAATTTCCGGGTACAGGGCTGGTGAACAAATTAAAGTAACAGGGAATTTTGATGGTGAAGCAATTGTAAGTGTTGATCTTTATGATTCTCAGCGGAGTAGTCTTACGCGTAGTTACGAACTAGCTTCTGATACTGAACCACACAAACTTTCTTGGTTGGATGGGTCTGAAAAAACTTCTTACAGTTATTATATTGTTCTTGGAGTTAGCCCGGACGGTGATCTTACTTCTGCTAGTTTGGAAATTGAAAAAGTCAGCCTCTTTGATGGTGGGGTGGAAGGTGATGCCGGTGAAACTTATGAAAAAGCTGTGCCACTTGTGGAAGGAAGTTATACAGGGCATTTAGCAGGAGAAGATGGCAGTGATAAAACTGACTTTTACAGTGTGGAATTGAATAAAGGGCAGGTGCTGATTGTTACTGTGACGCCTCCCGGGGACCGCGCTTTGGGAAACCTTGCGGTGTATGATAGTTCTATGCAGTCTCTCTATAGTCCGGAGGGTTGGCCTAATAAGGGGGCTGTGGTTGAAGCCCCAGTTCTTGCAGAAAAGACGGGAACGTATTTTATTGAAATTGATAATTCTTATTCCGATGTAAACTCTCCTGTTCAGTACGATTTTGAAATTGCAATTAAGCCTCTATCCGAAGCGCAGGAGTATTTTGATGATGAGGAAATATTGGTAGGGGGCGGCGATGATACAACAGTGACAGGTGCAGAGGACGCAGCCGGTAAGGTACCTGGGGGTTTGTTGGCCAAATTTACGCAGGGGCTTAATACTACGCTTGTGTCTGTTGCTGGTATAGGAGGTTTAGTAGCTGGTTTTGTGCTTGGATTTTTTACTGCTAGAGCGCTCTCCGGAAGGAAAAAGAAAACTCCTAAAACCTCATTGTCGGAACAACAGGATTAGTAATCATTTAACTTTTCCATCATTTCCTCAGTGCACCCCGGGTCATCCGGATTGTTTTTGCAATATTGCAAACATTCTTCCGCGCTGGTGCAGCCGCCGGGACCTACTTTTTCTTTCTCTTCCATATCTTCCGGTTTTGGTTTCATTTCTTTACATTCGGGATCATTAGGATTATTTTGACAATATTCCTTGCATTCTTCCGGGGTAGTACAACCTCCCGGGCCGGTGAAATCTTCTTTAAATTCGTCTTCCATATCTTTTTTCATTTCTTCCTCTTTTATTTTGCATTTTTCAGGGTTTTCTGCGCAGAAGCTTTCTTTTGCCTGTTGGCAGTCAGCGTCATTGGGGTTATTTTTGCAGTATTCTTTACATTCTTCCGCGCTGGTGCAGCCGCCGGGACCTATTTTCGGGCTGCCGTTTTGGCAATGTTCTAAATTTGGGTTTTCCTCACACATTTTTTGGGCGAATTCCAGGCATTCTGTTCTGTGATCCGGATTGTTGCAGTAGGCTGCGCACTCATCTTTGCTGGAACAACCTCCGGGACCTTCTATTATTTGTTGGTGTTCCTCAGGTACTGACATACTGGTTGCTTTGGCATAAGCAGTGCACGCTTCTTTGTGGTCGGGTTGTTGGCAATAGATATCGCATTCTTCCATACTTCCGCAGTTACCAAGTTCCGCGATTGGGAAAGTTATTTCCGGCAGTCCGCTATCCGGCTCCGGTTCTTCCTCTCCAAAACCTTCTTCATAGTATTCGTCCATACTTGTCATTTCAGCGTATTCCCGGCAGGCAGCCTCGTTTTTATGTGCCCGGCAGTAAGCGTCACACTCGTCTATACTGTTGCAGTTCCCCAATTCTTCAATAGGGAATTCTATTTTTTGTTCTTGAGACGGCTCGTTTTCGTAAGTATCTTTAGGTTGCTCACGCTGTTCTTTTTCCAGCCCCATTTCTCTGGCGAATTCCATACA
Organism: uncultured Candidatus Saccharibacteria bacterium; assembly: GCA_964423535.1. Taxonomy (GTDB): domain Bacteria; phylum Patescibacteriota; class WWE3; order JAUXAW01; family CAYREW01; genus CAYREW01. Next base: position 3,330 of record CAYREW010000035.1, read on the forward strand.
CGTTTCTGTATTTTCCGGTTGACTGCAGTATTTTTCACACGCTTCTTTGCTGGCACAGTTACCTAGCTGTGCAATTGGGAACTGCACCGGGTTTCTTCCTGGTTGCATTAATCCTTGTTCTTCGGCAAAGGTTTTGCAGGCATCCCGGTTTGCAGGATTGTCGCAATATTCTTTGCATTCTTGGCGGGAAGCACAGTTGTCCAGTTCCGGTATGGGAAAAGTGATTTGGTTAAGTTTTTCCTCGTTTGGTGTTGCAGCTCTTGTTCCGGTTGGTAGGCCGTGTTCTTCCGCAAACTGACTGCAGGATTCGTAGTTTTCTTTAAGATCGCAGTAGGCTTTACAATCGTCTTTTGATTTACAGTTGTCAAGTTCGGGAATAGGATAGTCCAGCTTAACGGAGGCAAGAACATTTTTTTCTGTTTCCAGTTCTTGGGCGTAATTTGTACATACCGTGTGGTGCCAAGGAACATCGCAGTAGTTTTTGCATTCAGCTATTGATTGGCAATTTCCGAGTTGGGGAATGGGAAATGTTAATGTTGCTGTGATAATAAAGATCGGAAGAAGCATAGGGTTAAATTTGTAGCCTATTTATTGCAAGTTTTCAAACGGGTTTACGTATTCTTCTGTCCCGGAAGTTTCTTCTGAGCCGGTTCCGAAAGGGTTGGTGTATTCGCCTTCACCACTTGCTGCAGCTTCAAAAAAATCAGCCCATTGGGTAGATTCTCCTTGGAAAATTTCGCTCATTAATTGGGTTTCGCGTTTAGGTATAAGGACTTTTTGGGAGTAAAAATAAAATCCGCCTGCACCGGCAGCCAATCCGAAGATAAAACAGAGGATACCTATGAGTAAGGTGTTAACAGGATTTTTTTCTTTCGGCAGGTCTTTTTCCATCTGCTGTGAGCCTAGCAAGAGTTAAAGCAGCTTGTCAAGTCCGGGTTCAACAGCTGTTGTTCTTACAGGAATTTTGAATTATGTGTGTTTTAGTAAATTTACCAGCTCGTTTTTCAATCGGGGTAGGAGGTTTTCTTTTTCTGATTTGTGCAGGAATGCTCCCAGGTCTTGTTTTAATTTTTTTTCGTCAAAAGTTCCTACCTGCTTTATTACTGTTTCTTTGTTGATGTCTTCTTCAAAATCCGGATAAAGCTTCATTTTTTCTTTTACAAGTTCCCACTTTAAAGGAGTGCCTTTGTACAGAAGATAGTAAATATCATAAAAATCCCGCCCTTTTGTTTTTTTTCTGGTAAGAACAGCCCGTATTTTTTCGGCCAGAATTTCTTGCCAGGTTAGGTGCAAAACCAAAGGCGACCCGACAACGGGTAAATCTGTTTTAAGGAGGGTTTTTATTGGTTTTTGGATTGGTTTTTCTCTTAGAGAGTATTCCAAATCTACCGTAAGCGGGTATTTCCTTCCTTCCTTTGTCCAATAAAGAGTGCCGGTTAAAGACTCCTTCTTTTCTTTTGGAGAGATTTTAAATTCCAAGTTAGGAATTTCGGGCCTAACGCTTTTAACAACATTTTGGGTGGTTTCGAGTAAAGTGTTTTTGGGCAGGCCGGCCGTAAAGTCCAAGTCCATGGAAAACCGCGGAGCGGGGAACAGCAAATGAATTGCAGTTCCGCCTTTAAAGTAGATTTCTTGTGACGCCTTTTTTTGGTACAGCTCTTTTAAAAAAACAACTTGAATATACTCGCGAATAATTGCGTTTTCGTTCACACCTGTTTTTTGGGAGATGTTATGGAGTTGTTCTTTAGTAATCATAGATCTATTTCCTCTTTTAGTTTATGGTAGGCGGGAAGTTCAATCTTTTCAGAAAATTTTTCAATTTTTTCTCTGTCAATGACTTCCAGGGTAAACTCATCGAAGTTGTAACTTGCTTTTCCCAGGCTGGCAAAGAATATCGCGTCCACTAGGGCTTTTTCGGGAGTTGCAATTAAGGCACTATTCTCCTTTTTGTATCCCCAATAATACTTTCTATTAATGTGGGCGTAACTGAAAGTTTGATTTTCAAAAGTTAAACTTTTTGTAGAATTTGTAGTTACAGATGTTGTTTCGTAAGGTGCTTGCACAATAATTCCGTATAGATTCAGGGCGGAAGCAAGCGAAATATAGGAAGGCTGGTAAAGATGATTTGCCAATTCAAAATTAGATGGCTGTTCTTTCCCAACCAAAATGTAGAGGCCTCTTTTTGCTCTTTTGAGAACATTTTTGCTTATTAGCTCCTCGACTTTTTTGTATGCTGTGTTATCTTTTTCTATTTCTAAAAGGTTTTTTATTTCTGCAGTTGAAAATACTGATTTTCCTGATGCTTGCAGTATTTGTAAAGCTTTAATTGTTTTCATTGTATTTAATACTTTCTGTATAATACTATACAGTAAGTATAATCTATGTCAAGTTAATATTTTTGTTGTGGGAATAGGCTAGTCTAAAGCAATGCTTTGTTTCTTCTCTCTCAATAAACCTACTCCCCAGTAAGATTTATCGCATATTCTATGTAGCACGTATTTCGATAAGCCAAATCACCACCAGCATTAGCACTAAGTTTTTGGCAATATCCGGCTTGGATCTCGTCGGAGCGCTCACGCCAGTAAAGCCGATGGATAAAAGAGAAGTAACACTTGTCGGGATCAGGCGCTCCGGCACAGTAGTCAATTTGATCAACTTTGAAGCTTAGTTCCTGATAACACATTTGTTTAGATTCGCTATCTGTAACCTCTTGACAGAATAATAAATCCTTGCCGGCCATGGCCAAACATATTTTTTTATCCTCACCCTGATTTATCTTCTCGCAGAAAATGGGATCCTGGTGTACCACCGCCAAGCAGTAATTAAACATCTACGGGCTGGGAAACTTTACGGCAGATATCGAATTAAAATAGCCACCAACACCAGCAAAACCCTACGTCTCAAGTGGGTTAGATAACTAAACACACAAAAAAACTTGCATAAAGCAAGTTTTCTTGTATCACTTTTATTTGAGTAAAGTCACAAAGTCACTCAGCAAGTTTCACATCTTTTGCACTTAGTCCTTTTTCACCATCTACAACATCAAACGTAACGGTAGAACCTTCTTGAAGATTATCATAAGTTACACCGACCAAATCCGTAGAGTGGAAAAAAACATCTTTTTCTTTTCCTTCGCGAGAAATGAATCCGTAACCTTTATCTGTTTTTGTTTTAATTTTTCCGTTCATATTAGTTTTGTCAGATTTATTGAATAAATCTATTTATACCTCCTTTCCTCGAAAATTATACAGGTTTCGGTAACAATTATCAAATTGGAGACTTCATCCTACAGCTATTAGACCCGTAATTGCTTTTTTTAAACTAAGCGTTTTGGAAGATTTTCCGGATTGAGATATACTTGTAGATACTTATGGTCAGCGATGGCGCTACAGTTGTCCTTTTTAAGAATGATAGTAAAAAGGAAGTCTTCCTTGTTTTTAGATCAGATTACCCTGTTTGGGTAACTACAGGCGGGAGCTATGGAGAACAAAGAAACACCGGAAGAGGCGGCTCTTCGGGAAGCAGAGGAGGAGACAGGTCTGGATGTTGAGATTACCCGGTTTGTTGGTACATATTTAATTGAGGAGCGTGATGAGGTTAAAAAATCTTATTTATTTGAGGGGCGGGTAATTGGCGGTACGTTTCAACCTGAATTTCCGGGGTGTAAAGGGGAGTGGTTTCCGGTGGATAAACTGCCGTTTAGTATGCCTAAAAGAAACAAAGAAAAGGTTTATGATTGTCTTGGCAATAATTCAACACCTTTCAGTAAAAACGGCCAATCCCTGACCTTAAGCAGAGAATTCTTGCTGGCATGCCGTCACCCCCTTGCTGCTTTGAAATATATTGTTTACCGGGCTGGGAGGTAATTTTTTAATTTGTTGCGGGAATAAGTGGTTTGTATCTTACTCTATTTCACAAAATTTAAATTTTGTTAGTTCGCACTGTCTTTTGCAAATTTCCGGTGTTTTCCTGGGTGTTGGTAAAGGCATTCCACCGCAAGTTTCAACCAAATTTCCCTTGCGGTCAAAGACATATACTGGGGCGTCTGCAACCACTTTTCTCGGATAGATTTTGATATACTCTCCGCAATCTTCTATTATTCCACCTTCGTAGTCT
>CAYREW010000036.1:0-5629 GCA_964423535.1 uncultured Candidatus Saccharibacteria bacterium
TCCACGTAAGAATCTTAAGTTTCTTAAGTATCTTAGGATAGATATGAATGAAGAGTAATCGTGTATAATAAGGCTAACCATGTCAACACTGCCTATTGTACTAATCTCGCTGTTGGTTGCCCTCCTCCCCTCCCCTGCTTTTGCGCAGTCTGATTCAACGCCGCCTACAACAGCTGCAAGTTTAGACCCTTCCTCACCGGACGGTGATAACAATTGGTACCGCTCCCCTCTTTCTATTACTTTGGAGGCTTCTGATTTAGAGTCCGGTGTTAAGTATATTAATTGGAAATTGGACAGCGGGGATTGGGAAAGGGAAACTTTTTCTTCCAGTTTGAACCTGCTGCCCAACCCCTCTTTTGAACTTGACAGTGATTTAGACAACCAGCCGGACAGTTGGGATTTTACAGGCACTTCCGGAGCTGTTGGCGAACTGGACTCCTCTGCTTATATTGGCTCCAAATCAGCTGAAATTTCCGCTATTACTAACGGGTGGAGTTTTTTTTCCTCTGCTGATAATTATTCAGTTGTCGACCCTCCGCTGAGTATGTATTTTTCCGTGTGGCTGCGGGGGAAAGATATTGCAGGTAAAGGTGCTTATTTTAAAATATATTCACTTTCCCCTTCCGGTTCTGATTTGCTTTATTCTGCAGAGCCTGCCGCTTTTTCAGGCAGTTTTGATTGGACGCGTATGACAGCTAATTTTGATCTTTTAGATACTGAAATTTACGGGTTGTATGCAGAAATTGGTTTGGAAGGTATTGGTTCGTTGTGGATGGATGGCGCTGTTTTGGCAGAACAGACAGAAGAACCGTTAGTAAATTTGACCTATTTTCAGAATGGTGAGCATACCTTTTATTATTACAGCGAGGACAGCGCAGGTAATAAAGAGGTTGAGCAGAGTTTGAATTTTAAAATTGATACTGTAGCACCAACAAATTGGCGCGATTTTGGTGTTCTCCGTTGTGCATTGTCTAATGACCACACTTTGTATTCCTGGATAACTGTTTCTGATTACACATCCGGTCTGCAGCCTTTCACTGACGAATTCCAGTATTCAATAGATGCGGGAGCAACCTGGGGTTATTATGATGATTTAAATAAGTGCAGTGGTACCTGGCATACTGACCAGTGGCGTGATCTTTTTTCCTGGTTTCCCTGGCCCGGTATTGAGGATTTAACTCTGGTAACTCCGTGTATTAATTACTGCAACTCCAATTGGACCGTTTGTAAAATAGTCCGTTTCCGGGTGGAAGATATGGCTGGAAATGAAAGTATAAAAGATATTTGTATTAACGGTGCCTGGATTAAGATCCGTGGTGGCGGAGATGTTTATTCTGCCGGTGGTATTAATATGGATGCGTCAGGCGCGGACCCTAATACAGATTCTTTAATTGTCTCTTCCGGTACAGTTACGAATTTTTCTTCAACAAAACCATGGAATCCTTTGGAAAATTACTCTCTGCTTGATCAGCTACATTACAGCTACCTTGCCGGCAAATATGATCAGCAAACAGCAGTAAGTGCGCTTCCTGTAAATAGTGGATACTATACAACGGGGGGGTCTTTTGTAATTGATAATAAAACTATTCCTGCTAATTTAAAATCTGCGGATTTTTCCGCTGTTCTTTTTGTTCCCGGAGATTTGACAATTAATAAAGATTTTGAGTTAGGCAGGAACGGCGGTTTGGTGTTTGTTGTTTCAGGTAATATCCAGGTTGATAAAAGAGTGGAAAATATATCGGGGGTGTTTATTGCTGAGGGTGATTTTGACACTGCTTACAATGGCGGCAGTAACCTTAATACTTTGCATATATGGGGAGCTGTTCAGGCAGATACTGTCACGCTTACGCGAAGTTTGGGAAGGAGGCAGAATATTGACGATCCTGCAGAATACATCCACTTTGCGCCAAAGTATTTTTGGCTGTTTGATAATTTGTTAGGCCGCAGGCAAATTGATTGGCGGGAATTAACTGATTGACAGTGGTTTTTTTATATGCGAAACTTGGTTAGATTTAGACAAGTGTTTAGATAAGAAACTGCCCAAATGGAATTTTTAGGATTAGATATTGGATCAAAAAGTATAAAAGCTGTTCAATTAAGCGGGTCGTCCTCTAGCAAGAGGCTGGTCGCTTACTCCTCGGTTGGTTTGGAAAAAGAAATACTATCCGGCGATGAGGAAAAAGCGGAAGAATTGGATGCGGAAGCATTGCGCCAGCCTCTGAAAAAACTTATCTCCTCCGGCGGTTTTACAACCCGTAACGCTGTAGTTTCTCTGCCTGAATCAAAAATATTTACCCGTGTTATACAAATGCCAAAGATGAGTAAAAAAGAGTTAAGCACTGCAATCAGGTTTGAGGCGGAGCAGTACATACCTGTTTCTTTGGATGATGTAACAATGGATTGGGATTTTTTACCCGACTCTTCCGCTACTAAGGATGGTAAGATTAGTGTTTTGCTTGTTGCTGCGCCGAAGAAATTGATATCCAATATTGTAGAGGTGTTAAAAAAATCAGGTATTACAGCAGTAGCAATAGAGTCGGAAACAATTTCTATTGTCCGTTCCGTAGTTGGGGACGATACAAATCTGCCCACAACAATGATTATTAGTATTGGTGCATCAACAACAGATTTGACTATTGTTAAATCCGGCAGTGTAAGGTTTACCCGTAGTATTGGTACTGGCGGCGAAGCTTTAACCCGTGCTATTTCCCAGAACCTAAACCTCGGTTACGAACAGGCGGAAGAGTATAAACGCAGTTACGGTTTGGATAAAAGCCAGGCGGACGGGGAAATTGCTAAGGTTCTTACTCCTGTGTTTAATGTTATTCTTAACGATGTCCGCCGCGCTTTGTCTTTCTATAAATCCCGCCACCCCCACGATGACGTAAAGCGGGTTATTTTGGTTGGCGGGTCTGCTGCTTTGCCGGGAGCAACAGGTTTTCTTGCTGAAGCATTAGGTATTGAGATACAATTGGGTAATCCCTGGGACAGTATTGAAATTCCCGGCAGTTTTAACCGTCAGGATGTGGAGGAAAAAGGACCTTCCTATGCTGTAGCTGTCGGTTTAGCATTAAAGAAAGTTTAGTTTATGCCTATAAATTTATTACCAGATGCATTAGCAGAAGCTCAGCGTGAAAGAAAGCGCCGGCGTGTAGCAATGTTTGCTAGTTTAGCTGTGCTTTTTCTTTCCTTTATTCTTTCTGTCGGGGCTTTTGCTTACCGCTCCATGCTTGATTCCCAGAAACGGCAGTTGGAGAAAACTATAACTTTAAAAAGGGAGGAGCTGAGCGATTTGCAGGATTTGGAGCACACAGTAGTTGATATTTCCAAGCGTGCGCAGATTTTGAACTTCCATTTTAAAAATTACAAAAATTATTCCGTTTTAATGGAAAAACTCCTGGATTCGCAAGTTACAGGAGTACAGCTTACTGATATTTCTTTGCTAATGAATAACCGCTTGAATGTTGTCGGCTCTGTGCAGACTTATGATTCTTTGTCTACTTTTTTGGACGAGCTGCTGGAGCCTTCTTTAAAGGAACGAAAGCAGATATTTATATCTATTGATCTTCAACGGGTTACCAGCGATCCCAGCACGGGAAAACGGGAGTTTGATTTGCAGTTGGAGCCGAATATAGACGTTTTTTAATGAATTTTAAAAGTATAACGCAACGAATACAAGCTTTAGGTTTCGGGTATTTACTTCCCGGTGTGTTTTTTCTGCTGGCAGTACTTTTATTTGTGCTTGTTGCTTTGCCGCAGTTTTACAAAATAAACCAGATACGTAATGATAAAAAAAGTTTAAACGAGGAGCTGGAAGGTTTGCGCAAAAGAGTTGCTGTTTTGGCTGATTACGGTACTCAGAAGAATTTGATACGTGATTATGAGGAGCTTCTCCGCACTGCTATTCCTATGGATAAAGAAGTTCCTATGTATATGACGCAGGTTGAAAAAATGGCGCAGGATGTAGGTTTGGCTGTCGAGGCTGTTAGTTTTGGAGTTTCTTCATCTGCAGCTAGTACCGGTGAGTCTAGTGCAGCAGTTCCGGCTGATGCTCAGGAACTTGTTGTTAATGCAACATTTACAGGTCCTTTAGAAAACGGTTTGCAGTTTTTGAAAACTTGCGAATCTTCGTTGCGGATAGTTACGGTTAGATCTCTCCGCGGTACGTATGAAGAAGCTACAGAAACGGAAGCGGGAGATTACACCCATACTTACGGTTTGGTTACCTACTATATGCCGCGCGTAAGCCAGGATGCTACAGCTTCGTCAGCTGAGGATTTACAAAGCCCTGTGGTTCAAAATGTTATTAAACAGCTGCGGTCTATGAAAATGTACAGTGCCGGTGCTGAGGAACAGGAACCAAGAAGTATTATTACTGAGCCTGAAGCAGGTGAAGAAGCAGCAACACCTTCTGCTGAAGAAGAACCTGTTCCATCTCCTATTCCTTAGTTTAGCAGTTCCGGTCTTTTTTCCTTTGTTTTCTCTACTGCTTTTTTTCTCCTCCACTCCGCTATTTCTTCGTGGTTGCCGGAAAGCAACATTTCCGGTACTTTCATGTCCCGGAAGTTTGCCGGGCGGGTGTATTGGGGATATTCAAGCCAGCTGGCAGGAGGAGACACAGGTCCGCCTCCACGCGTATTTGCTGTTTTGCTGTCTTGCTGGTTGTCTGCTTCTTGACCAGCTTTGTTCATAGGCCGACCCCGGCCAGAGGACCGGCACGGCGCCTTTGACGGGGATTGTTGTTTGTTAGTAGTAGAAGTCGGAGCACGGAAACTTTCGTGCTGTAGGCTTTCTTTGTTCAGGACTCCGGGCAGTAATCGTGTTACAGCATCTGTTACTACCATTGCAGGTAGTTCTCCCCCGGTTAGCACATAATTACCAATTGATATTTCCTCATCTACTAAATGCTTTCTGACCCGCTCATCTACACCTTCGTAATGTCCGCAGATTAGGATTATATGGTCAAGCCCGGAGAGTTGTTGGGTTTTTGCCTGGTTGAATAGCTGACCCTGGGGTGAAAGGAGAATAACCTTTCTTTGTTCAGAGTGACTAAATTTTTTTCCCCGCAGCTCATCCACAGCATCAAAAATCGGTTGGGGCATTAAAACCATTCCCGGTCCCCCGCCGTACGGACGGTCATCTACTTTTTTATGTTTATCTTTTGACCACTCGCGGAGATTGCGGATATTGATTTCTACCAGTCCTTTCTCCCGAGCAATATTTATTATTGATTCGTCAAAAGGTCCGGAGAACATGGAGGGAAAGAGGGTGAGGATATCTATTGTCATAATTTCTAATTTCTAATATCTAATTACTAATGAGTACGGTTGCGATAAGCTGCAAAAAATCTCAATTCTGCTAATTAGAAATTAAAAATTAGTAATTAGTAATTTCTATTCTCTTCTACTTCCACATTCACTCCCTTATCTTCTTTTATTGCTTTTATTTTAACAATGTTTTGCAGAGATTTAATTACACTGCCGCCTTTGCCAATTATTGTTCCCATATCTTCAGTTGCAGCATTAATTGTTAAATTAACCCAGCCTTCCTGATTTTCCTCTTCGCGAACTTGCACCTCTTCGGGTTTGGTAGCTATTGATTTGGTTAAAAATTCTAGTAAATTTTTCAT
>CAYREW010000036.1:5729-6883 GCA_964423535.1 uncultured Candidatus Saccharibacteria bacterium
TTCTTTCTCAACAGGCTCTTCGGTTTTTTCCTCTTTCATCTCTTCTGCGCTCTCCTTCTCCGGATCATACGGTTCGTAGTCATACTCCCCTGCAACTAGTTTGGCTACTGCTTCCGTCGGCTGCGCCCCTACCGACAACCAGTATTCGTAACGTTCTTTATCATACTCGAATACATCGTCGCCTTCCGAGGGATTAAAGTAGCCAATTATTTCAATATGTCTGCCGTCCCGCGGTGCGTGGGAATCTGCAACTGCTATTCTGTAGGCTGGCGCATTGCGCTTCCCTACTCTGGAAAGTCTTATTTTTACTGCCATAATTTCAAGAATACTTGTTATTTAGCTTTTTGCTTTATTGGTCTTTTAACAGGGTTGGATCAGATGCTGTTATCCTGTTATCCTGCTCAAGCTTTAGGTATTATAACGTAGGACAGTGCAGTTGTCCAGAAGATAGAGGTGTAATTTTGCTAGTTTTCAAGCTGTTCTAAGGCTTTGCGGGCTGCTTCTTCCTCACCTGCTTGTTTGCTGTTGCCTATACCTGTTTGAATAAGTTTATTGTTAATATAAGCACCCATTTTAAACTCTTTGTTGTGGTCCGGACCACGTTCGTCTATAAGTTTATAGACAGGGGTTACTCCCAGTTTTTCCTGGGTTATTTCCTGGAACAGGCTTTTTGCATCAAGATAAAGCTTTTTTTCTACAATTTGTTCTGTTTTGTAAAGAAGCTGTTTGTGTATGAATTTGCTTGTTTCTTCGTAGCCGCGGTCTAAGTATAGAGCTCCTGTAAAAGCTTCAAAAGTGTTGGCTAAAATATATTCCCGTTCTCTGCCTCCGGATTCTTCTTCTCCTTTGGATAGTTTTAGATATTGCCCAAAATCCAGGCGTTTTGCTTCCTGAGCCAAAGATTCTGTTCTTACCAGTGCTGCTCTGATTGCAGTAAGCTCCCCTTCCGGCCTGCTTGTATATTTGTTGTAAAGGTATTTAGAAGTTATTAGCTCAAGTACAGCATCACCCAAAAACTCCAACCTTTCGTTGGAAGTCAGGTCTGGTTCATCCGCTTCGTTAAGGTAGGAGCGGTGAATAAAAGCGTGCTTCAGAAGGTCCCGGTTTTTGAAATTAATATTTAACTGGTGTTGTAATTTAGTTAGATCTTTCAT
>CAYREW010000037.1:0-6562 GCA_964423535.1 uncultured Candidatus Saccharibacteria bacterium
TCAAGTGCGGAATTCTCTTTTTTTAATCAGCTCAATAGCAAATACTTGTAAAATTGGGATTAAAAGGACAGGTAAATAACCCCAAAGAGGAAGAGGAACTGTGCCTAGAATACTATTTAAAAAGGGAATATACAACGCAGAAATAAGCAAAATTAATCCTACTAAAACTGCTCTGTTCAGTTGCTTATTACTTAAAATATTTGCTTTAAATATCGATTTTCTGAAATTTTTAATTGAAAATACATATACTAATGAGTTAGCACCAACAATGGCAAAAGTCAAAGTCTGACTCAATCCCAAATTAAAATCTAAAGCATATCTACCAACCAAAAAAGTTATTAAAGCAAGTAGAACACCTGTTAAAGCAATTACACCGGTTACTTTCCGTGCAAAAGAATCAACTAAAGGCTGTGTACGGGGCACAGGGTCACGCTTCATAACGTTATCCTCGCCCGGCTCAAAACCTAAAGCAATACCGGGAAAAACATCCTCAACAAAATTTATCCACAGTATCTGCAAGCCGGTTATGGGAAGAGCTGTATTTAAAAGCAAAGAAGAGAGAATTAAACCAATTTCCGTAAATGAATCCGAAAGTAAAAAGATCACAGTTTTACGCATATTGTCAAAAGCTACCCTCCCCTGGCGTACAGCTTCTGTAATTACTGTAAAACTGTTATCTAAAAGTACTAAATCCGCTGCTTCTTTAGCAACATCTGTACCACTGGCAACTGCAACACCTATATTAGCTCTTTTCAACGCCGGTGCATCATTAACACCATCTCCAGTCATAGCAATAATTTCTCCCTTATTCTGCCAAGCCTTTATAATTCTAATTTTATGCTTAGGAGTTACACGGGCGTAGACTTCAATATCTTCTACACGCTGTCTAAATTTCTCTTCACTTAGTCGATCAAGTTTTTTGCCATCAACTACAGCTTTATCCGAAGTATCAAATTCCAAGGCTTCAGCTACAGCTTTAGCTGTCAGCAGTTGGTCTCCGGTAGCCAAAATTGGTCTAATACCTGCTTTCCTGGTTACTTTTAAGGAATCAAGGACATCGTTGCGTATTGGATCTCTAATTACTATTAAACCTAAAAATTGAGCATTGTTACCAATAATTTGCTCCAGTTCATCCTCGGATAAACCTTTAAGGTCTTTAGAAGGAGAAATATTTTTTTGAGCTAAACCAACAATTCTGTAACCTTTTGCTGCAAACTCCTCCTCTTTTTCAATATATTGTTTCTTCTCATCCCCGGTTAAAGAACACATGTCAAAGACAACTTCCCGTGCCCCTGCTACATAGACTATGTCCTGGTGGAAGGATGCCAAATATTTGCGTTCTGAATCAAACTGAATATTTGCTAAACGCTTGTGCTGATCCAAAATAGTTGACGGTACATTTGCTAATTTAATGCCTGCTAACATTACTGCTTTGTCAGTAGGGTTTCCAATTAACTTAATTTGAGCTAAGTTTTTACCCAGTTTTTCAGGTATCGCCTCGTTAGCGAACAATAAGGGGTGTACTAAAAAATCAATCTGCCGATCACTTAGTGTTGTTCTTTCCTCATCAACACCGCTCTCAGTAAAAAACACCTGGCCTTCTAAATTTGCTACTTTATGAACAACCATTTCACCTCGAGTTAGAGTTCCTGTTTTATCTGCACAAATGACTGTAACAGAGCCTAAAGTCTCTGCGGCAATCAGCCTTTTAACCAAACCCTTCCTCCCAAAAATTTTGTTTGCGCTGATTGCTAAAATAATGCTGGTAGCGGGTACAAGCCCTTCCGGAATTGCAGCTACAGAGACGGCTATAGAGGTAATAATAGTTTGTTCAACATTTCTGTTCTGCAGTAATCCCACAACTACAATTACTATTCCGGAAAACAGGACGAGAAGACTTAAATACTTTGCCAAAACCGCCATTTTTTCCTGCAGCGCTGTTTTTTGCGATTCGGTTTTTTGCACCAAATCAGCAATCTGACCAAACTCCGTACTTTCACCTGTTTTAACAACCACAGCTTTACCACTACCTTCAACCACAGCAGTACCCATAAAAACCATGTTACTTCTATCAGCCAACGGGGTACCCTCCGCTAATTGTTCTGTATTCTTATCTACAGCAGCTGACTCTCCTGTTAAAGAAGCTTCGTTAATTGCTAAATCTTTAGATTGCAATATGCGACAATCCGCAGGAACATCCCGTCCCATTTCCAAAAAAACAATATCGCCGGGTACTAAATTTTTGGATCTTATTTCTTTTTTTTCCCCGTTGCGTAAAACAATTGCGTAGTGTTCTAAATTCTCGCTTAATTTATCAAATATATTAGAAGATTTGTACTCCTGCCAAACACCTACAATAACACTAACAAACATAGCAATAGAAATAGCTCCCGCATCAACCCATTCACCAAAGAATGCAGAAAGAGCAACACCTATTAAAAGAACGTAGACAAGAGGACTGCTTAGCTGGCTAATAACCATTTTTAATACCGTTCTCTGTTTATGCTTGGGAAGCTTGTTCAATCCCTGTTCTTCTAGCTTTTTCTGAGCTGTTTGCTGAGATAAGCCTTTATTAGGATCTGTTTTTAGCTGGGATAAAACTTTATCTATAGAGGTCGAATAATAAGCAGTGGAATTCATGGAAACATTAAAAAAACCCGGATTTACTCTACAGCACTAAAAAAAGTTATTCAAAACCTTTAAGCTGTTTGGCACGGGTGGGATGGCGGAGCTTGCGCAGCGCTTTAGCCTCAATTTGCCTTATTCTTTCCCTGGTAACACCAAAAACTTTACCAACCTGCTCCAAAGTCATTGGTTTGCCGTCATCAAGTCCAAAACGGAAACGGAGAACTTTTTGCTCGCGGGGGTTAAGAGTTTCCAAAACATCTTCAATATGATCGCGGAGAATTCCAAAAGAGGCTGTGTCCAAAGGAGAGGCTGTATTTTCGTCTGCAATAAAGTCTTTTAGTGTTGAGTCTCCTTCCTCCCCTACCGGCTTGTCTAAAGAAGCAGGGTAGCGGGCAATACGGACAACCATCCGCGCTTTTTCATCATCAATACCCTCCACTTCTCTAGCAACTTCTTCCGGAGTAGGCTCTCTCTTAAGTTTCTGCTCTAAATCGCGTTTTACTTTACGGAATTTATTAATTGTTTCAATCATATGAACAGGAATGCGAATTGTGCGCGCCTGATCTGCAATTGCTCTTGTTACAGCCTGCCTAATCCACCAGGTAGCATATGTTGAGAATTTATATCCGCGGCGCCAATCAAACTTTTCTACAGCACGCATTAGACCAATATTACCCTCCTGAATTAGATCCAAAAAGCTTAAACCCCTACCAATATATTTTTTTGCAACAGAGACAACCAGACGGAGGTTTGCTTTTGTTAAATGTGCTCGCGCTTCTTCATCATCAGCTTCAATACGGCGGGCTAAAGAAACCTCTTCTTCTTTTGTTAACAGCGGTGTTTTACCCATTTCCCGCAAATACATACGGACAGGGTCCGAAGTAATTGTGCGGTCATTTTTAGCTGCAGCTTTTAGTTCCTGTTCCAATTCCTCTACTGACTTTTCCTCTAAAGATTCCCCTAAATCATCAAAAACATCAACACCGCGTTCCATTAAATCAGCATAAAGCTTATCCAACTCTTCTATATGCTCTTCTGCCTCAGGAAAAATTTCTAAAATTTGTTCCTGAGTAACAAACCCATCTTCTTCCCCCTGTTCCAAAAGTTTAGCTGCTGCTTTTTCTTTCGCTGTTAATTTTTTCTTTTTCTTTTTTGCCATTGTTATGTCTATAAGTGTAACGAAGAACCATCCCGTATTCAATAACTAGTCTAATTTATCCGCAACTTCCTGAAACTCTTCCTGGAGCTGTTTAAGCTCTTCTGCATTTCCCTCACGTTCCGCCTGCCTAATTTTTGAACTTAACTCTTTAAGCATTCTTTGGTAGCGCTGTTTCTTTAACTGCTCAATAATACTGTTAATTTCTTCTTCGAACTGCTCCTCATTCTCCTCATAAGAAATTGGTAACGGACGCATATACAACTCTTCAAATAGCTTATTTTCCTTTTCAGAAAGTTTCTTTTTTAAGTTAGCATGCTCGTATCGCTTAACTTCCCAAATATAATCTTTAAATGTGGAAAACAAAGAACTGGCAGAAGGATCTACAAAATCTTCTTTTGCCAATTTGTATAAAGATGTTTTTGCCAATTCTTTAGGTGATTGTAAAAGCATGGCTAAAACCTGTTCTTCCAAAACTTGCTGTCTGGACTTTTTCTGTTTAACAGCTTTTTCCAAGTGTAGGTTTGATGCAGGCTGTCGGATATTTTTTCTTGCCGTTATCTTACCCATTTCCTTCCGCAGTATTTCTTCTGCAACCTCAATTTCTTTACTAAGCTGCTGTAAGTAATGCGTCTGCTGTACAGCATCAGGCACTGCCTTGATTTTAGGCAAAAGATAAACAGCAATCGCACTTTTTCCTCTTGCCTTATTTGCATCGTAGTTTTTCAAAGCGTAATTAAAGTAAAAATCCATAACCGGCATAGCTTTATCTAAAGAAGTCTGCCACAATTCCTTATTTTCACGTACACAATCATCGGGATCTTTTCCTTCCGGCAAACTCACTACTTTAACCTCCAAATCCGCTTCCTGGGCAAGCTTTATACCGCGTTGAACAGCTTTTTCACCAGCAAAATCCGCATCGAAAGCAATTAAAACAGTATTTGCGTATCTTTTTATCAGTTTAACTTGTTCAGCAGTTAAAGAAGTTCCTTTTGCAGCCACAATATTTTTTGTTCCTTCTTGGTAAGGAGAAAGAAAATCAAACTCCCCTTCCACAACAATTGCTTTCTGCGCTTTCTTAATATCCATTTTTGTCTCATTAAGTCCGTATAACAGCTGTCTTTTTTTAAATAAAGGTGTTTCAGCAATATTAATATATTTCGGTTCTTGCGCTTTTTTCAAAGCCCGCGCTGAAAAACCCACAATATTACCGCGCTCATCTTTAAGAGGAAAAACAAGCCGGCCCCTAAATAAATCGTAATAGCGGCCTTTTCCAGGTGACTTAACCAAACCGGTACGTACTATATCGCTAAGAGTAAGATCTTTATTCAGCAAAAAATCAGCTAAATTACTTTTTGAACTAGGGGCATAACCCAATGAAAGCTTTTCCGCTGTTTCAAGGGACAGACCGCGATTTTCCAAATACTTCCGCGCTGTTTTCCCGACAGGGTGTTTAAAAAGCAAATAAGAGTAATATTTTTGTGCTAAATCATTTATTGAACCTAGTTTACTCTTCTCTTTTGCTTGAGGATCTCCTTTAAATTTCTCCAGCTTTACACCAACACGGTCAGCAAGCATTTCCAAAGCTTGTGGAAACTCAAGCCCCTCAATATCCATAACAAAATTAATAACATCCCCGCCTTTGCCGCATCCAAAGCATTTGTAAATTTGCAGTTCGGGCGAAACCATAAAAGAAGGGGTTTTTTCCTGGTGGAAAGGGCACAAAGCCTTGTAGTTACGCCCTGATTTCTTTAATTTAAGGTATTGGTTAACAACTTCTACAATATCGTTTTTGTCTTTTATTTCTTGAATTTGGTCGGACATAATATGTTTATATTGTAGCAAAGCAAACGCAAATTGCATAACTTGACAAAACAATTAGTATTACTTATATTGTAAGTAAGTGTATCGGTGTTTGTAATACCTATTATATATGACTTACTTTACTACTATCACTAAGAAGGGGCAGATTACTATTCCTAAAAAACTAAGAGAAGCTCTTGGTTTTGAACAGTTTTTGAAAGTCGCGCTGGAAGTTCAAAAAGACGAGAAGGCAATTAAAGTAAAACCTGTGCCCGACATAATAGACCTAGCAGGACAATACGAAATAGAAGACGGAGCTTCAGTTTTGGAAGCAAGAGAACAGATGGAAAAGGCGTATAAAAGAAAATAGCAAGCAATTCTATGAAATATTTTATTGACACCAACATATTCCTCCGTGCTCTTACAAAAGATAGCCACAAACAATATCAACACTGCGTCCAGCTATTAGAAGTAGTAAGAGAAGGCAAAATAAAAGCCTACACAGCTAATATAGTCTTAGCAGAGTCCTCGTGGACTCTACTAAGCTTTTACAAATTTCCGAAAAAGAAAGTGGTACAAGCACTAAAAGCAACAGCAAACTTAAAAAACTTGAGGATCGTAGACAGTTACAACCTCGTTTATGCCCTAAATCTATACGAAAACAATAATGTAAAATTTATAGACTCTCTCATCGCCTCTTTAGAACCAGTAAAAGAACAGAATATGGCAGTCGTTTCTTATGATAAAGACTTTGACAAGCTGGGTGTAGAAAGAAAAGAGCCTCTTGATATATTGCCTCCAAACTAAACTTATTAAACCACGGAGTTTAAAATTTGTTAAAATACAGATATGAAAGTAGTAAGTAGTAGCGCAATTTATTGCGCGCTTTTTTGTTCTTCAGTTTTTAGTTTCTCAGTTCTTCCGTTACCTCATTAATTTACAGTTGAGCTTTACACCATTTACCTGTTAAAATAA
>CAYREW010000038.1:0-6228 GCA_964423535.1 uncultured Candidatus Saccharibacteria bacterium
TAAAAGCAAAAACGCAAGGCTAACTGAAATCTGAAGTTTTTAGTTGTGCTAAAAACTTCTAAAACCAAACGCAACGCGTTTGGTTAAACCTGCTCAAATGACAATAAAACAAAAAGAAAAAACCACTTTAACAGAAATCCGCTTCCACGGACGCGGAGGCCAGGGAGCAAAGACAGCGGCGCAAGTCCTAGGTGAAGCTGCACTGCACGATGAAAAATACTTCCAGGCCTTTCCACAATACGGGCCGGAACGAAGGGGCGCAGCAGTTACTACTTACACCAGAATCTCCAACCAGCCTATTGATGTAAAATCGCAAATTCAATCTCCAAATTACTCTGTCATACTTGACTCAACACTGTTAAATAGCACAGCTGTAACACAAGGGTTGCAAGAATCCGGAACTTTAATAATCAACACTACCAAGGAATTGGAGGAAATTAGAAAGCTAACAGAATTTACCGGAAGTTTAATTACTATAAATGCCAGCGAGATTGCCCGTTTTTTTATTGAACAAGACATTCCCAATTTAGTAATGCTGGGAGCTTTAAATAAAGTCGGAGCTTTTGTAGATTTTGAAGATTTAGCTGCGGTGGTTGAAAAGAATTTTAAAAATAAATGGGGAGAAGAAATAACAAAAAAAAATATATTAGCTATGAAGACGGGGAGTGAGGAGGTCTTACACTAAAACAAAGCGACCCTCCTACTTTGTTTAAAAAAGATCTCACAATCCTGTTAAACTGCTATACTGTTATCCTGAAACAAGCTTGCATAAATAAGCACGGAACAGGCTAACAGAATCACAGGATAGCAGAATATCGAACCAACAGATAAATAAATTTTTTATATTAAACAGGGCGTAAGAGATGACAAACAATAACAAACCAAACACTATTAACTTGGGCGGCGCAACCGAACCCGGTTCCTCCCGCAAAAACAAAACAGGGGAGTGGCGTTCGGGTAAACGACCGCAAATTGATAAAGAAAAGTGCAAAAACTGCCTGCTGTGCGCCCACTACTGCCCGGAAAATGCATTTATTATTAAGGACGGGAAAGTTTTGGGCATTGATTACAACTACTGTAAAGGTTGCGGAATTTGCGCTCGAGAATGCCCTGAGGGAGCGGTAGAAATGGTTGAAGAATAAAATACAGACTGTGCAATCCTAAAAGCAGAGTACGTTAAAAAATTCGAAATTCTAAAACCTAAGATCCAAACAAATACGAAGCTCGAAATTCGAAATGTTTAGGATTCAGTACTTATAATTTATTTGGGTCTTCTAATTTCGGATTTCGAATTTATAAATAAAGCAGTTACAACTTGAAAATGCAGGGAACAGGGTAACAAGATAGTGAAAATACATAAATAAAAAGAAAAAGAAACAAACAATGAGTAAACAGAACACTCTACCATTAACCGGCGGCCAGGCAGCGGCGGAAGCAATGCGGCAGATAAATCCCGGTGTTGTTGCTGTTTACCCAATAACACCGCAAACACCAATAATTGAACAGTTTGCGCAATTTTGTGCAGACGGGGAGGTTGAAACTGAGGTAATTAATGTAGAATCCGAACATTCTGCAATATCAGCAACCCTGGGTGCGCAAGCTGCCGGAGTAAGAGCAATGACAGCAACAGCATCACAAGGCTTAGCTTTAATGCACGAAATTTTGCACATTGCCTCCGGTATGCGTATGCCTTTGGTAATGAATGTAGCTGCCAGAGCACTTTCCGCACCTATTAATATTCACTGCGACCATTCTGATGTTATGAATGCCAGAGACACAGGCTGGATACAAATTTTTAGTGAAAGTCCGCAGGAAGTTTATGACCACAATTTATTAGCACTAAAATTAGCGGAAAATCCAACTGTACAACTGCCTGCAATGGTTATTCAAGACGGGTTTATTACCAGCCACTGTGTAGAGCCGGTTAAACCTCTTAAAGACACCCACGTCAGCCAGTTTATTGGCGCGTATAAACATCCGCAGAAATTATTGAATTTTTCTTCGCCAAAAACATTAGGGCCTGTTGCTCTCCCAAACTGGCAAATGGATATAAAAGAAGGTCAAATGAATGCAATGGGCAAAGCAGCGGAGAGCTATCTGCAAACTGCAGAACAGCTGTCCGAATTGACCGGCCGTTGGTATCCGCCGGCAGAAGGTTTTCAAATTGAGGATGCCGACACTGTTTTGGTAGCTTTAGGATCAACAAACGGCACAATCCGCCATGCTCTTTCATCACAAAAAAATAAAAATGTGGGCTTACTAAAAATACGCCTCTTCCGTCCATTCCCGTACGAAGATGTAAAAACTATGCTAAGCAAAAAAGAAAGAATAATTGTCCTGGACAAGACACCTACTTTTGGAACAGCACCGCCTTTGTACGCAGAAATTAGAAACGCTCTTTATGAAGTGGAAAATCAACCGCATGTAGAAAGCATTATTTACGGGTTGGGAGGAAGGGATTTTGATGCGGATGATGTGGAGGAGATTTTATAGCTATGCGGTATACTAAATTAAATAGTTTTTTTGGACATAATACGGTCCGGTTTTTGTAATTAGCTCTACCAGTATTCGTTCGGCAGGTCGTGCCACCAAAGGACGCTGTCGCCCTTAATGTCTTCGACACAACTCTGGGCGCAGCTAAGCACTCGCCTCCGCACACTGCCTAGTAGAGTGTACAAGTTATATTGCGTCGGCTGCGTGATTCCTTTCGCTGTCAGCCCTGCCTGCACGAATACTTATGTATAGATAATCTGAGGTATGGTTTGCAAGGAATACCTGACCGCACGGGGTGTCCCGCAGGCCGCGGCTTTCTTTGTTAAGCGGCCGAGGGAAAGGCGCGGACTAACATATGCATACACAATCTAGTTAGCAGAGCCCGACACCGTCCCCTGCGGGCAGGTTTCCGAAAACCAGACCGTAGTTTGCCGAACGAATACTTAATCAAAGGAGCGCCCTAAAGGCCTGCCTGCCGGCAGGCAGGTCGCTACTACACACAGAATAATATATGACAAATATAAATGAACTAGCAACCAGAGACAGCCGCTTTGCACCCGGACACAGAACATGCGCCGGCTGTACTATACCGCCTATTGTCCGTACTGTTATGAGAGCTGTAGGAGACCGCCCTGTTGTAGCTACCGCTGCTACCGGTTGTCTGGAAGTAACTTCTACAATCTATCCCGAATCATCCTGGGAAGTCCCTTACATACACAGTGCGTTTGAAAATGCTGCAGCAACAGCATCCGGAATTGAATCCGCGTACAAATTTTTAAAAAAGAAAGGCGAACTGCCGGAGGAAACGGAAAAAGAACCTGTTTTCTTAGTCTTTGGGGGAGACGGCGGTACTTATGATATTGGTCTGCAATCACTTTCCGGAGCTTTAGAGCGAGGCCATAATCTGCTCTACATTTGTTACGACAACCAGGCTTACATGAACACGGGAATCCAGCGTTCAAGCGCAACACCGCACAGCGCGTGGACAACAACTACAAAATGCGGTAAAGCAAAACAAGGTAAAACGGAATTTAGAAAAAATATTACGGAAATTGTTGCTGCTCACAATATAGAATATATTGCCCAAGCATCCGTTGCCCACCTTCAAGACCTTGCAAATAAAGTGGAAAAAGCACTTGAACATAAAGGTCCGAAATTTATTGCTGTTTTAGAAGCCTGCGTCAATGGATGGAAAATTCCAACAGATATGGGATTTGAAATATCAAGAAAAGCGGTAGAAACACGCTTCTGGCCGCTATACGAGATAGAAAACGGAGAATATCAAATAACACACCCTGTTGAAGACCCTGAACCGATTGAACACTTTTTAGAACCGCAAGGCAGATTTAAGCATTTATTTAAACCGGAAAAAAACGAAACAGCTATTGCGAGAATACAGAGCGAGGTTGATAAGAGGTGGGAATATATCGAGATGAGGAATAACGAGATGCCGTAATGCCGAAAAATAAAGAACGACATGGGCAAAATCAGAAGTTTTCGAGATTTGGATGCTTGGAAACAAGCACACAAACTTACACTAAAGGTTTACAAAATAACCGAAAAATTCCCAAAAGAGGAAGTCTATGGACTAACTGCTCAAACAAGAAGAGCAGCAGTTTCTATTATTTCTAACATAGCCGAAGGCTTTAGCAGATATTATTACAAAGACAAGCTACGCTTCTATTACAACTCTCGAGGTTCTCTCAGTGAACTGCAAACCCAATTAATAATTGCTAAGGATTTGGACTTTATAATAGAAGAAGAATTTGGTAACATTTGGGAACAGATGGAGAAGGTGTCAGCAATACTTAACGGGCTGATAAAAGCAACTAGGAATAAGTAATTCCTCACCTCCTCATCTCGTTATTCATTATTCGATTCCTTTATGTTTGAATTCCTAGTAACCTTTGCCATCAACGCAGTCTCCATTCTCGGCTACCCGGGAATTATTGCTGTTATGGCTTTAGAAAACGTCTTCCCCCCAATACCTTCGGAAGCTGTAATGCCTCTAGCCGGATTTTTAGTAACAACTGGGAGATTTCAAATTGTGCCGTCAATAATCTGCGGTGTTATCGGCAGTATAATCGGCGCTATTGTCCTCTATTACTTCGGCGTAATTTTCAGCGGAGACAAAATACGCAATTTTCTTGATAAATACGGTAAATACTTTATGACTACAACAGAAGATTTGGACGCAGCGGAGAAGTGGTTTGCCAACTACGGACACTGGGCTGTTTTAATTGCCCGCGTCATTCCAATTGTCCGCAGTATTATTTCTATACCTGCCGGTTTTACCCGTATGCCAATGGGAAAGTTTTTAGCATTAACAACACTGGGAACTACTGTCTGGACAGCTTTTCTAACTGTGCTTGGAGTAATACTGGGTGAAAATTGGGACAAAGTAGGCCCTACACTGCAAAAATTCGACTATCTTATTCTTGTTATCATAGCTGTAGCTGTAGGCTACTACATAATCCACAAAATTCAAAAACAAAACAGATAACCCCTAATTATCAAACTTCAAACACATTACCCCTCCACAACAAGGAAACCAAGGCTCAACCTTGTTTTTACAAGGACTTGTAAAAATAGTGTTCCTTACCACTTACCACTTACTACTTACTAACAGCAAGATTGACACAAAGCATAGTTATGCTATAAGATTATACAGAGGGATGGTGCGGTATATTACCGCATAGAAACCCGCAAACAGGGAGGGAGAAATTGTTGAAACTGCGGGTTTTTTGCTTACACTTATTATGTTAACGCACTTCAAGTAGTGGAGAATTCCTGTAGGGAATTCTCCTAAAACCAATCCGCCTTTGGTGGATTGGTTACAGCACCTTAACAGGTGAATACTCTGAAAGGAGGAAGAAAATGGAAAAGCAGATGGTTGAACAGCAGAATGGTGGCAACGAGTTTTTTCCCTTCATCAACAAGATTGCGCAAGCAGTTGGACGCGGAGTTGTATCTTTTCTCGGACAAGCACCTTCTTCGACTGAGAAGTTTGTAGTTCAGGAAAGCAACTTTTCCATCGGTCAGGTAACTGCTTCCGCTGTACAAACACTGCTTCTTTGGGACAACGATCCGGAAGCAGGAGCGCTGATTGCAGAAAAGCAGGCCGATGCTGCAATTGAACAGGCAAGAATCAGAGTTAAGGAAGCTGAACTGCGAGCCAAACAGGCAGTAAGAGAGACACGCAATGGTTAAGAATGAGAGACAGAAAGCAGTAGGTAACTACCTTGTAGTTGTTCTTCCGCCAATTTTTCTTGGTCTGTTAATCGGTCTTTTTGCAGGGCAGAGAATAGGGTGGTTGGGCCCGACAGCCGTAGCCGGATTACTGCTTGGAATTACGACCGCTGTTTTATCCGTTTCCTTAAAAAACAAGGGGATAAGAAAGCTAGTCTGGTGGCTGCATACTCTGTGCAGCTTCGCAGTCGCCAGCTACAGCATTTTTCATCCTCTGTTAATTAGAAAGGAATGGAGCAAATGGATAGGAATTGCTCCCGGACTAGCAGTTGGTTTAACTGTTATTGCTTTGAGTTTAATTGCTCTGGGAGCAAGGGATTTGGGTAAAAGAAAACACGTTTCGCAGACAGCGCCGCAACCAAAACAGCCGGATTCCCGCACAGCAGTAACGGAAAGAGCGCAGGTTAATTTATTTACACCCCGCAACCGGGAAACTCAGGGGGTGGATGTAACAAGAACTCTTGAGGATATCGGCCACGGTGCGCG
>CAYREW010000039.1:0-1721 GCA_964423535.1 uncultured Candidatus Saccharibacteria bacterium
TTGTTGTCATAGCACACACTACCCAAGACAACAGCTTTTCTGCCAGGGCAGAACTTTATATCCTTTGGAATGGGAATTGCGATTCACCGCTAATTAAAACAGCGCGGGCAGCAGCAAAGAATTACGCCAAAACACACGGATTTGAGGAAAAAACAATCGATGCCCTACTTAGAAGAAACAAATATTGGATGGGCGGATTAGCTTGGTTAATTTCACCGGGAACGGAGGTGTGAAAAATGGAAAGCAACGGTAACCAGCTTGTAACACTTGTTATTACAGTACTAGCTTTAACCATAATGGTTCTTTCCGCCGGCGGTTTTCTTGCTGCCAATTTGGAAACCGGCTTTTTGGAAGCAATGACCACCGGACTGCCGGAACTGCCGGGACTTATGTTCCTGATTTCTATCATTGCACTGCAGGCCTTTTTTTATTACATAGAAAGCAGGATACGGAACAACAACAGAATACCACAGATCATTGCAGTAGCTCTTCTTATCTGCGCCAATCTTATTGCAGCTGGGCTGGTAGGTACTAACAACCGGGTAGCAGCCGGCTTAACAATGGTTACCACATTCATAACTCAATTGTTAATCAGTTTGCTTGCCACGTGGTTCGGCAAGTACAGAAGAGAACAATCGCTGGCGAAACTGCATAAAGTTGAGGAGGTGTAGGAATGAAGCAAATTAAGATTTGGTTTCTATTCATCTTTATGGTCGTGCTTGCGGTTTTTGCCGGAGCACAGCTTAAGAGAGGTGTACCGCAAATCATTTCGTTTGTCCAAACCGGGCCCTTTGCAATGGCGGAAAGCGGCTTCCCGATTGAGCCCGCAGTGCGAATTTGGCTGGCAGGTTTAGCTATTAATGTAAACTTTGCTTTGCTTGCCGGCATGGCGGACAAAGGCGGATGTGGGGACTATCTTTTCAATTTAATTCAAGGCATCATCTACGGCGCCGCTACAAGCGCTGCTTCCGGAGCCGCTTTTCTGGTTAGCCTTTCCGTTCTGAGCAACAGCCAAGCCGTTTTTCTAGTTCTTATACCTAACGTCTGCTTGCACTATCTAGCAATCGTTGGCGTAGAATCGGTGAGCGAGCGGTTGTTTGCTAGTCAAGGAGAGAAGCAAGGAAAGCGCAGTTCAGCTTTGCCCTACCGCTTCCATTCACGAGGAGAGTGACAAGCCCGACACACAGGCTGGTACCTGATTATCAATAACAGGTTCCAGCCTTTTTTTATTGCATTAGCCGCAGCATTTTATCAACTTTATTATCCCACGAGTTTTGCTTTGCGGTGCTTTTTCGTTGAGCAATGTGTTTTTTGGAATCTTCATCCAAAGCTGTTTGAATTAATTGACTGAACTGCTCATTATCCTTCGCAATATAGCAAACATCTGCAAACTCTTCGTAAGCCGGGAGGTTGGTAACTACAGTTGGCAAACCTGCTGCAAGCGCGTCTAAAAACTTGACGGGAAAACAGCCTTTAACTGTGTAATCATTTAAATTGTAGGGAATAATATAAACATCAAACCGGCTAAAATAAACAGGCATCTGCTCGTAGGGTTTTTGTCCAAGCAAGTAGACATTATCCATTTTTCTAAGCTGACTGAGATCAGGCTGGTCATCTGCTACCCCGGTCGGCCCGACCAAGACTAGCGATTTATCAGAGTGTTTTTTTGCAACTTCGACCAAAAGTGGAAGATTAACTTTGTAAGCATCAATTGCTCCTGT
>CAYREW010000039.1:1821-6183 GCA_964423535.1 uncultured Candidatus Saccharibacteria bacterium
ACGTAGTGGACATTGTTATTCCACTGCTCCAATTTTTCAGCTAAAAATTTAGTAGTTGCAAAAACAATATCAGCCTTTTCCGCTATGCTGCGCTCTTTTTCCTCAATTTGCCCGGCAATACCTAATCTTTTATAATTTGCCATTGACGAATAATCATCCACACAGTCATAAACTAACTTCTTATGCGGAATCTTGTCAATGTAATCAATCATTGCCGGATTATAAACCCAAAGTACAGCATCTCCCTTAAAAAAATTCGGACACTGCTTTTTCATCCGCTGAACATTGAATCCAGTCAAATTCGGTGCTTCGGAAAGAGTTGAAGTCAGCGGCGTATAGACAGTAATGTTTCCAATTTTGTGCTTTGAATTTCGTATTTGTTTGGAACTTAGGATTTCGGATTTAGAATTTGTAGCTGAATATGTAGAATTAGCTAAGCGTTGAATACTCCACCTCCCCTGCACCACCTGCTTAACAAGTTTACGAAAACGGATTGGCGGATCAACAAATAAAACATCATGCCCCCGCTCTGCAACACGTGTTGCTACATGCCACTTGTTGGTCTTTAAAGGATAATCAAAAAGCTGGTTGGAGAGAAAAACTATTTTCATAAAAATATCAAATTAAAAAATCCAAATACCAAATCAATGCCAAAAAGCGCCACAATAATCGAATTATTACATCGCAATAACTACAGTATAACAGGATCTCAGGATAGCAGGCTTGTGATCGTTACTTAAAAACGCGATTTTGAAGCTTTCTAAAATAGTAAACAATTTCGCAATTCCTCACCGACCACAACCAGCTTTGATCAAGCTCACCCAAATCATACTCCCTGTGCCAACTTCCGTTGTAGAACCCGATACCCATCAATTGAATTCCTAAAGACCAAACAAATGCTGTCCAAAACCATTTCCGCAATCTCGGCCACCATTCCGACTGCACCAGCGGCACCCACATAACAGCCAGGTACGGTGTCATATCAACAAGCATCCGGTAGCTGAATGCCCAGCCGCCGAACCAGTGAATCCATTTGCCGACAATCAGCGAGTAAACAAGGATGATAATTGGGAGAAAGGTAAAAATATGAAAAATCATTTCTGTAGTGGCAGGGCTTGCGGTGCCGTGTACTCTACGTAGTACTGCGGTCCCTGCCTTCCCATTGCGAACACCCACCGCCGCCAAGGCTTTGCCGCAGCTACACAATTTTCTATAATACAAAAAAGCGCCAATAAAAGAAAAAATAAATATCGGGCTGTAAATAAACAAACCTTTGCTTGGTGAAATAAACAAACCCAGCCAACCTTGCGGAAACGGTGATGTCCAATATTTAACTACCTGTGCAGCATACCCCTGATTGCTGAAAGAACCAAAATAATAAAAGTTGTAAAGCAAAAACCAGCTCAAAGGCAGAAGTCCTAAACCAACATATTTAAAAAAACTTTTCCAGTTGAATTTAGTCAAATAGTAGATTGATAAAAAGATGACTGAAACAGCATTTGTATAACGGGACAAAGTTGCAAAACTTAAAAATAGCCCTGCCCAGGGTGCAAGTCCTGGCTCGTCATCGCCGCGGACTAGAAAATATAGAGCGGCGGACAGAAACAGCTGGCTGGCGCCGTGCTGCCATAATGACTGGGATGAAAGAGCAAAGGCGGAACTGCCGAAGGCGTAGGCTAAGGCGAGCTTAAAAGGGAGACCCCCAAACACAGATTTTGTAGTAGCAGGGCTTGCGGTGCCGTGTACTCTACGTAGTACTGCGGTCCCTGCCTCCGTCGAATGGCGACCACAAGGGTCGCAACTACCTAATAAACGTCGCATTATCAAATAAACAAACACCACCGACCCGGAAACTAGTAAAGCTGCAGTAATTTTTCCTAATACCGCAACATTTGTTAGAGTAGGCACCATACCTAACTTCAAAGGAATAAAGTAAACG
Source organism: uncultured Candidatus Saccharibacteria bacterium (assembly GCA_964423535.1). Taxonomy (GTDB): domain Bacteria; phylum Patescibacteriota; class WWE3; order JAUXAW01; family CAYREW01; genus CAYREW01. Next base: position 3,761 of record CAYREW010000039.1, read on the forward strand.
GGGATAGCAAGTATAGATGCTCCCACTGGAAAAAAGGAAAGGTAATGACCGCCGACCTCGACAAGATAAAAAGGCTTACTTGTTCCCGGACCACATCCCAAATACCGGCAGTATTCATCCAAATAAAAAGTCCCGTTCTCAAGCAGTGAAACAGGCAGATACAACCCGGGATAAGTATCCTCGCTCTGGATTAAAGTTTTATTAATTCCCAAAAAATAAACAGCAACCCAGGAGAGAGTATAGATTGCGAAGCAGAGAGTGAATAATAGAAGTATTTTCTTGTGTAATTTAACCATACTATAAATTTCTAACTTCTAATAACTAATTACTAATGAAGGAAAAAATTTTATTTATGTGAACCAGCACTTCTGCTTATTAGTAATTGCTGCGCTTCCATATATTTTTTTCCTCTAACAGTTCTTGATACTCTACACTACCATAAGGAGGAATATCAACAATCTTCGGCGGGTTGTAGAATTCAAAGAGAGCGACTAAAAGATAAATAATAATTAAAATGTAGCTGCGGCGCGTGCGCCGACTTGAAGAGAGCCACGGCAAGCAGCCGCAAATCCACTGCAACCCCACACCAACAAAAACCAGCAGCAAAAGTAGGATAGGTGCACCCAACCGAGATAAAGTCCGAAACATTGGAAACACTTTCATTAAAATAAAAGAAGGTAAATAAATCTTTAAGCCAAAAACAGTAATAAAGGGCGGCATGGAAAGGAGAAACAGAGCAGCTAGTAATATAAGAAGCGCAATCAATATCTTAACACTGGTTTTACCACAGTCAGGGCGGAGGTGTGAGGAGTTGCGCGCAACAAGTTGCTCTACTCTTTTTGCACTCCTAAACAATTTGTAAATAGCAAATCCGCCCAAAAGTAAATTTGCCCAGCCCAAATAAATCCCTGCATGCTCCTGAGCAAAAAAATCGTCAAGCAAATAGTGCCCGGTACTGTTCAACCACCCGTAAACACGTTCCGCGCATGATCCCAACACAGGGTGGTAGACGGAAGGCAATAAGTAATACCACGGGCGCGCGCTAAAAGTAACAAAATCTGCAACACCGCGGTTGGGAGTCAAGTTAATAAAATATAAACTTGAATCAGTCTTGAAATACCACTGGTATAAAAAAGGTAACAAAAAAAGTAAAGCAATTGAAAAAGATACTAAGGGAGGAACAATAATCAGTTTTAAATTTAAGCCAGCTTCCCTGGCTTGTACTTTTCGCTGCAATAAAAAGTAAATAACAACAGCAAGCACATAAATTAACACTAAAAAGTATCCGTAATAGTTAGAAACAAGCACAGTTAAGGCCATAACCGCACCCATTTTTATTGATTTAATTCTTTCAGGCTCCTGGAAAAAAGAAATTAAGGCTGTAAAAAAGAGTGGGAAAACCCAAATCTGTGCTAAATCAATATGATTGTAACTGTGCATAATGTGATAAGGGCTGAACGTAAAGACAACAGCCAGCGCGCCTGTCAAAAAAGGGTTGAAAAAACGTTTAAAAAACAGATAAGAAAAAATAAAGGTAAGCGGGAAGCTCGTCAATATCCCAATATTGTAACTAACAACCGGGTTAAAAAAATGCGAAGTAAGCCAAAAATATACCCGCATCACCGGCTGGTGTAAAAAACCAAACCTGTTGGAAGATAAAGTTATTAACGTCCCCGCCTTATCACCAAAAGGACCAAGCATTTTTGTATTTAAGTTAAAAAGAACAGGGTAGAAGTAGAAAAAAAAGAGGGCAGTAAAAAGCAGTATAGGTAAAAATTTAATAACTTGTGACTTCACGGACACAGTATAGCAAAAAATCAATCAATCTCTTTCCCTACCTGCTGCAATGAGTTATCAACTGTGGTTGATGTATCAATAACAGCCAAACCGTACTTCTTAGCCAATTTTAAGTAATACTTTCTCTGTATTTTAAAAAAATGCAGCTTATGCTGCTCTCCCTGTTCCCTGCTTTTGGCCAAATCGGGGGAAGTATCTAAAACAAATGTTCGACCAGCTTTCGGTATTAAAGCCAAATATATTTTTTCCACCAAACTGTTAGTATAACCAAAATATCTATAACCGGCTGCAAAATCGTAATAAAACCGGTCGCAGATCACGTAATTGTATTGAGCTGTAAGCGGTTTAATCTTTAGCAGAAAATAGATCCAATGATCGACTAATGCTATAAGAGGCCAAAAAGTGAATAGTAAATTTTTATTCTTTTTTAGCAAAAGAGGATTTCCCGCCCTGCTAATTTTGTCCTGACTCCTGCCGCGAATTTTTTTAAGCATATTTAGCAGCGGGGTTAGTAAATAGTAACGATACGGCGTAATAACAACAGCAGATTTGCCGCGCTGTTCCAACTCTTTACAAAGCGCGGCCGCCAAAGTACTTTTACCTGATCCATCCATTCCGGAGAGTGC
>CAYREW010000040.1:0-6159 GCA_964423535.1 uncultured Candidatus Saccharibacteria bacterium
TTTTAGTTTTAGAAAGCGATTTAAAATTAAGAGGTGTCAAAAATAATATCAATGCTGAAATGGTAACTTACGAAGATATGATCAAACTAATAGAAGAAAATAAGGTTTTTTCTTGAAATTCAGGGGTTTCTGACTTAAATCCAAAACATGCTTTAACGGATTTATTGGTAAGAGACACGTAAAAAGTGGATGGATAATTCTAATATTAACATTGACAAGTTTGACAGACAGGCTTATTTGGGTACTTTGGAGTTGATAAATAAACACAATTTGAATACAGTTTGTTTATCTGCTGACTGTCCGAACCGGTATCAATGCTTTGCTGATAAAACCGCCACTTTTATGATTTTGGGGGATGTTTGCACTCGAAACTGCCGTTACTGCGGAATTCAAAGCGGCCGACCGCCGGCAGTGGATGAGGATGAACCGCGCAGGATTGCCAAAGCAGTTAAAACGCTTGGGCTTGATTACGTGGTTATTACTCAGGTAACCAGAGACGACCTTAGTGACGGGGGTGCAGACCAGTGGGTAAAGACAGTAAAAGAAATCAGAAAATTATCACCTGATTGCAACATTGAGCTTTTAATATCCGACTTAAAAGGAAATTGGTCAGCGCTAAAAAAAATAGTTAGTTTAAATCCAGAAGTAATTAATCATAATATTGAAGTGGTCGAGCAGTTATTCCCCCGGTTGAGGCCGGAGGGCAATTACAATCAGTCAATTAAATTACTTAAGCAAGTTAAAAATTTAAACAAAAAAATAACAACTAAATCAGGCTTAATTGTCGGGCTGGGTGAAACTAAAAAACAGATAATTCAAACAATGCGGAATTTGAGAAAGGCGGGGTGCGATATTTTAACTGTCGGACAGTATTTACAGCCGAGCAGTGACCATGCCGACGTAGTAAAATACTATCAACACAAAGAGTTTACGGAATTAAAAAACATAGCTTGTGACATGGGTTTTTTAGCAGTTGAGGCCGGCCTGCTGGTCAGAAGTTCTTATCGGGCAAAAGATGTTTTTAAAAATTAAGATTTATTATGAATAAAAAAAATATAAACAGGTTATTAATTTTAGTAATATTAATTTTATTTCTTTTTTCTATCTATTTTGTCTATTTGCTTTTAAATTCCTCCACACCGGCAGATAAAACAACCAATAACAAAGAGGAAGTGGGAGATTTTACTAACACAAAGGTTAAAATTGCGGAATTTAATACTGATAAAGACAATTACAGTTCTTATGAAGAAATTAAGCTGGGGGTAAATTTAATTGCTGAAACTGAAATTAAAAATGCGGAAATTAGAATTACAGGTATTAAACCTTACCAAATTGCTTATATTAAAGAGACAAAAGTAGCGGATTTACCAAAAGGAGAATCGACAATATTATTTGAAGCCCAAGCACCGTCTTGCACTTCCGGATGCGGCGGGGTTTATCCCGGTCCTTACAATATTAGCGCTGAAATATTTGTTGAAGATACTTTAATTGGTAGTGAAACAACGAAAATAGAATTAGTTGAAGATTAAAATGGATAGGTATAGATTGCTGCCAAGAATAGACAATAACGCTCCAATGCAGATGGCAATTGACGAGGCAATCGCTATCTCCCACTCGAAAGACAAGTCCCCGCCCACACTTAGATTTTACACTTTTACCCCGCCGGCAATAACTATTGGTTACCATCAGGAAGTAGAAAATTTTGATGTTGATGAAATAAGGAAAAAAAAGTTTGATTTTGTCAGAAGATTAACCGGAGGTACAGCTGTTTTACATAAAAACGATTTGGTTTATTCACTAGTTTTACCTGAATTTTCACTGCCAAGAAAAATTACTAATGCCTACAATTACCTGTCGGATGCGTTGATCCGCGGTTTAAAAGAACTTGGGTTACCGGCTAAAAAAAAGAAATTAGTGTCTGAGGAAAGAAAGGACACCTGCTATTTAAATTCAAACCCGTACGATATTGTTGTTAATAATAAAAAAATTTCCGGCAATGCTCAATCTAGAATCAGAGGGGTGGTTTTACAACACGGAACAATTATTATTAAAAATAACCTTCCCGAACTTTTTGATTGTCTAATCTGCGAAGATCGACAACGAAGAGATTTTCATGCAACCGCAAGGAAAAAAGTAACAAGCGTAGAAAAAGAATTGGGAAGATGCCCTTCCATCGCAGAGGTTGAAGAAGCAATGATTTCCGGGTTTAGAACTTTATTCTCCCAAAAAGGGATCTTGTTTAGAAAAAAAAGTTTAACTGATTACGAAACAACTCTTGCTGAAAAACTCTACCGAGAAAAGTATTCCACAGATAGATGGAATTACAATTGTTAGGAAAGCAGGGCTAACTACCTACCCCGCCATTAATTCAGTTGCCAAAACTTAGTGTTTGAAGAACTGCTCTTGCTGTATCTATTTGCGCAGAATTTGCAGGAGAAATATTGACAATAACTACAGTGTCAACAGAGGGAAAGACAAAATACTCCTCAAAAGAACTTGCTTGAGCAGGTGTAACTTCTTGCCGGTAAACAGATTCAACATTATCAATAGTTAGAATTTCCTGTTCTGCAGAAATACTCTCTTCTTGATACCGGGAGTTTAAATATTGAATTATTTCCTGCCGGGATAAATTAGGATCAACAGAACTACAAGCTATCTGGACCCTCACCATCCTGCTTGTTAAAGATTCTTCCCCCTTAATAGGAATGGAACTAAACAAAACAGTCCCTGTCTCTTCCTGTTCTGCTTGAGTATAAACAGACCATGTTTCTGGATACTTAATGCTGTAATTACAGACCTGGCTCTGATATTCAACCCAGGCAATTTCCTGTTCCGCATCCGTACTGTAATCAGTGGAATTATTCTTTTCTTGCATTAAAGGTTCTTTCTGAAAATAAGTGGTTATTACTAACCAGCCGCTAAAAGTTACTACTAAACAAACAAGCGTAATACTGACAATAATTAACCATGTAGGTAGAGATTTATTTCCAGATACATCTGCTTTTTTTTGAGAGGGTCTGTCAGGAGAAGTCTGGGAATTGGATAAGTCTGGTTGCGCTGGCCTGTCTTTTTCCATAGATATACGGCACTTACTAAAGTATAACAAACCAGCAGCAATTTGTCAGAGTATTCGCAGCCTGTTAGAATATTTACAAGTACATTAAATAACAACGTATAAAGGAGGTGAAAATTACACAAAGATGAATAATAAAAAAGTACTAATTGCCTTAGTGGTTGCGGCTGCAATCTTATCACCTTGCGTCTTTGCGCAAGACACTGCTTTACCTAACCCCGGTTTGACTCCAGACAGCCCTCTCTACTTTCTTGATACCTGGAGCGAAGATATAAGCCTAGCATTAACTACTAACCCGGAAAGCAAAACCAGAAAACAAATTGCTATTTCGGAGGAAAAACTGGCTGAAGCAGAAACTATGGGAAATAAAGGAAAAGGAGAAGCAGCAGAAGTAGCTGCGGACCGCTACGGCAAAATGGTGACCGATGCTGCAAAAGGAGTTGCTGCTGCTGCTCAGTCAGGAGAAGCATTTGCTGACGCTGTTGGAGAATTGCTAGCAACAAGCACATCAATCTCCCAACAAGTTTTGGCTGGAGTATATGAAAAAGTACCGGAACAAGCTAGATCAGCAATTCAGAAAGCTATGCAGGTATCCAGTCAAGGGATGGAGCAGGCATTAAATGCTATTTCCAACACCAACCGCGAACAGGTTAGGGAAAAGGTTGAACAGAATTTGAACAAAGCGCGTGAAAACGCACCGGAAGAAGCACAACAATTTATTCCGGCAACTATCCCTTCTGGACCGGGAGGAGCAGAACCTGAAGAAGGTCAAGAAACCATTCCTGAAACCCCCGGGGCTGGCGAAGAATCCCAGCAAGGACCTGGTTCGGAAGTTGAACCTGAACAGGAAGAACAGAGCATTCCCTCACCGGTAGAAGTACCTGGTGCAGGTGGTGGCAGACCTTAAATAAGGGGTAGCAAAATACCAAAATCTGCCCGGAGGGTAATACAAGAATCATACCCTCTGGCTGTTTTGGGCTTTTTTTTGCAACCCTGCTAATCTAATTTCTTTACTATTCCAACATATCCCGATACTTTTCCAGCTCTTTATCCTCAAATTTAACCCATTTAGACGGAATTTTTCTAAACTTTACCGGTTTTGTATCCCTAATTTTATAAAATTTTACTTCTTTCCCCTCCTCTCTTGCCATCTCTACCTCCGCAAGCACACCGTCGCTAATCTCACCGAAACACCAAACCTGATTACAAATATATACAATATTGTTGTTTGCTTCGTAAATATACTTGCGAGGGACAGAACCGCCGAGAAAATACCTAAACAGCATAAACGGGTTTAAGGGAATGGTTCTTTTCTCAATACAGTATTTACTAATCTGCATATGCCAATAAAAATTCCTTTTTGAATAAGCAGGGTAAACTAGAGGGTACGTTTTCTTAATTTGCAGTCTGGGATGCCAGCGGGCTAGATTTTTGCCCGCCTGCACTCTTTCCCACATCCACGGGGAAACATCTTCTAAAACCGCATCTTCGGCACTTTGCTCAACAAACTCCCCCATTTCTTTCCCCGGTACAAAGTACCGTACAGGAATTTTGTTCTTTTTTGCCAAAAAAATCTCGACTAATACACCATCACTCACTTCACCAAATACCCACAGCTCGTTGCTCTTTTGTAACAATGTGTTGTTGGCTACTCTAATTAATTTTTTATCCACTAACCCAGCTAAATTATATTCAAAATTCATATACGGATTTATAGGTACCGCCCCTTCTTTAAGAACAAAACCGCTAATTGGGAACCGGAGGTAGAAACGCTTTTTGGAAAAAGCTGTAAAAACTACATTTTTCTTGGTTTTTAAATCAAGAGAATGGTGTTTGAAATTGCTGCACACAGTAGCATAATATTAACATTTTTTGCCTAAAAAATGTTAAATTTTCTGATAACTAATTACAGGATTGCGTTAAATATTATAATAAGGTACTATAGCTACTAGAAAGTGAAAAAGTTTTTTACTATATTCCTCAGCCTTATATTTATTATTACTTTTGGTTTAAGTATTCTACTTACCTCTGTTCAAAACACACTTTTCCAAGCAGATTTCCACAAAAAAAACATTAAAGAGATTAATTTGTACCAGAAAGCAGGGAGCGAAATTGTTCCTATGTTACTTTTGGAAAGTGGTGATTCCCCAATGCAGCAGCTACCTTTATCAAAAAGGGATTTGGGCGAACTTATCCAGAAATCTTTACCAAAAGGGTGGCTGGAGCAGGAAGTGGAAAAAAATATAGACAGTATTTTTGCATATTTAAAAAACCAACAGGCAGATTTATTAGTCGCAGTTAACCTTGAACCACTAAAAACATCGTTTAGTCAACAATTTGCTAACAATTTAGAAAAGAAGTTGAAGCAACTTCCCCCTTGCAGTGCAGCGCAGATGCAAAATTTGCAAAGCGGTCAGGTTGAGGAGTTAAATTGTTTACCGCCGCAGATGGCGCAGGAAAACGCAACTCAAATGCTGAGTGAGCAATTATCGGGAATGACGGAAAATGTTCCAAATAAAATAGATTTGTCGGAACAACTAACCCCGGATGTTGAAGAAAATCTTAAAAAAATTCAGCAAGGCTACCAACTATTTACCTACGCACGGTGGGGTTTAATAGCAGTTACCAGCTTGCTTTTTATAATCATTCTCTTAATAAACAAAAAAAGAATTACACAACTCTTAAAAAATATCAGCTTAGTTCTGGCTATAATTTACGGAATTTGTTTTGGAGCGCTAACTTGGGCAAGCTCCAATATAGGATTAGTTTTATCGGGGATGCCGAGTTCGGAAAACCCTGCTCTGGACACTGTCCGTAACGATATTATTAATATCACACTAAGTTCTTTCCTTAAAAATCTTGCCGGGACAAAACTTGCTGTGCTTGCAATCAGCGCAGGCACCTTTATAGTAATTACAATAATGAATAAATTCTTAGCTGAAAATTCCCCCAAAGCAGAAACGGAAGCCCTACAACAGTAAACATTTTTCTAAACCCGGAAGCTTTTACTGAGCGTAACATAATGCGGTTTTAACAACTAAAAGTAGGCTTCGGGTACAGAGTGTTCGGCCGGCCCAACAAATCGA
>CAYREW010000041.1:0-6039 GCA_964423535.1 uncultured Candidatus Saccharibacteria bacterium
TAGTTTAGCACAGTGTGTGTCATCCTGACGAAAGTCGGGATCCTTAACCAAAAGTTACCCTTTTGGTTTTAGGAGTTTTTGGCTTTAGCAAAACTCCACTGTTCTTTTAGCTGAGTACTCCGCCTCGATTCCGGGTCGGGGCTCGGAATGACAAAAGTGGGGTGGCCGGAATGACAGAGTTATATAAGGTTATGGCTAGGATGATGCGCTTTGATAGTGCTTTAACGCAAAGTGCCAGAATTTGTTGGAGATGAAGAGCAGCAGCGCCGCTGCTGTCGGTGCCGAGAGTGCTTCCCACAGTTGGAGTTCTCCTGTAAGTGCTTTTGCCGGATAGACGGATAGAACCAGCAGGGGTATTAAAAAAATCATTGTGTATTTTGCGTAATTAGGAAAAATCCCCGGCGGATATTCTGTTACATTAAATAAACTTAAAAATGTTTCGTGAATTGCCCACAGCCGGGGAAACCAGACAGCAGGCACAACACTGATGAACCAGAGGGTGTAGCAGATAATAAAACTGCAGAAAATTAGAAAGAGGAAAAGGAAAATTTGTTCCGGGGTGGGCGCTGTTTGTAGATTATTCAAACCTACAAGAAGGATTGCTATTCCTGTAAACAATGAGCTAAGTGTAAATAATCTTATTCTCCTTGTTGATACAAAAAATTGCGAGGATATTGGTTTTAGTAAGACAAAATCAAGCCGTCCGGAATTCACTTTATTTACAAGGTCACCAAGGTTGGCAATCAGCGGACCAAAATACAATCCGCGTAAAATGTGTGAGATACCAATTAATAGCAAAACCTCGTGGTAGCTCCAACCGCCGAATACAGGTACGTTATTGAATAAAATTTCCACGCTAAGCAATGTTACTCCAATACCAACAAGGTCGGTAATTACATGGGTGATTAAGTTAACCCTGTACTGCGCCTCGAAGATGAATGAGTTTTTAATAAATTGGATGTAGAGACTGATGTATTTTTTCATTATATTGGATATTGTTATTTCAAAATTATGTTTTGTTTGGATCTTCGAATTTAGGATTTAGAATTTGTCTTCTACCCTCCATACGCTTCATATCTCCTCAATCCTTTTTTCCACAACACCAATGCGGCTAGTGAAAAAAATGCAATCCACCCGCAGAGGAACATTGTACCCTGCAGAATTTGCTGAACTGATAATTTACCTAAGTAAACATTAATTGGGAAGTCAAAAAGATATTGGAAAGGAAGATTGTTTAGTGCAGAGGACCAGAATTTGGGAAAAGCATTAATTGGTACAAAAGAACCGCCTGCGAAATTTGTTAAGGTGTAAATTAAGAAATAGAATCCGCCGATTTCCGTTGTCCAAAATCCAACCAGGCCGAGAATGTATTTGATTAAAAAGCCCAGAATTATTACTAAAGGTAAAATTAGAAGCAGTGTAGCAATGCTGATTATGCCAGCTGGAGGCAGTAAACTGCTTCTAAAGACAAATATTAGGGCAATGTAGGCAGGCAGACTGATTAAGGTGTTGGCGAAAATTTTGGTGCCAAAAGATCGGAAAAAAATATAGCGGGTGTAGTCTAAAGGTTTTAATAGGTGGGTATTTAATTTTCCGGAGCGGATGTGATTACCTACCCGCCAATGCACACTCATTTGAATGCGGTTAAGGAAAAAGGTTCCAACACTGTAAGTGAACATTGCTTTAAAAGTGTAAGTGCCTATGCTGTAACCGCTGGAATAAATATGGTCCCAAACAAGCAGTTTAATAAGCAAACCTAAAAAACTCAGTCCGAGCCAGAAAAAAACTTGGGAACGGTCAACTATATTTTCTTTAACTGCAGTTTTAATAATTTCCGCTGTTTTGCTCATGTGGGGATTCTAGCATATAGCGTTGTGATTAGGAGCATTGTCATTCTGAACTTGATTCAGAATCTAAGTTGAGATAACTTCACTTTGATTCCGTGTCAGGCACGGAATGACAAACAGTAAGTCGAAGGCTCGGGCCGTTATGCTAAAATTGGACAATGCGTATTTGTTATGTATTAAACTCCGGTTCACCCGGCGGTGTGGAACAGCATGTTTTGGATTTGATTCGCGGTTTTTCGGGGAATTCCGAGCGAAGCTCGGAAGCGCGCGAGCGAAGCTTGGACCAGAAACAAGCTTCGCTCGGAGAGATCAAAAACGAGATATTTGTTATCTGCCCCTGGGGTGAGATGGCACAACGCTATTTTGAAGCAGGCGCAGAAGTACGTATTGATGCACCTAAATTCGATATCGATCCTTTCTATATACTCCGCCTTGCCTGCTTCCTCCGCAAAAACAAAATAGATATTCTCCACACCCACCAGCTAAAAACCGCTGCCAATGCTTTGCTTGCTGCTGCAATGAATAATGCGCTTTACCAAATAAACCGCACTGTTACAGCCCGGAAACAGAGCCTCGCTCTGTTTACACCGTTGTTACGGGTTTCGCACGTACATACTCCTTTGAGTAAGTGGCGCGTGCCGGGTTGGAAGAAGATGCTTAATATTTTTGTTTATCATTATCTTGTCAATTGGTTTGCGGATAAGGAGATTGCGCTGACGGAGTCGGTGAAAAAAGTTAAGATGGAGGAGGGGATAAGAGAAGATAAGTTGGTGGTGATTCCTAATGGCATTTCCTTGGGAAAATTCGAAAATCGAATATCGAAATCCGAAACAAACAAAGCTGTTGTAAAAATTGGTACGTTGAGCAGGCTGACGGTGGAGAAGAATGTGGAATGCTTTGTTGATGCGATTGCTGAATTGAGAGCGCGCAATAAATTGCGCTACTCTGACGGGGAGAGGGAGGTGCGTAGTGAACTGCGCTGCGCTGACAAAGAGAGAGTAGAGAAGCTTGCTTCGCGCTGTGGCGGTAGCGTTGGCTTTAAGACATGGATGTTGAATAACGAATACAGCGTTCTTATTGGGGGTGACGGAGCTTTACGCGAACATTTGGAACAGCAGGCTCAGGAAATCGGTGTTGACGACCAGATAGAATTTCTCGGTTTTGTTGAGGAAAAGAATAAGGTTAAATATCTCCGCAGCCTTGATATCTTTGTTATGCCTTCTCTGGCGGAAGGTTTTGGTATATCTTTGATTGAGGCAATGGCTGCGGGCTGTGCTTGTATTGCTTCTAATCTGCCTGTGCTTAAAGATGTTGCCGGAGATACAGCACTTTATTTTGATCCTCAGAATCCTAAAGATCTTGCGGAAAAGATTGCCCAGTTGGTTAGTGCTGAGGATTTACGAAAGAATCTTAGCAATAAAGGTCGACATCTTGTTGAGCAGAAGTATACAATGGAGAGGTTTATTAATGAGTATTTCAACTTGTACGGGCAAATAGTTGGCTAGTTTCATATTTAGTTTTTAGTGCTTATTTGGAGCTTAGTGTTTCGAATTTCGAATTTACAAATATGCGTATTTTAATGCAGTCGCGCGTGGACCTGTTCGACAGGCCGGGCGGCGATACAATCCAGTTGAAAAAAACAAAAGAAGAGCTGAAAAAGCTTGGTGTTGAGGTTGCTGTCAGTTTGGAACTTCAGCCTGATGTTAGCGGTTACGATATTGTCCATTTGTTTAATTTAGACCGCTGTCACGAAACTTATCTGCAAGCGGAAAATGCAAAAAAGCAGGGGAAAAAAGTTGCACTTTCCACAATCCACCACTGTTTTAGTGAAATTGAGGAGTATGAGAAAAAAATGCGCTACGGTCTGCGCCGTATTGTTAATCCAGTATTTACAACTTACAAAAGCAGGGAGTATTTAAAAAATTTTTACAGAGCGATTTTTGATGCCCGCCAGCGGTATGCATTTTTTCAGCAAATTAAAAAAGGTATGCGCAACCAGCAGGTTGAGCTTTTAGAAATGGCGGATGTTTTACTTCCCAATGCGCAGCTTGAGGCGGAGGAGTTAGGAAAAGAATTCCAAATCCCAAATGCAAACGAACGAAGCTCGGAGGAGGAACAGGAACGAGCTTTGTTCGGAAATATAGCTGTAGTTCCTAACGGGGTCGATGTCCAACATTTCTTCAGCCCTGATCCTTACTGGTTTAAAGATCAATATGACTTTGGTGATTTTGTCCTTTGCGTTGCTCGCATTGAAGCGCGGAAAAATCAACTTAACATTATTAAAGCGGTTAAGGATTTGCGGGCTGAAAAAAACCCGGAAATAAATCTTGTCCTTGTCGGCATTTTTAACCCCAATCACCCGGAATACGGTTACCGCGTCCGCCAGCAAATTAACAAATATGACTGGCTGCACCACATTGAGCACATTCCGTATAGAAAAATTCCTTCCGCATTTGTTTCCGCGCGTGTTCATATTTCTGCAAGTTTATTTGAAACCACCGGTTTGGTAAACTGTGAAGCAGGGTTGGCCGGCTGTAATGTAGTTGCCAGCAACCGCGGTTATAGTAAAGAATATTTGCAGGATTATGCTTGGTACTGCGATCCGTATAATATACTTTCAATACAAACTGCGCTGGGTTCAGCTTTAAAAGCACAGAAAGGAAATGATGAATTTAAGCAGAGGATAGTGGATAATTACAGTTGGAAGAAGACGGGAGAAAAAACGCTGCAGGCATACCGCAGAATTTCTAATATCTAATTTCTAATTTCTAATTTGGATTTTGATATTTGTGCTCAACCATTAGTTATTAGTAATTAGAAATTAGTAATTATTACATTAAAGTATGTTAATTGGTTTATTAGTTGCCGCCTCCATCTTTGCAATTACTGCCGCCCTCGCTTGGCAGGATCTCCGCTATGGTCTCTACTTCCTTGTTGCTACACTCCCCCTTGATAACCGTATTGTTTTTACTTTAGGATTGCCTCGTTTGCTTCCTGTGCGTGCAGTGCTTTTAGCAGTGATTTTTGTTTCATTAATTAAGTGGCGGAAAAAATACTGGGTCTGGTTTAAACCCAACCATTTGTTTGAAGACGGTATTCTAGTTCTCCTTTCTGCTCTTTGGATTATTCGTTTAATTTCTTTAATTAATGCAGACCACCTTGGCCACAGTCTTGGTCTTCTTTCTTTTTATACTGCAGTTTTAGCTTTGTATTTTATTCTCCGCGCTGCTTATTCGGTTCATGGAAAAGATTTTGTTCTCCAATTGCTTTATCTCTATTTGTTTGTCGGGTTTGCAACCGGATTTGTTAGTGTAGCTCAATTTATTGCTTATGAATTTTTTGATTTTGTCCTGCCCGCAGTTTGGCCTACAGAATACCAACCTGTGCGCATTGGTGGTACATTTTGGGATATTAACCACTATGCCGGGTTTTTAGTTACTGTTATTCCTTCTTTTATTGCTTTGGCAATTGCCAAGGTTAAGATAAAAAAGCGCTGGCTGTATATTTGTGCATCTCTGTTCTTGCTAATTATTTTAGGTATGACCTTGAGCCGCAGCGGCTGGGCAGCTTTTGTTGTTGCTGTGGGGACTATGTTAGTCTTGTTCCTAATTCGCGGTTTGTTTAAAGAGTTTAAGATTTTAACAGGGTTTGTAATTTTGCTTGTTGCTGCTTCCGTAGTGGGATCGTTGTATTTTGGACTGCCAATTGTTGACCGTCTGCATTCACTGCGGGATATACCAAATAATGATGCAATTAAAGCACACGCAATGATTTTAGCCAGCGGCTTTGAAGTATTTACAATGCATCCAATTATTGGCGGCGGTTACGGCGGTTTTAATGAAGATTTTAGAAAAACAAGTTTGGCAGATGATTACTTTGCTAAAGACCCTGTGCAGGATGCACATATTCCTGCTCACAGCGTGTGGATGGAAGTGCTGGCGGAAACAGGTGTTTTGGGATTTACTTTTTACACATTGTTTATTTTTATGCTTTTGCATACTCTGTTTGATGCAATTTGGCAATCAAAAGACAGACTGCTTGTATTATTAAACACAGCTGCAGTTGGTTCAATTTTAGGTCTGCTTGTTTCCGGGATATTTTATTCTTACAACTTGGAATTTTTCTGGTTCTTCCTCTTCAACTCTCTGTTCCTCGCCCGGGAAACAATTTCTGAAGCATAATTTGACAATTA
>CAYREW010000042.1:0-5980 GCA_964423535.1 uncultured Candidatus Saccharibacteria bacterium
AGCGATACGCCGCTGCTCCAGAAAGCCACTCCGTTGCCTTCGCCTTGAGCAATTTGCAACTGCTCGGCAGTCCAAATCCCTTCCAGCGTAATTGTTTCAGTTACCGGCCACAGTGCGCAGACATCGGGTCGCGGTGAGTTGGGAGTTAAGTACCCAACTCCGTGGCATACCTCCCCGTCGACTGTGGCAGTGACATGTTCATCAGGAACAGCGGAAAGAAGCAGAGGTCCCCAAAGTTCAACTGCCGGACCGTCCTCCTCCTTTGCTGCTGCGAAAGTTGCGAATACTGCAACAACCAACAGCACTGCGATTAACAGTGCACCAACAACAGTTCTTTTCTTGTGCATCGTACTCTCCTTTTTAATATCCCAATGAAGGGTAATTTAACCTCTAGTATTATAACTGCAAAAAGAGATTTAGTCAACCTATAAATTGACATTTTTGATATTTTTTGCTATTATAGAAGGTGCAGTTAAGTAGATTTAAGAAGTGTAGTTGCAGGGCTTGCGGTGCTGTGTACTCTACGTAGTACTTCGGTCCCTGTCTATTTAAGACCTGATAAAGGATATTATAATGATAAATAACAAAAGCATCTCTCTAGTAATACCGGCAAAAAACGAAGAGAAAAATATTAAGCAGACAATTAAGTCTGCTCCCTCCTATATTGATGAAATAATTGTTGTTGATAACGGCTCAACTGATAAAACTGCACAAGTTGCAGAAAAGGCTGGTGCTGTTGTTATTTCCGAGCCGCGTAAAATGAATGGGGTAGGCTACGGTTATGCACATATTACTGGTCTTTCCAAAGCTAAAGGAGATTTTGTATTTGCCGCTGATGCAGATGATACCTATCCTCTTTACCAAATTAAAGAAATAGTCCACTTTATGGAAAAATCAGATACGGACTTTGTTTCCTGCAGCCGTCTGCCGTTGAAAAATAAAGAAGCTATTTCCCGCATCCGCCGTTTGGGTATTTATGTGTTAAATATTGAGGTAATGCTTTTATACCAGACGCCAATCCGCGATATTTTAAGCGGGATGTGGGGTGTTCGTAAATCTGTAATTCCTCTTTTGGATCTAAGAATGGGGGACTGGAACTTGTCTCCGGAAATTAAAATATCTGCGCTGGTAAGTAACAATATCCAGTTTGCTGAATATCCTATTGACCACTTTGTTCGTGAACACGAGCCGAGTAAACAGCAGATTTTTAAAACCGGTTTTGGCCACTTGTTTTATATTCTAAAACGCCGTTTTACCCAGGATTTAAAGCTTGCTTTTTCTGTTCGGCCCATTTTGCGCCCTGCGCTTTCTTAACTACTTTGTTACTTCAAAAATACTGACTGTTTCATTGCTGTAAACTTCTTTAAACCCTGCTTCTTTTTTCAAATTTTCAATATAAATTCTGTTTACAGGAGCAATATCTTCCGGTTTCCAAACATTAAAATAAATTGCTTTTTTTTTCGCTACTGGTTGGTTTTGCCATTTAAAAAAGCGCCCGCTTAAAATTAGCAGTATCTTTTCTGGCTTTTCTTCAATAACAAGGTCATTAACGGAAAAAAGAGTATTTTTTATTTTATTCCCCGCTGTAATAGGATATATAGAGTTTACATACGAACGTGTAGCAGTGTTAGCATAGACACCGCCTTGAGTATTTATACCTGTGATAGCCTCAAAAACACCTTGGGTTGAAGGGTTGCTAACTATAAGTAATTTTTCTTTCTCTTTATAATTGTTTGCTAACCATTTTCCAGCTTCAATTTCGTTTGGAGCAATCTGTGTACTTAGCCGGCGGTATTTAAGAATTCCTTTGTAGTTAGCTTGGTTAAGTGTAAAGGTAAGTAGGAGCGCAATGCTGAAAACAGAAATAAGAATAGTTTTCAGGCAGTTACTCCTGATTTTATTAATAATGTAGCCTACAGAAGCAGCAAGAGTGTAAATAAACAAGTAGCGTCCAAAAGCATAAAATTTTAGCGAGTAGGGTATTTTAGCAATAGCAAGAGCCAAATTAACAATAAAAATTGGCAGTATCGCCTTTTCTATCTTATTCCTTGTAGAAAAGTAAAATACTGCTAATGGTGCAAAGACAAGCATAGCGTATCCGTACCAGTTAGCTGTTACTTCAAGTTTTCTTTGCAAATTGAGGTTAAAATGCATACTTTCTGCTGTGTTAATAATGTTGAAATCAAACACTGTGTAGCTTAAAACAACAGTAATTATTGCAAGTACCAAAACTGCAGGAGTTAAATAGGCAACTACTTTTTCTTTGATTTTTTTGCTGGTCAAAATAATGTAGGCAAATTGGAGAATTACTGCTAGAGTGCCAATTATAAAGTGGATTAGAACTGAACCTGTGCAGAGCAGTGCAATTTTCCCAATGTGTAACTTCCTATGTTTTCTTCTGCTTTTGATAATGGTTATTAAGGAGCAGATAGCTAATAAGGCAGAGAGGTTTTGGGGTAGTAGCAATAGTGGGGAATAAACCATATATGATTCAAAAGCAAAAGCTCCTGCAATTCCGGCAAGAACACTGGCAGTTTTGTTCCTTGTTGCGGTTAAAGTTAAATACCAGCATGCTAGTACAGTAGCAAAGTAGAAGACAAATTCGGCAAACCACCAGAACCCCAAGGGGTTAAAATTAAAAACAGACTGCAGTAAAGCAATGAGGATGTGGAACAGCGGGCTGTAGCCGTTAAAAGTAAAAGTATCTGATATCCGGCTGTTAAGCAGTTTAATATTCCCAGCTGCTATTTCGTTTACTAGTGTTTGGTGCTCGTAAATATCCCAGTTGACATTTAGTGGGTAGGGAGTGTCCCACTTCCAAATTGCGAATGTTAGCAAGCAGAGGAAAAAGAGCAGGGCAAAGGTTAAAAGTTTATTGGTATTTGTAGTATCAATATTTAAAAACATATCTGATCCTTGCTTGCAAAAAATTCGTTTATTGTGTTGTAGAGAATTATTTTTTGTTTTGATTGAAAAGCATCTTTTTCAGATTTAACAGGTTCATCTATTTGGATATTCTTGTGTTTTTCTGAAATTCTCCACTGCTCCCCGTCTCTTATTGGTATAAGAACAGCACCGGCTGCGTCCAGTTCTGTTACCACAATGTAGCATACCTTTTTATTTTCTAGATTGTTTATGCTTTTTTGTAAAGGTAGTTTTTCAAAAGTATCATTCCTAGTAGGGTTGAAGTGCACTGTTCCTTTAGAATCAAAAACTAAACTTTCTGTACTAAATAAAAATGTTTTAGTCAGCTTAAGCGCTTCCTGATCGAAACCTGATATGTTCCGTTCTATTGTAAAACCGTTGCTGTTCTTAAGTATTTTGTAATTTATTTTAAAATCACCGTTTGTAATAAAAGTTATCCGTGCTTTATTAAATACTGAAAGAAGGTTCTGTAACATCCTGTAAAACCAATTACTAAGTTGTTTTTTAGCAACTTTGTTAGTTAGGTTTTCTTTTTCTGTTACCACTGCTCTCCAATACCCTGATTTAAAAGTAAGTTTGTCATCGTAAGGTGATATTTTATAAATACTGCTGTACTTAGAGTTGTTAATTATGCTTATTGAGTAGTTGTAAGGAAAGAGTTGGTAATTTTTAATTCTTAAAGATGGGTAGTTCGTTAATGTATTTATACCTGTTATTGAGGCAGTGATTAACAGGAGAAGCACCAAGGCAAGGAAGATTTGCTTTTTATTGTTATTATTTTTCATGCTAAGTATTTTAACACCTCTGAAAAAATGCAGCTATATTGAACCCATAAACTTGACATACCTGATAGTATGTGCTATTTTTAGACAATACTATGAAATTTTTTATTAAGGGTCTAAATACCAGTATAACAGTTTTAGCTCTAGGGGCGCTCTTGGTAGTGCCTGTTTCTGCATTGGAATTTGTTGCGGAATCTCCCACTGTTTATGCAGCAGATGAATCAGGCGGTTACGGTGGGGATTATGGCGGTGGGGATCAGGAAGAGGTAATTAAGTTAGAGCTTGATAAACAGGTTTGGAACCCCGAGCAGGGGGAATGGGAAGATGATTTGGATAGGGCTGAGCATGTTTTTTCCCCCAATGATTTAGTTACTTACCGCCTGCGCTACCGCAATGCAGGTAATGTTGATTTGGATAATGTTGAAATAGTTGATCAACTTCCGGCAGATATAGATTTTATTACTGGTCCCGGCAGTTATAACTCCGAAACAGGGATATTTACTTATACAGTAGGTGCTTTGGAGAAGGATTCCGGTTGGAAATCTATTACTTTGGATGTTCGCGTTTCTGCTGATTTAGATACAAGTATTTGCGTGGAAAACTTAGCATGGATATACCAGAATAATGAGGAAATGGATAGTGACGAAGCTCAAATTTGCGCATCTTCGGAGCAAAAAGTTCTGGGTGCAGAGGAACTGCCTGTTTCCGGAGCTGCAGCAGTTAATTTAGTAGGTTTTTCACTAATTTTAATTATTGTTGGTTTAATTTTGAAATTTTCACAACCGCTTATTTTTGCAAGTACCCTTTGCTAAGGCGCTTAGGAGTGGGGGCGGCGTGACTGGGCAGGCACGCTGCCTCCTCTCCTGCGCGTTGAGGAAAAAACACTTGACAGATTACAGACAGTGTGTAAATATAAAGTTTGTAAGAAGTACTAGCGCCTCTTTTTCTTGTTTACTTCCTTATATAACAACTGATTTTAACTAACATGGCTCTTATTTCTTCTGAAGACACATCTTCAAATAACAAGCATTCTGACAGCCGCGATTCTGGCGGTTCTAAGTCTGTTGTTGAAAGCTACAGAGAATCTGGTGATACTTTGGAAGTTGAAGGTATTCTTGATGTTCAAAGTGACGGTTACGGTGTTCTGCGTTCTCCAAACCTGAAACCGAGCTCGCATGATGTTTATGTTTCTAGCTCACAAATAAGGAGATTTGGTATTAGGATGGGGGATGTAGTTACTGGAATAGCGCGCCCGCCTAAAGAAGGGGAGCGTTATTATTCTTTGTTAAGGATTAATAAGGTTGCTGGGGAAGATCCGGAAAAAGCAAGTGAGCGTCCTCATTTTGAAAAACTTACTCCTGTTTTCCCCCGTGAGTGGTTGAAATTGGAGACAGAACCAGACGTTTTAAGTACAAGATTAATTGATTTAGTTTCTCCGATTGGAAAAGGTCAGCGCGGTGCTGTTGTATCACCGCCTTATGCCGGTAAGACGTGGCTGCTTAAAGATATTGCTAACGGTATTACAAAAAACCATTCGGAAATGGAGTTGTTGGTCCTTTTAATTGCGGAGCGGCCGGAAGAGGTAACTGATATGCGCCGGTCTGTTGATGGTGAAGTAGTGGCAGCTAACTTTGACGAGCCTCCCGAGGTCCACACCCAGGTTGCGGAACTAACTTTAGAAAAAGCAAAAAGACGGGCAGAACTAGGTAAAGATGTTGCTGTATTGCTTGATTCTATTACCCGCTTGGCCAGGGCCCACAATTTGGTTATACCTCCTTCTGGAAGGACTTTATCCGGAGGTTTTGATCCTGCCGCTCTTTACCCTCCTAAGCATTTTTTTGGTGCAGCCCGTAACTTTGAAGATGGTGGCTCGCTGACAATTATGGCTACCGCATTGGTAGATACAGGCTCGCGTATGGATGATTTAATCTATGAGGAGTTTAAAGGTACCGGTAATATGGAATTGTTTCTGGACCGAAGTTTGGCGGAGCGCCGTATATTTCCCGCAATTGATATTAAAAGGTCCTATACTCGCCACGAAGAGCTTCTGTATGGTAAAGACACGTTGGAAAAAGCGCACCGTTTAAGAAGGATGTCTGATTTATTGAGTGATGAAGAAGCAACACCGCTTATATTGGAAAGATTGAAAAAAACAGAGACAAACAAAGAATTTCTTGATACTTTGCATGAGAAAAAGTAGAAAGTGGTAAGTAGTAAGTGGTCCATCCGCCTCTGGCGGATGGCCTAAGGAGAATTTCCTGCGGAAATTCTCC
>CAYREW010000043.1:0-5478 GCA_964423535.1 uncultured Candidatus Saccharibacteria bacterium
GTGTTTTTTTGTAGGCTGGGCATTTTTATTCTTCAGCAATTCTTACTGCTGTTGTTTGCCCGTTAATGTTATAGTGTTTGCGCCAAATTGTTTTTTCCGGAGTAACAACCTTTTCCAAAATAGCTGTGGGGTACAAAGTATAATTTTCGTCAGTAATTTTCTTTACAATTCTTGTACCATTACCGTCGTAAATAAATTCCACACACGCAGGATCGGAACTGCATTCTCCGTCCGGTCCCTCTTCTTCTTCCCGTTCTTCCAGCTTTTCGCTGTCTGCAAGCTTATGTTCCGTAATTAAGCTGTAGTCGCAGGTTTCAGCCATCGGCCGGTTAGCTACCGCAATATTAGTTAATTTAAATTCCGCATTCTTTATTTCCAAACTTAATTGCTCAGCTTCAACAAAATTCAATACGCAAGTTTCACCACAGGTGTTGCTGATTTTAAAGTTTGCATTTGCAGATTCGGGCGCTGTTTCTTGGTACACAATATAGTCTTTGCCGGAGGCTGTTTTTAAAATAATTCGAATACTGCTGTCTTCACTGTGGAACAAAACATTACCGTCTATTGAAATACCGGATACATATTGCTCGGGAGTAAAGGTATATATCGGTTTAGACTCTTTTAAAGTTTGTGTAGCCAATATTCCCAAGTTGATATTATCCCACCGCTTAGATTCCTCAATAGTTTTTTCCTGCAACTTTATGTTGTTAAAGTATGTTTTTACAGAAACCTTGCCTTTACTATACTCGCATTCGGTTGAAAGCTGGTCGAAAACCGGATTGTCTAAAACAGGTTTGTTGAATATGCAAATGTTGTCAAAATCTACATCTTTGTACGCATCCTGATTGCAAAGTATATTTTCATCAATTAAACCGTTGCAATTGTTATCTTTGCCATCACAAACCTCTTGCGCATCCGGGTGGATGTTCGGATTCTGATCATTACAATCTGTACCGCCAAAATCAGCACTATCATACCCGTCTTTATCTCTGTCAGGAATACTTTTAAATTCTTCACAATCAGTTAGGTTGCTGGAGTCAGGTGTAAGCCACGTAGTCATTAATTCAGCGCAGGAGCTGAGGTAAACTAAAAAGTTGTTTTCCTCATCAATTAAATCAATCCACAATGCGTAGTTTTCACCGTCCGGTGTGGAAAGGTATTGGAATTTTTTGTAAACATCTTCTTCACCCTGACCAAAATTTGACGCTTTTACACACACTCTGTCCTCTGTTTTACACACTTCTTCTTCAAATATATTGCCTGCTGTTACTTCGTTGTCAATTGACACAGGTGTAGTAGCAATTGGGTAATGGGGGTTGTTTACCATATATCTGTCTAAAGCACCAATTAGGTTTCTTACATGCGCTTTGTTGCGGGAGTCGTATGCTCTGTTTATAGGTTTCATAAAGTTGCGCAAACTGATATCTATTGCCGGTCTGCTCCGTTGTCCCGCCTGTCTACTGCCAATACCCTCTACTATTGATTCAAATATTTTTCCTATTGGTGTGCATGCTTCACCGCACTGCTCCGCCCTGCTGTCCCATTCGTTTCCTGCTGATTCACAAATTTCTTTTTCAGTACTTATTTGCTCTGTTATTTTTAATTCATCAATTATGCTTTGAGCAGTGTTTACAGCAGTGCCTGCTCCAATATCTATACGTTCTCCACTGCCGGACAGCGGCGGAAGTTCGCTGTCGGAATCGGAGCTGTCTCTTAATTTTCCATTTATATATAATTTGTAGTTGTTCTCCGTAAAGTTGTATTGGAGTGCAAGATGAATTAAATCCCCCGGGCTGTGGACACTGCCGGCTTCCAGGACAACTTTTTCTTCCGGATTACCGCTGAGCAACCGGGCTTCAAATCCGCCAGCGTAATTAATGCTAACCTCCTCGTCAGGTCCAATATAATTCAGCAGTGCGAATGATTGACTATTTTCCGAACTCCATCCGGTCTTCAGCCAAAAACTTATCTCCCCTTTGTTTTTTGGTAAGTTCCCGTGTTGATAGTAGGATAACGCAGTGTTGTCTCCAATTAAAACTCCCTGATCCCGCTTTGCCGGTCCGTAAGTTACGTTTTCTTTAATTATCGGCTCCCCGCTGCTCGGGCTTTCGCATTCCGGCGTGTTATTGAAGCTGCAGTAAAAGATTTCACCTTTACCGCTTTCACCGGCAGTAAGATGTATCCGGTATTCAAACTCTTGTCCGTCAGCTGTGTATTTGTAGCTTGCTATACAGCCTCCCGGATCGCTGCACTGCGCATTTTTAAAGCGGACAGCAAAATCTTTTCTACTTAGCAGTTTACCTAAACCATCTCCAACATAATCCACCTGCAAACCACAGCCGGCTCCCTGGCAATTACTTATTTCCGTACCAATTTCCGCAGTGTTTACGTAATCAACAACCATTACAACATCTTCACCCGGAATTAACGGATTGTTTTTGTCAGGCGCTTTTCCAGTCTCTTCCGGATGCGGTATCAGCCAATTTAAGTCCGAGTCAATGTGGTCCTGCGCATTTTTATACCAGTAATAGATTTTTCTGCCCGCAGATTCCGCAATATAAATATCATAGCTGTAAATCCGTCCATCAGCAGTGTATTGATATGTTGCTTTACAACCGCCGGGATCAGTGCAGTAAGCGTTTCTGAAACGGACTGCAAAATCCTTAGTATTTAACCACTTGCCCAACCCCGGTCCTGTATAATCAATTCCTATATCACAACCCTCTCCAGTACAGGATACAATTCCCCCCTGCATTGTTGCTTCTTCTTTATAATCAACAACCATTACAGCATCCTCGCCCCAAGTAAGGGGGCTCTCTGCTGTCGGCGCTGCTCTTGTTGGTTCCGGGTGCGGGATTTTCCAGCTTAGATCTATACTGTTAATATGGTCTTCCGCACTGTCATACCAATAGATACGCTCTTCCGGAGAAGGCGGGGTTGGTAAAAGTTCTTCAACAATAATTTTTGAAGGTTTACCTACCGAGTAGTCCCATTCAATATTGTATTTTTTCTCGTTATTGGAGTAATCTGTAATCTTACCTGTTTGATCGTAATTAACAGTAGTACCGTTGACATCCTTAATCCCGTGGTAAGGAAATTCCTGATTAAAGCTGAAAATGTTTTCCGCAGGACCTTCCTTTTTGTAAGTCATTCTATCAAGGTCATCGTAGTTGAAGAGTGCCGAATATGCTCCGGAAGCTCCGGTCAGGCGGTAAAAATTATCGTATGTAAAGTCTTGATCCATAGAAAAGACATTATTCGGGTCATAAAGGTTATCGTTAATGGAAAGTATGTTGCCGGCAGGGCTGTAGGCATCATACTCCAAATCCAGAATAGCACCCGGAGCTCCGGTAACACCAATATGTGTCAGCCTTTTATTAAGGTTATTATAATTAAAACTTTCAACCACAGAATTGCCCAGCACGCGTTGTTCAATTTGACCAAAAGTATTGTAAGTTAAATTAGAAATATAAGTGTCTTGGCCGACTGCGCGTTTTAGATAAACCCCGTCGTATTCCAAATTAACTGTTTCTGCCGCAAAAGCCGGGGTGTCGGGGTAGGTAATTGCTGCCTCGCGCCCGATATTGTCGTAATCAAAACCGGTTTCGTAGGGTTGGGAACCGAAAAGTTGTGCCAATTCTTTACCTGCATAAGATTTGCTTACTGATTCCAAACGGCCGCGTTCATCGTAGGAATAACCGGTTTTTTGGTAATTGTCTTCAACTGCGCATTTCCGCCCTGTGCCATTGGCGCACTTATCGTAACTGTAAGAAATATCAGTACTGCCATTAAATTTTTTCCACACAGTTCTATCTAAAGCATCGTAACCAAAGGTAGTTTCATTGCCCAAGGGGTCTTTTTGCCAAACCAGATTGCCGTTTTTGTCGTACTTGTAGTCGTAACGTCCGAGATCCGCATCTTTAGTCCACTGCTTGCGCCCCAAAGTATCAAAAGCATTTTCGGTAACAGTTGTGCCGTCAGAATCGACAACTTTTATAGTATTGCCCAGTATATCCTGATAGCTGGTGGTTACTAATCCGCTGCTCTCACTGCAAATTTCCCCGTTTTTATTGCGGCAAGTTATTGTTTTACTAACACGGCCCTCCTGTTTTTCAACCGCAACTCTGTTTTCCGAATCTACGGATGCGGTAAGAAAATCCGCTTCACGGAAAAGTTTGCGTGTTTCCCTGCCGTCCGGTGTAATTGATTTATAAGCACGCCCGCGTAAATCGTAAAAAGTTTGGCTGCTGCCTGAACTGCCGGAGCTGTCAACCGCTCTGCCAAAACTATTATGCTTAAAAGGAAGATAAGAAACTGTGGTGTTGCCTAAACTGTTTGTTTTGTTTGTGTTAGTCAGTGCTTTGCCGTCCGGCTCTTTGGACTGAGTCTGGAACTTTTGTCCAATACCGTTGTAAAAATCATAACTTTCCAAAGTATCGCCTTCGTCGTTGACTTTCACCGTTTTGTGAACTGCTAGTGGAGCATTTTTAGAGGAATTGTTGACAAAGTACTCAAACCGGGAGGTGGGGTATTTTAAACTGTCGCCGGGTTGGACAACCTTAAGCAAACGGCCTAAAGCATCATACGCGTATTCGGTTACTGCTCCGTTTGCGTCAGTTACCCTGGTGGGTACACCAAGCGTAAAATCGTATTCTTTTATTGTTTGGTGACCTAAAGCATTTTTTGTTTCTTTGGGGAAAATCCCGCCGGAATAATAGCGGGTATAAGAAGAATTTCCTTTGGGGTCGGTTTGTTTTGTAACATTGCCGTACCGGTCGTATTCCTTAAAGCCGGCTATTTTTTCACCCGAATCTGTTTCTATAACCTCTGTTTTTGTTACCAAACCTTTGGGGTTGGAAACAGGCAAACTGCCGGGAACACTGTTGCGGCTGTCGTAATAAAACTGCGTAAACTCGTATTTGGTCGGGCCTTCGTGCCATGCAGTAGCGCAGTTATTGTTGGATCCGTCCTGCACCCATTGAGCTTTGGGCACTCTTATCAGCCAATTGTCGGTATCAATTTGGCGGGTGTACTGCATACATTGAGTTGCCTCGTCTCCATTCCTGTCTGCATCGCCGTAGTTGATTTTTTTGACAGCTGCGGCAAAATTTCCGTGGTCTCTGTTCCACACAGGTGTTTGGGTAAAATCCCAGTCATACACCGTTTCCTGTTTTGTTCTTGCACAAGACAGATTGTTGAAATTACAATAATCATAAAGATCTTCATTTTCCAACTCCGAATGCGGCACCACATCTTGAGTATTCACTGAAGCAGATTTGGTTTCCATAAGTAAGGGGATCTGTCCGTATCTGTAATTAATACATTCTTCACCCCGTCTGGCTTGTGTAAATTTGTATTCCTTCAGCGTTTCTGAAAACACATTTCCGGAACCATCCAGGACCCAAGACTTGTACGCCAATCCCGCCCGCGGATCTTTCCTAAAACAACCTGAAGAAGAAACACCTTGGTGAAAGAAAG
>CAYREW010000044.1:0-5367 GCA_964423535.1 uncultured Candidatus Saccharibacteria bacterium
ATTCTATAGCTAGTTCAAGAGCTTTTTCCAACTGCGGATCGCGGTCCGCATCTACATCCTCCTGCGTATATTCAACAATATAATTAGGTTCAATACCTACCTCATTAACAGACTTACCGCCGGGAGTAAGCCATTCAGCAACTGTAATATGAATACCCGAACCCTGCTCTAAATCTTTGGAATCCTGTACAGTTCCTTTACCAAAGCTTGTTTCTCCTACCAGTACGGCATTTTTACGCTCGCGCAGACAAGCTGCTACAATTTCGCTGGCGGAAGCAGAACCTCCGTCTATAAGAACAACAGGTTTAGTTAGTGTCAAAGCAGAGTTGTACCGGTCGGAAAAGGGAACCTGCTTACCATTACCAAACCTCTCTAAAACTATGTTTCCGCCGCGAACAAACTCGGACGCAATGTGGATAGAAGCATCTAAATAACCGCCGGGATTGCTGCGAACATCCAATATAAGCGTTTCCGGAGCTTTTCCTCCATTATTAGCAACTATTTCTTCAACAGCTGTGTCCCACTCTGAATTTGTCGCTTCGCCAAAACGGGACACCCTGATGTAGTAAACAGTATCTTTCTTTTCCCATTTTACAGAAGGTAAATCAATTGTCCCCCTAACAATAGGTATGTCTACCGTCTTCAGCTCTTCCTGGCTATCGACACTGCGCAAAACTGTTAACACAACTTCTGTGCCTGCTTCGCCGCGTATTTTAGAGACTGCTTCTGTAACAGACCAGTCCGCGGTTTCATCTTCGTTAACTTTTATTATTCTGTCCCCAGCCCTTACCCCCGCTTTCTCTGCCGGACTGCCTTCCAAAGGAGCCACAATTATCAACTGGTTTTCGCGCATGCCGAGTTCTGCGCCAATACCCTCGTATTCTCCTTCCAAACTAGTTTTCATCAACTCATTCTCTTCCGGCGGCAGAAATGTTGTATAGGGGTCGCCTGCCGATTCTGTCAGCCCCTTAATTGCTCCGTAAAGCATTTTTTGAGTGTCTAAAGGTCTCCGGATGTGCTTTTCTTGTAAAAGGTCCCACACCTGCCAAAAAAGGGAAAAATCAACCCGGCGCGATTCGGCAGCTTTGCTGGGCGCATTAAGGGAAACACCGCTGCTCTTATTAATATCTATCTGATAACCTTTGTTGCCAACCAGATAACCCCCGGCAAAACTGAGGGTTAGGAATATAAAAAAGAAGAAGATTAATCTACCGCTTAACTTTTTAGTAATCTCTGTTTGTTGATTATTCATAAAAGAAAACTATGTCAGAATTCCAAGATTGCGTAAATCTACACGCACTGTTTCATCCCCAGTTTCTATTTTAGCAAACTCAAAATTAATTTCGACCACCTTCCCTACTTTTCCAAAAAGAGCGTCTGAAAAAATTTGCACTTTATCTCCCACTTCCAATTCTTTAAAAAACTTGGTTGGGGCGCCGCTTAAATCAATATTTTCTACTTTTTTCGCTACTAGAAGGTTTCCCCTCTCCGGCATTAGCAAAGTATAAATCTTGTTGCTACTTTCCAAATAATCAAATACGTATTTCGGCATTTGTGTCTTACCAAAACCTTCAGTAAGCATTAAAGCAATATTAGCTTCCTTAACTAAAGAAAGATTTCTAAAATCTATACTGCTAACTACAATACCGCTTACACCAACTATTTGAGCTTTTTTAATTGCCTCTGCTTCCAAATAAGAACCGCCGACTAGTATTTTTTCCCCGTCCGAAGGGAGAATACAATTTGCGTGCAGGCTTTCTTCCCTCTGAGCTGCAATCCGTAAAGTTCCTGCACAGGACTCCCCTACACCTGTCACCCCTTTGACCATTGCCGCCCGCGTTTTTATTAAAAATGCTTTTTCATCCGCAATATCGACAATCTCACCGGAAACACCGGCACCAAGCTTTTCAATACGTTTAGGCAGTAATAAAGAAATTATACCGTTGTCCCAATCTATAGAATCTATTTCACTTGAAAAAGGTGCTTTTACACTTTCTGTACGCAATCCGAAAAAAGCACTGCGTTCCGCCAGTACCTGCCCTCTTTCAACCTGGTCCCCTTCTGTAACACTAATAATTTCCGGTAATTCAGCAGACTCTACATTTAACTGCTCACAAATATTTATTGCCTCTGCCCCACCGCTAACTTTAGCTGTACCTAAAAGGTCAAAGGCCTCCACTGTATCACCGACAGAAACATTTCTTTTACCTGCTGCAGGCAGCTGCCTTTCTACATAAGCAGTACGTTCAGGTAAAATTTTGTAAATTATCGGTACATCCATATTATTTAGTAATTTCCTTTTGCCAACCTGCTACTTTTTGCCGCCCCAGCCGGTTGGGAGCAGGACGGACAAGAGGCTTATTTCTAGTATCGAAAATCAAACCTAAACTACCTCCTGTAAATTCTGTTTCTAATGTATAACCCTGGCTGCTGCTCACACTTAAAGTACCGCTTTGTTCCTTGTTTAAAAATAATTTCAGAATAGTATCAGCAGGCACAACGATCTGCTGATTACTGTCCAGGCCTAAATCAAGCTCTACAGCTAGTTTTCCAGGCATAGTAATTACTGTACCCAGCAGTTGTGTATCAAGCAAAGTGGATAAATCAAAGTTATCTAAAAATTCGGGGCGGAAGTAATTGAGGGCTGCTAACGAAACAAGAATTTGGGAATTGTCCAAAACAAAACGGGTAGCTCCCTGCAGAGGCAGTGTGTCTAACGCAATAAGCAAAGATTTACCTAAACTTGCTCCCTGGGAAAACACTGCCCCGGTCAACAGTATTTCATCATAATACTCCTGGAAAGAATCTTCCGTTTCCGAAGAAAGGAGAGCAAGAATCTTCTCCCGCGCCAGCGCGTGTTCAAATTGTTCTTCCCTTTCTGTTTCCGGCACCCTCTGGCGGTATATATTTGAGTTTGCTAAATGGTCAGCCAGCTCTCCACTGCGGGCTTGAAAAGGAAGCCACCCCAAACCGTTTTCCGCCTCTATTTCTCCACGGTAAGAAATTCCATCAAAATAGGTGAATTCCAACCCGACATCTAAAACTGTCTGCTTTAGCGAACTTAGCGCTAATTTCGGATCCAAAGGCGGTGCGGTTAAAAGCTCTTTCAAATCCAGAGAGGCTATTTCTCCCACTGCGTAGATTTCCCGACATGCATTGCTTTCTTCTACAGGCAGTTTTTTTAGCAATCTCTCTATTGTTTGACTAACTGTCAAACTGGGCCGGGTTGCGTACCCAAGAGGCTGTTCAAACGTAGAATAAATACCACCTTCACCTAAAACTAGAACTTTGGCCATTGAGGAGCCATAATCAATTATAACCATTAAATTGCTTAAAGTGCGTGCTGTTCCGTATACGGTATTAGAGCAACGTGCCGCGCTCTTTTAACTGCACGGGAAAGACTGCGCTGGTGACGCGCGCAAACACCTGTCTTTGTCCGTGCCAGTATTTTACCGCGCGATGTTAAAAACCTCTTTAAAGTAATAACATCTTTATAATCCACACCTTGCACACCCTCTTGGCACAACAAACATTTTTCCGGTGCTTTTTTTTCTTTTCTTCTTGCCATATTATTCATTCCTTACAAGTAAATAACGCATTAAATAATCCTGATTTTTCAATTTTTTTTCCAATTCATCTAAATTTTCCGGAGGTAAATTAAATTGCCAAACGCGGTAATCACCTTTGCTGTAATTGTCTATTTCGTAAGCCAGGTCGCGGACACCCCACTGCGAATCTTCTACAACTTTCCCATTCCGCTCATTAATAAACACCTGCAGCTGCTCCATTTTTGAAGCTGCTTCCTCAACTTTATCTGGCTTGACTACTAACATTATTTCGTAATTTCGCATTGTAGTTCTTTTTCAAAACAGGAGTTATTTTAGCATCAAGAACAGCAGACAGCAAGTGCAGTTAAAGAAACGACCTGTCTTAATTAAATATCAAATACTTTTGCCCCTTCCGCTGTATCCTCCACTTCGTAACCCAATTTTCTAATTTGCTCGCGAAGTTTATCCGCCAGCTGATAATTACCTTTTTCTCGCGCTTTTTCCCTTTCCGCTAGCAGTTTCCGAACCTCTTTGTTAATTTGTCCGTGCTTTCCCCGGTTTAATAACCTTAACCCTAACACACGATCGAAATCAGCAAGTAAAGTTAAAAGAGAAGCAGGATCCGTATTTAATTCTCCTCCGCGGTAATTATTAATAATATCCCAAACCAGAGCTAGTGCTTGCGGTGAATTAAAATCGTTATTTAACTGTTTTATAAACTGGTTGCGGTAGGCAATTAAATTAGAAGCAATTTCTTCTTCTAAATTCCCGTCCAAATCAGAAACAAACCTCCTCAACCTTTTGTACGCTTTTTGAGCAGCTTCCAAACCAGCCCAGGTAAAATTAAAATGCGATCTGTAATGCACAGTTAAGCATAAATAACGGTAAGCTAGGGGGTCAAATCCTTTATCAATTATGTTTTGCAGTGTAATTGTGTTACCTGCGGACTTTGACATTTTTTCTCCCTCCACCAGGTTGTGGCGTATATGAATCCAATAATTGACAAATTGTTGTCCTGTTGCCGCCTCAGACTGGGCAATTTCATTTTCGTGGTGGGGGAAAATATTATCTTCACCACCGGAGTGGATATCTAACTGCTCGCCTAAATATTCCATACTCATTGCACTGCATTCTATATGCCAGCCCGGGTAGCCCACACCCCAAGGCGAATCCCACTTTTGCAAATGCTGGTCATCAGAAATCCAAAGAGCAAAATCAAAAGGATTTTTCTTTTCCGGTATTGGTTCCAGACGCTCCCCCGCTTGGAGATCCTCCAGTTTTTTGCCTGAAAGATTACCGTAGTCGGGAAACTTGCTAATATCAAAACAGAGGTACTTTCCCGCTTTGTATGTGTAGCCTTTTTCCTCCAGAATTTTTATTAAATCAATCATCTGCTGTATATGCCTGCTTGCCTTCGGCATAACAGAAGGCTTTTGAATATTAAGCTTTTCCAAATCTTTTAAAAATGCTGTTGTGTAAAACTCTGCAAGCTGCTGCGGAGTCTTTTTTTCTTTTCTCGCTGCTGCTTCTATTTTATCTTCTCCTGTATCCGCAGCCAGATCCTCGTCTGTTAAATGACCTACATCTGTAATATTCATTACTTGTTTAACTTTGTAATTATTGTATTCAAGCGTCCGCCGGACAAGGTCGGAAACTAAAAACCGCCAGAGGTTGCCAATGTGGGCGTAATCGTAAACAGTCGGGCCGCAGTCGTAAATACGTACATAATCATCTTTTAGCGGTTGAAGCTTTTCTTTTTTCCGCGTCCCGGTATTATAAATTTTTATTGGAGGCATGGGTATAGTATATAGTAGTAAGT
>CAYREW010000045.1:0-4060 GCA_964423535.1 uncultured Candidatus Saccharibacteria bacterium
ATTATCAAAAAATTCTTTCGTAAGCTTCTTAATTTTCGACCTCCTAACTTTTACTGTGCACCTTACGTGGTTAGCTGCTGACTTCCGACTTCCGATTTCTGCCTTCCGTTTGTTCAATTTGACACAGTTTTTTTACAGTGCTATATTACACTTTGCCTATCTAAAAGGCAGGTATGAAAAACGAATCCTTCCCGGATTCTCCCTCTAGTAAAGGCGCGCTTTATTTACCGGGTTTAGAGCCGGTTTTGGGGGAAAAAACCAATTTAAGTTCCTACTTTTCTTTTTTACAAACCCTTGCTGTCTCCCGCTTGAAGAAGGGGTTAGCTGCTCTGTTAGCAGGGTTTACCTCTTTAAGGGTGATTAGTAAACAACTGCGCTTTAATATTGTTAGAAAGCTTCTTTGGAGCCGTGGACGCTTGTCCCGCCCTCTCAGCCACGCGTCACTGCTTTGTTTAGGCAGCGCTGTTTTACTGGTTGCTCCACTTTTAAATACACCAACTACTTTTGCAGACAGTTCTGTTTCAGAGGTAAGTGACACATTTTCCAAACCGGTTACTACTATGACACAAGGTGTCCGCGGTTATGCAAGGTCTGAAAAAACAGAGTACCCTGTTGCTGCTGGAGACACGCTTTCATCTATTGGGGAAAAGTTTAAAGTTTCTGTATCCAGTCTGTGTGCCAGTAATGATTTGGCTGACTGCGATAACCTTAAGGTAGGAACGACTCTCCAAATTCCTCCTATTGAAGACAGCGTTATTGTAAAGGTTAAGGAAGGGGACACAGTTGAAAAATTGGCCAAGAGGTACAAAGTGGATCCGCAGTTAATTGTTGATGCCAACTATTTGTTTAAGCCGTTTAATTTGGAAATTGGAAGTGAATTAATTGTACCTGGTGCTACTATACCCAAGCCTTCCGCTCCTTCAACACCTGCTGTACCTTCAACCGGCTCGCGTCTTGCTGGGAGCGGGGAAGTTATTGAGGGTCGCGGCCGCTTTATTTGGCCTACATCTGTCCGTATGGTTTCTCAGGGTTACCACAGGTATCATTTAGCTATTGATATTCCTCGCCCTAAAAACGGTCCTGTTTATGCTATTGATTCTGGTCGTGTTATTCGTGCTGGTTGGTGGCCGGTTGGTTACGGTATTGCTGTCCAGATTGACCACGGAGACGGCTATGTCAGTTCCTACTGCCACTTATCACGTGTAGCTGTAGGGGTGGGTGATTATGTAGAGCAGGGGCACGTGATTGGTACTATGGGTGCAACAGGTCGGGCTTTTGGTCAGCACGTTCACTTTATGGTTCAGAAGGACGGCCGCTACCTTAACCCAATGAGTTTCTACTAAAAATCTCTGCCCCGCATACTGCGGGGCCAGATTAGCACTAAACTCACTACGAACCGACGAACCGACGGTTCGTGTTTGTTAAGAAGCTATCTGGTGGAGCGGAAGGGAATTGAACCCTCAACCTCCTCATTGCGATTGAGGTGCTCTTCCGTTGAGCTACCGCCCCATTTATTTATTAATATTATCATATCCACGTAAGTTTGATAGCTATTATTTTATACCCTTAAAACCCTTTATAACCTTTATGCTCTGTGCTAGTATAAATTCCACTTATGCCGAAAAAATACAACCCTCCGCAAATAGAACCTAGATGGCAAAAAGCTTGGGAGGATGAAAATTTGTACCAAGCTGTAGATTTTTCTGATAAGGAGAAAAAATATATTTTAGTAGAATTTCCTTATCCATCCGGAGAGCGCTTACATGTGGGGCATGGGCGTACTTACTGCTGCTTAGATGTTATAGCCCGTAAGTACCGAATGGAGGGTTACAATGTAATGCTTCCTTTTGGTTGGGACGCTTTTGGTCTGCCAACAGAAAACTATGCAATTAGAACAGGTATTAGTCCTCGGAAAGCAACAGCTGAAAATATTGCTAATGCTAAAAAGCAGGTCAAGGGCTGGGGTTTGTCTATAGATTGGAGTAGGGAAGTTAATACAACTGAACCTGGTTATTACAAGTGGACGCAGTGGATATTTCTTAAGCTGCTGGAAGAGGGATTAGCTTACCAAGACGAGGTTGCTGTGAATTGGTGTCCTGAATGTAAAACAAATTTGGCAAATGAAGAAGTTTTGTCAGACAGTACTCACGAGCGCTGTGGGGCAGATGTTGAACGCAGAATGCAGAAGCAGTGGCTTCTAAAAATAACTAAATACGCAGACCGTCTGCTAGAAGATTTGGACACGGTTAATTATTTGCCGAAAATTGAGGCGCAGCAAAAGAACTGGATTGGCAGAAGTGGGGGTGCAATGGTAAAGTTTTTCCTGCCTAACTCTGACAAATATATCGAGGTTTTTACTACCCGCCCGGATACAATTTTTGGTGCAACATTTCTAATTCTTGCTCCTGAACACCCCCTGTTGGAAAATCCCGAATTTCAAATTCCAAAATCCAAAAAGGAGAAGTTTGAGAAATATATAGAAGAGGCGAAGCAGAGGTCGGAGCTGGAACGCATTTCCGAAGTAAAAGATAAAACAGGTGTTTTCACAGGTTTGTATGCTTTACACCCACTTACAGAAGAAGAGATCCCTATTTATATTTCGGATTTTGTTTTAATAAGCTACGGCACTGGAGCAATTATGGGGGTGCCTGCTCACGATAAACGTGATTATGAATTTGCAAAGAAATTTGGAATACCTATAAAAAAGGTAATTGAGTCGGAATTTAGTAAGGAAGGTGAAGTAAATACAGATTACGGAACCCTTGTAGAATCAGGAAAGTACACAGGGTTACGATCGAAAAAAGCAATTGAAGAAGTTGTAGAGGACCTGTCGAAACAAGGAAAAGCCGAAAAAGATACTCAATACCATTTGCGGGACTGGGTTTTTTCAAGACAGCATTATTGGGGAGAGCCTATACCTGTTGTCCACTGTGCAAAATGCGGTGTTGTTCCAGTACCGGAAGACAAGCTGCCTGTCAAGTTGCCGGAAATTGAAAAATACAAACCTACAGGGACAGGGGAATCACCATTGGCAGCTGTTGAAGAGTGGGTGAACACTAGCTGTCCTAACTGCGGTGGTGCAGCAAAAAGGGAAACAGATACAATGCCTAACTGGGCAGGCTCAAATTGGTACTATATGCGTTACTGTGATCCTAATAATAATCAGGAGCTTGCTGATAAAGAAAAGTTAGCTTACTGGATGCCGGTTGATTGGTATAACGGAGGTATGGAGCATACTACTTTGCACTTACTTTATTCCCGCTTTATTTACAAATTTTTGTACGATTTGGGATACGTACCGGGCCCGGAGCCTTATGCTAAAAGGACATCACACGGTGTGGTGTTGGGACCTGACAGTAATAAGATGAGTAAATCTAAAGGAAATGTAATTAACCCAGACAGTGTTTTAGACGCATTTGGGGCAGACACTTTTAGGCTTTATGAAGCTTTCATGGGCCCTTTTGACCAGTCAATAGCATGGGATCCCAACGGTGTTGAAGGCTGTCACCGTTTTTTGAATAAAGTATGGAGGCTGGTTACTAAAAGTGCCGAAGCTTATCCAGACAGTTCAGAGCCCGATTTAGAGCGCAAACTTCATCAATTGATCAACAAGGTAGCAGAGGACTTGGAAACTATGAAATTTAATACTGCTGTTGCTGCTTTAATGGAGTTTAGCAATAGCTGGGCAGCTGCTCAGCCAAATAGTTTGGAAAAAAAGGATGCGGAAAAGTTTTTGCTTATCCTAGCGCCATTCGCTCCTTATATTTCTGAAGAGCTCTGGTGCTCAGTGTTGGGCAACAGGTTTTCTATTCATGAACAAAGCTGGCCACGATTTGATCCTAATATAGCTAAAGAAGATAAGATTACTATTATTGTTCAAGTAAATGGAAAAACCCGCGCCGCGTTTGATGTAACTAGAGTTACATCAGAAAAAGAGATAAAGAAAAAAGCTAGAGAATTGCCTAATGTAAGCAAATATTTGCAAGGGGAGCAGGTTAAAAACACTATTTATGTAGAGGAAAAATTGGTTAATTTTGTTGTTTGATAGTTGATAGTTGAT
>CAYREW010000045.1:4160-5256 GCA_964423535.1 uncultured Candidatus Saccharibacteria bacterium
GTTGATAGTTAATTGTTGATAGTTGATAGTTAATTGTTGATTGTTGATAGTCGATTGCTGATAGCTGATAGTTGATAGGGGGTTGTTGATTGGAGTAGTGACCTGCCTGCCGGCAGGCGGGCCTTTAGGTCGCGTCCTAAAATTACTTAGTATTCTTTAACTTTCTTTAAATTCCCTTAAGTTTAAGTATTTGTGCAGGCAGTCCCAGCCGAAACAGAGAAATAACAAGTGTGTAATAGCGGGGGTTACGTCGCGCCTTAGCTTGCGGGGGATTGCGGTTTTTTCCGCAGTTGCTGTACAATCTTCTTAGATGGCTTTTTTAAAAACTTCACAGTTATATTTGGGGAAGCTGTTTGAACAAGTAGAAAAGGTTCCGGAATTTTTAAACAACTACAAATCCTATTTTGCTGTTGCTTTTTTTTCTGCTGCTGTTTCCGGTCTTGCAGTTTTCCTTACTACTGTACCTCGCTTAGAACCCCGCTTAGAGGTTTTTAACCCGCCTGTTGGGGACAAGACTGTGAAAGGAACTAAGTTAGCATCCAAAAGCGCTGAGCCTGTTACAGGTAAAATAAATATAAACACAGCTGCAGCTGGGGAACTCTCCACCCTATATAATATCGGACCAAAGCGTGCAGCTGCAATTATCAAATACAGAGAAAAGAAGCTTTTTAAGACAACAGCGGAAATAAAGAATATTGATGGTATTGGGGAGAAAACGTATGAAAAAATCAAGGATATGATTGTGGTGGATTGATAGATAGATAATTGTTGATTGTTGATAGCTGATTGTTGATAGCTGATTGTTGATTGCTGATTGTTGATTGGAGTAGCGACCTGCCTGCCGGCAGGCGGGCCTTTAGGTCGCGTCCTAAAATTATTTAGTATTCTTTAACCTTCTTTAAATTACTTTAAGTTTAAGTATTTGTGCAGGCAGTCCCGACAAGTGTAGACGGTGTCCTCACTTCAACGTCATTTTGCCTCTCGCCGCCTGGATTCCGGCTCACCGCAGCACCACATGGGGTGCACGGCGCGGGAGGCCGGAATGACGAGAGAAAAGGAAGGCTATCCCCACAGTCATCCTGCCTGTTCCTCCAGT
>CAYREW010000046.1:0-3721 GCA_964423535.1 uncultured Candidatus Saccharibacteria bacterium
TGAGGTTTGTTAGTTTTGTTTTTTTAGACATATGATTTGGCGGATGGCCTAAGAAAAAATTATGTTTTACATAATTTTTTCACTCTCACCCGGTTGCTATTCTGGCGGTGGGAGAGAGATTTGAACTCTCGTGGGGTTTGACCCCCGCACGGTTTTCAAGACCGGCCCGTTTAGCCACTCCGGCATCCCACCGCATGCTTTATTTACCTGGTTTTTCCGCCAGAGGCGGATTAATTCGCTCAGCCACTCGCTGTTTCACAGCTCGCGGGAGCTCATTGAACAAGACCGGCCCGTTTAGCCACTCCGGCATCCCGGTACAAACGCTGCGCGTTTGTCCTAAGAAGAAATTTCTGCAAAGCAGAATTTTCTTCACGTTGTTTATGGTTACGTAAACTTTAAGTTTACCTGCGTAGCGTTTAGGACCGCAACCTTAGCGTTGTGGAGTTTTTGGTAATCCAAAAACTCCTAAAACCAAAAGCGCAGCTTTTGGTTAATGGTGCCCTCGGGAGGATTCGAACCCCCAACCTTGAGCTTAGAAGTCTCCTGCTCTATCCATTGAGCTACGAGGGCTAATTGAAACCAAACGCTAATGCGTTTGGTTACTGGATCGGGATACGGGAATTGCCCCGCACCACGTAGGGTGCGGGGTTCTGTGCGACACTGCAAATCAGAGATTTGCGTCGCTACAGAAAACCCTTATTATGGAGCGGGATACGGGAGTCGAACCCGTTTTTTCACCTTGGAAGGGTGATGTTGAGCCGGTCAACTAATCCCGCACCATTTATATTTTAGCCCACCAACCTGCTATAATCAACCTATGGCTCAACCGGATCTTTCTGTAATTTTAGTTAATTTCCATACGCCGGAACTAACTCTTAATTGTATTAATTCCCTTTCCAAGATTTATCACAATAACAAAATTGATCTGCAGATTATTTTGGTTGAAGTGCAGGGTGATGATGATTTTGCCAACCGTGTCCGTAAAGAGTATCCCTGGATAATTGTCGAGGAGACGGAACAGAATTACGGATTTGGGGGAAATAATAATTTAGCACTCCCCTATGCTGACGGCCGCTATGTTCTCTTTTTGAATTCAGATACGGAAGTTCCGGAAGAAACATTGCCGGAAATGGTGAAATTTTTTGATAAAAAGAGTGAAGTTTCGGCAGCGACCTGCTATTTGGAATTAAAATCCGGCGGTATGGACCCGGACTGTCACCGCGGTCTCCCCTCCCCCTGGTCATCGTTAACTTACTTTACCGGGCTGGAGAATTTGCTTCCCCGTTCACGAATTTTTGGCCGCTACCACAAGTTTTATCAACCTTTAAATAAAACACACCAAATTGAAGCATGCTGCGGCGCTTTTTTAATGCTGCGTCGCAAAGTGCTTAATAAGCTTATTGAAGGCGAAAAGGACGGACGTCCGCAATTTTGGGATGAGGATTTTTATTTTTACGGTGAGGATTTGGATGTTTGTAAACGATTAAAAGATAACGGTTACAAGCTTTTCTTTTATCCGCACGTAAAAATATA
The DNA here is from genome assembly GCA_964423535.1 of uncultured Candidatus Saccharibacteria bacterium. Lineage (GTDB taxonomy): Bacteria > Patescibacteriota > WWE3 > JAUXAW01 > CAYREW01 > CAYREW01. The sequence goes on from CAYREW010000046.1 coordinate 1,534, forward strand.
CCATTATAAAGGAGCTTCCAGCGGGATACGCAAAGAATCGGAAAAAATTACAAAAGCTAGTTTAGAAACAAGGATTAAGGTGCTGGATGCATCTGCGGAAGCAATGAAGCTTTACTTTAGGAAGCACTACAAAGACAAATACCCCAAGCCAATTTATTGGCTGGTTATGCAAGGTATAGGCACGCTTCAGAAACTGCGTAACTTGCGTGGACGGCGCTAAGTATTTATGCAGCAGCGCGCAATAAATTGCGCTACTCTATTAGAGCCGGGTATTAGAATCTGTAGTTGCAACCTTTATGGTTGCCTGTAGCAGTGTTTATTTTTTCCCTGTTTCCAGTTTATTTTTTGTTTCCCGTACCGCTATGGAAGGCAAAGAGCCTTTGCTCTTCTCTAAATACTTGGCTACTTTTTCCGGGTGCAGTTTTGTCATCTCCCGCAGTAACCATGAAATTGCCTTGGTAATTAATTTATCCTTTTCATTTTTTAAATTTTCAATATTTTCAAACGCCAGTTGTCTAAATCTTTTATCTTCCGATTTTCTAACCGGCGCTGTTAATATAACAAGGGATGCCCTCCTTTTGTTGATATTATCGTCTTTATTTAAGTTTTTGAGTAATTTTTTCCAGGCGGGCCAATCGACTAATAAATCATCAGGTGCAAATTTGGATTGGCACAGCGAATCGACCTGCGCCCAGCCTTCCAGGTAATTTAACCACTGCTCCAGAACCTGCGGATTAATTTGTTTCCTTAGTTTTGGACAGTATTCAATTATGTAGCCGGCAGTGCATTTTTCTGTAGAAGTTTTGGAGTTTTTGTATAAAGAGTTGAGAAAGTTGATAAATTGGTTGTAATTAAGGTTGTTTTCTTTTAAAAACTTTTTGGTTATTTTTCTCAGTTGGGGGTTGGAAATCGGATAGCTTTCTTCGCTGTGACCTGAGTAACTGTTATTATGTTTTGATTTAAACGGATCTTTATCCGCTTCTTTTTTCATTACTGCTAGTATTTGTTGATGCAGTTTATTCATTTGCAACCCACATTTTCAAATTTGGTCTTCCCACGCGTTCTATTTTAGCAAAATTCTCTTTTAGATAAATTCCTTTTTTGTATTTAAAATAAGCTGGAATACCAATCATTCCCGCATTATCTCCGTAAAGTTTTTTTCTAAACGGCTGGTAGTACTGGATTCCTTTTTCTTTGCACAATTTCCGCACGCGCGATCTGAGCCTGTTGTTTGCCATTACTCCCCCGCCGACAGCAAGCTGCTTTACCTTATTTTCAGCCAGCGCGTTTTCCAATTTATATAAGATGTGGTCAAAGACTGCTTTTTGGAAAGATGCGCAGATATTTTCCAAATTATCAATTACTTTATCTTCTTCCATTTTGCCGAGCTCTATTTTTAAAGCTGTTTTTAGTCCGGAGTAAGAAAAATTTAAATCACTGCTGTTTTTCATTGGCAGCGGCAGGTCCAGAAATTCGGGATCACCTTTTTTAGCCATTGTTTCAATAATTGGTCCCCCGGGGTAAGACATTCCCAGCATTTTGGCTGCTTTGTCCAAAGCTTCGCCTGCTGCATCATCCAGAGTAGAGCCCAATATCTCGTAGTCAGCGTAGTCTTTTACCAACACTATACTTGTCTGGCCCCCGGAAACTACTAAAGAAAGGAATGGAAATTTTATTTCCCGTTCCGGATTGCTGTTCCTGTTTTGCGCAAAAGCGGAAAAAATATGACCTTCAGTGTGGTCAACAGGTATTAGCGGTACATCCAGCTTTTTTGCAAAATCTTTTGCCTTGTTAAGTCCTACTTCCAAAGCAATAACCAAACCGGGTCCGAATGTCACTGCAACAGCATTAATATTTTTTTCTTCCGTACGCGCATTTTGTAACGCTTTGTCAATTACCGGAGCAATCTTTTTTTTATGCTCTCTTTTTGCCAGCATTGGGTAAACCCCGCCGTATTTTTTGTGAATATCAATTTGGGAAAAAACCGTATTGGAGATAATTTTTCTCCCTTCAGTGACTGCGGCGGATGTTTCATCGCATGATGTTTCTATTGCCAGTATTTTCATATTTTGTACAGTCTAATTAATCTTTGGTTTTGCTCCTGTTGCTCTAGTATTTGTACAAGGTAAAAAGCAGCGTTTTCTTTGGGTAAATTTTCAAAAATAGATAGTTTTTCTCCCCACTCAAT
>CAYREW010000046.1:3821-4889 GCA_964423535.1 uncultured Candidatus Saccharibacteria bacterium
CCTTTTCTTAAATATTTTATTTCATCTTTAACAATGCGGATAACTGTTGATGTTGCTTTCCGCGGCAGTTTACCTGCATCAATTACCAGATCAATCATTTCTTTTTTTTCTTGAGACAGTGTGCGGAGAAATGCCTCTGTTGAATAATGGGGGCCTTTTCCGGAAATGTTTGCTGATGTTGCAGTTATTGGATTGTTGTAGATTGAGGTTAGCTGCTTAATAAACGGCTGGGTGATTACGCGTACACCGATTGTTTTGTCCTCCGCTTCCAATTCCGGCGCTGTTTTTCCTTTTGATTTTAAAATAATGGTGAATGGTCCGGGGAACAAAGCGTCAACAACTTGTTTCTGGCGATCATCAATATAGGCATATTTATCTATTTCAGTTTTGCTGTTTAAAAATACAGAAATACCTTTGCCGAATTTGCGCCCTTTTATTTTGTAGATTTTTTCTACAGCCTGTGGTGAGGATGCGTTGACAGACAGTCCGTAGGCTGTGTCGCTGGGAACAACAACAACACCGTTGTTTTTTAGTACTTCAGCTGCTTTTTGTGCTGATTGTTTGGACGGTTTTAGTATTTGCATTGTTTAATATTATATACTGCGGGAAAAAAATACCACCGCTGTGTAGTAAAGCGATGGTACGTGTTAACCTAGTAAAATATTACGCTGCCAAAAAGAAAGGCAAAAATAAAGTACAAAAATGTAGCGAAATGAATTGGAGCCCAAAAGCTTTTTAACCATTCCGGCTCCGGATCAATAATCTTTTTATCGTAATGATATTTACTTATATATACAGATCTTTTTGGTCCGTTTTTAATTCGCAGCGGCACCCAAACCAGGAAGTGTAGAATTCCGACTATTACCATTGGTATAGGAGGTGCTAGTAAGATAATGAGCCAGATTGGTGCATTTGCGAGCATAATCCCCTCCTCTGTTTGCTGTGCATCCCTCCTTAATTATAGGTGTTTTTTGATTTGGGGGCAAGGTAACCAACAGCTTTGCTGTTGATTACTGAGTTAATGATAGCCGGGTGAAGTTTTTGGTAATCCAAAAACTTCTAAAACCA
>CAYREW010000047.1:0-4601 GCA_964423535.1 uncultured Candidatus Saccharibacteria bacterium
CGTGCTAATCTTAGTTTTGCTTATGGAAAAGAAACTGCGTATTTTAATGATTGCCCCCACCCCGTTTTTTGCCGACCGCGGCTGTCACGTTCGAATTTTAGAAGAAGTAAAAGCGTTACAGCGCAGGGGTCACAAAGTATTGGTTGCTACATACCACTGCGGTAAAGATGTAGAAGGTATTGATACTCGCAGAATAATTAATATCCCCTGGTACTGCCGTTTGGAAGCAGGACCTTCCTGGCACAGGCTTTACTTGGATTTATTACTGCTGATAAAGACTTTTATTGTTACTCTTAAATTTAAGCCAGATGTTTACCACGCCCATCTCCACGAAGGTGCTTTTATTGGTAAAATTACTGCTGTTTTGTTTGGCAAGCCGCTTGTTTTTGATTATCAGGGCAGTCTAACCAGTGAGTCTGTTGATCACGGATTTATCCGGAAAGGCAGTTTTTGGTACCGGTTTGCTAGAAAAGTGGAAGATTGGGTAGATCAGTGTGCAGACATGCTTGTACAAAGCTCTGCCCAGACAGTTGCGTCTGAAAATGTGGAGGTGTTGTTTGATGGTATTGATACTGATTTGTTTGCTCCCGGTTTGGATATTGGTGCTTTACGGAAAGATTTGGGTATTTCTAAAGACAGCAAAGTAATTGTTTATTTAGGGGTGATTAGTAAATATCAGGGGGTTGATGATTTATTGGAAGCTGCTGCTAAAGTTGTTTTAAAAATTCCCAACGCACATTTTTTAATTCTTGGATTTCCGGATACGCAGGAATATAAAGATAAAGTGAGAGAATTGGGTATTGACGATAATATTACTTTTACAGGCAGGGTTGATTTTAAGAAAGCACCGCGATATTTGAATGTCGGAGATATTGCTGTGGCGCCAAAAATTTCCCGTACAGAAGCTAACCAAAAAATTCTGTGTTATATGGCCTGCGCCTTGCCGACTGTTGCTTACGAAACAGAAGTAAATAAAAAAATGTTGGGTAAGGGTGGTATATATGCTAAGTTTGCCGATCCTGATTCATTGGCAGAGGCAATGGTGCGCTTGCTTGAGGATAAAGAAGCAATGCGAACACTTCCTTCGGAAATGCGCCAGAGAGCTTTAGACTTTTCCTGGGATAGAGTGGGGGAGAGGCTGGAGGATATTTATAGCGATCTTATAACCGAGTCATCCTGACGAAAGTCAGGATCTGATTCCGGGTCGCCGCCCGGAATGACAATTATATTTTTTTAATGAATAGAAAAAAACTGCTTAACTTACTTTTCCGTATAGCAATAAGCGCAGTCGCTCTGTTCTTTATTTTTCGTCAGGTAAACTTACCCCAGCTGGTTGACAGCTTGGGCAAAGCTAACTACTTTTTTTTAGCTTTATCTTTTGCATTTATAATTGCCAATTACATTTTTTCTTCGTTACGCTGGCAGGTTTTGGCAGGTGCGAAAGGAATTAAGGAGAGGCTGACTAAATTTGTCCGTCTTTATTTTATTGGCGCTTTTTTTAACAATTTTTTGCCTACCAGTGTTGGCGGTGATGTTGTTAAAGCTTATCAGCTGGCAAAAGATACCGACCGGAAAGTGGACGCAGTTTCCTGCACATTTATGGAACGTCTTGCCGGTGTAACTGCTTTGCTTTTAATTTCCTGGGGAGGGTTTTTATACTATTTTAAAATGCAGGCTGTGCTTGCTTCTGTTGGTTTGGTTGCTGCTGTTGCTGTCGGTTTGTGGTTGGCGCCGAAAATAGCAAAAATACATCCGCTGGCGGAAAAGTTTTATAACTCTGTTATTTCTTATAAAAATAAGAAGAAGGCTGTTGCCAAAGCTTTTGGCATTTCATTTATTGTCCAGTCTTTTTCCATAACCACACAATACTTTGTTCTTCTTTCTTTAGGGATAAGGGTTTCCTACTTTTATGCACTTTTTGTAATTCCTCTGATCAATTTAGCCAGCATGGCCCCGATATCAATTAACGGATTGGGTGTTCAGGACGGGTTGTATGTTTTCTTTTTTCAGCGTGTAGGAGTAGTCCCTGCAGAAGTTTTAGCCGCCTCTTTTGTTTACCATATACTCCGCCTCGCCTCCAGCCTTCTCGGCGGATTGTTTTATGTTTTGTAGTTGTAAATTGATACGTGCGATCGTACTATCCAATTTACAACCTAGTGCAGGAATAAGGCACACTCTGTGCTAAAATAAGTTGAATTTCAATATGTCCAAGCGCAATTGGGTTATTCTTCTTTCTATTTTTGTTCTCCTTCGTATTACTTTATTTAATATCAATATTGCTGAATCAGGCGATTCTTACGATTTTCTACGGATTGCGGAAGCGATAACCCGCGGGCAGTATCCTTTAGATGCTAAACGACTGCCTGTTTTTCCAGCATTGATTGCAATAGGACTGCCAATATTTGATGCTGTTTTGTGGGGAAAAATTGTTGTCTTTTTGTTTTCTTTTGCTTGTCTTATTTTAACTGTTAAATTGGCTGGAAAACTGCTTCCGCAATCTTTAGCAAATAATGATTACCTTGTTTTAGGATTACTTTTTCTGTTCTGCCCTGTGATTTTATATTGGTGGATTCGGGTTGTTGCTGCTCCTGTATTTGCTTTTTTTGTTCTTCTTGTTTTAAATATTTATTATGAAAGTCCGCAATCACTAACTGACAGAATTGCGATTTTAAAATCAGAGCGCTCCAAATTGTACAGTAGAGTAATGATTGCTGTTTACACTGTTTCTGCCAAACTCCGCCGTCGTCCTCTCCAATATGTACTGCTTGGCGCAGTTTCCGGTTTTTCAGCAATGACTCGCTATGAAGGTTTTATTCTGTTTGGTGCAATTGGTCTAGGTCTGTTAATTGAAAAATTAAGTGACCTATCTAAACCTGTTAAGGTGAACGTATTTATAAAAAAGACGCTTCTCCCCTTACTACTTTATTCTTTATTCTTTCTACTAATTATTTCTCCCTGGTTTATCCGCAACTACATTAATTTCGGCTCGCCACTTTACTCCTCTTATAGAGAAGATCCTGCCGGTTTTATGGCTGATTTTTACACGCGGATGCAGTGGCTTTTCTACGCCCTTTTTATGTTTGGCTTTCCTTTTGGAATTTGGGCAATGGCGCGTGCTATTTATGCAAGGAGAAAGAATTGGCTTGCTTACCTGTCTTTGTATATTTTTGTTTTACTTTCTTTAGCCCTGTTTTTTGTTTGGGGACCGCGGGCGAGATTTTATTCTTATCTTGTGCCTGTTTTATTTCCGTTTGTTATTTTCGGCATAAAACGGATTGCAGAGTCACAGCGGGTTTTTGATTCCTTTGCTCTTTTGTCTTTATTGATAGTTTATTTTATTGGTATTTGGAAATTCCGCTTTTACTTTTTGGGTGCGGGGAAAGTTTTTAAAATAGCTGCTCTGCTTTTAGGTGGCGCGTCAGTTGGGTCTGAACTGTTTAAGATATTTGTGCCGAGGTGGCAAAAGTATTCATATCCTGTGCTCTTCAGCTTAGCTTTTCTAATACAGATAATTACATCTTTTGGAATTATTAAAAATAACAGGCTGATTTACGCCAGCGTTTATAAAGCTGTACAGGATCCTGTACTTCAGCACGCGGAAAAAACAGTTTTTTATGATGAAACAGGCGTGTCCCACTGGTATTTGCGAAATAATGGAATTTACTATAACCAAGCTTTGCCCCTGGCACAGCAGATTGAGTGGCTGAAAGAGGAGAATGTGGATTATGTTTTATGGACTAATGAACACAATGAGGGACAGGAACTCTCAGTTGTACAGCACACAGATTATAAAAAATATTTTCAATCTGTTTCTGAATACGAATATACTGTCGGAGATCAGAACCGCGCCAGTGTTATTTACAAGTTCGACTTGTCACCGGCAGCGAAAGGTTCCCGCTAGTCCCCTCCATAAAGGGTAAAACAGAGCGAGGCTCTGTTTCCGCCTTGTTGTTGCGGGGATTAGTGGAATGAATAATGAATTGGTAAGGAATGAGAAAAATGAGAAAAAAAACAGTTATTATATTTGCAGTACTTCTTTTTACAGTCGCGTTCTTTCTGCGTGTGTATAAGTTGGATTACGAAGGGATTAATCCGGATGAGGATACCTGGCATAAAAGAATTGATAATTTTATTTCCGCTGTGCGCGAGGGCAATTGGTTTTATACTCAGCAGTCTCTGCATCCCGGAGTTACTTTTGAATGGCTGACTGCCGGCGGTCGCATTGCTGGCGGACTTGCTGGTCAGATTCCGGAAGGTGATTTTTGGTCCGGATTTTGGCAGAGGCACAGAGCAATGGTAATGCCGATTGTTTTAGTTACATCACTGACAGTGGTTGGTGTTTATTTATTGATGTTGCAGTTATTTAGTCCTGCAGTAGCTTTCGCCGGTGCTTTGTTTATTGCTTTGGATCCGTTTTATTTAGCTCATTCGCGGGTTGTGCAGATGGATGCGCTGGTTGCCAGTTTTATGATTTTGTCGGTTTTGTCACTGCTGGTTTATCTTAAGGCGCGCAATAAATTGCGCTACTCTTTAGGCAAGGGTTATGGTTATCTTATTTTGTCAGCGGTCTTCGGTGGGCTTGCTCTTTTGACAAAACTCCC
>CAYREW010000048.1:0-4379 GCA_964423535.1 uncultured Candidatus Saccharibacteria bacterium
AAGTTCTAACTTCGTCCACTACGGGGAGCCACCCTACTTCGCTAAAGCTACGTAGGGCTTTAGCCCTCGTACGGTTTAGGTCGAAGTAGGAGTGTCGTCCGAAACTTTAGTGAAGGAGGACAAACAGCATTTCTATGCACTACGTCTACATACTCAAACTCTCCAATGGTGATTATTACACAGGAATGACTAACAACCTCAAAAGAAGATTAAAGGAACATCAAGAAGGAAAATCGCCCACCACAAATAGATTCTTACCTATACAATTAACTTCCTACATTGCATTAGATTCAAAAACTAAAGCAGAAAGTTTGGAGAAGTATTTCAAAACAGGTTCGGGGATAGCGTTCAGAAAGCAGCACTTGGTGTAAGGATTTTCAAACAGGACGTAGGGGTAGTCCGTAGCCTAAAGGGCGGAGGGTACCAGTCCGGGGAGCCATGAACCACGTCGGGATAAACCACATAGGGTTCATCCTTTCAGGTTCATGGCAAGCCACTTGCTGGCGCAGCCATAAAGACGGCAAACCCTACACCGGTATACTCCTTCCGAAGTTTATTTCCTTTTCTCAAAAACACTCAGGAAATATTTGGCAATTCCTTTTTTTACCAAATTGGGCATAAGATAACCAGATACTGCGTTGTGAGTGAAAGCGTTAGGCAAGGTTTTTACAAGTATTTTGGCAAACAAGGTACTTTGAAAAGCAACTCTAGCAAGTTTCTCAAACCGGTAGAGTGTGGGTAATATAAATTCCGAGACTTCCTCCTCTTCAAGAAGTGTAAAACCAGCTTTAGTAATTTTGTTTTTAACCGTTTTATAGTTTTCAAACTTATTTACTAACATTCCTTTTTCGACTAATTTCTTTGCTAGAAGTTCATTTTCTTTTAAAGATTCTTCTTTTTTTCCTAAATACCCGTCAGCAATTATAAAGATTCCCTTTCCTTTTAATATTCTATTTACTTCTTTAGCTACAACTTCTTTTTTTGTTGAGTAGCATAAGGCTTCAATTATAAAAACTAGATCAAAAGACTTTTCTTCAAAATGTTGAAGGTTGTGAAAGTTACCCTGTACAACGGTAAAATTACTTGTCTTTTTAGCAGATTTTTTAGCGGGCGGCAGCTGTCCCTCTGGAAGATCTAATCCAATGAATTGTACATTGGGAAATTCCTTAGCAAGGTATAAACTGTTTGCACCCTTGCCTGTTGCTAATTCTAATACTTTACGCGCATTTGTTTTCTTTATGTATTTTTTTACTAGGTTAGGCTGTTCCAGAAGATCTTCTTTTTTATAGGTGCCATCCCTACTAATACCCATATGTACAAGGTTTTGGTTATTATGAAACAAGGAATAAGCCAGTTTATTTATTTTGTAGTATTTCGCAATACTTTTTGTATCTGTGTTTTTGGCCAGCAGCTTTTCTACATCAAAAATTTTTTGTATTTTTTCTGTTTTTTTAGATATGTTCATACTTGCCATAAATTTTATATTACCCTTGTAAAGGGTTTAATACAAATATACCGCTGTGCTACTTATAATCACTACAACACCGAACGCCGTCTACCACACAGAGTCTCCGCGCTCTGCGTTGTGGTGAGGGTACGTCACGCTCTACGTGGCTGTAATGCGCTAAGCGCACAGCCATGAACCACATAGAGCACACTGTAACTATACCAGTCCTATAAACTTGCTAATTACTCCCCTTTTTGCTATAATCGCCACAGGTGGAGCACTTGTTTTGGTTTAGGTGTCTTAGGCGACAGCGTGGAGGAATACATGGCTTGGAAAGATGAATTTCCTGTACTAACACTCATAACCGAGTTGCTATCCCGTAGTGGACTTACCACATCCGTCTACCCAAATAGTAGTGGGGACCGTTCCAACGCACTAGTAGTGTACCCTAAACCAGAGGGCTTTATATTTTTAATCACACAAGAACCGCCCATGGGATACTTACACCTACGTATTGAGATAAAGGACAGTAACATGGAGACTGTAACAGTAGGTGGAATCAGGGCAGCGCTGGAAACAGCCGAGCTGATCCACGAAGCATGGTTACTAGTCTTCCGAGCAATGAAAATGCACGTTCATCTCGGTATGGGTACACGCTTTTTCGGTAGTAGAGAATGGTGCAGCATAGATATTGTTCCTCAACTCAGGAAAGAACTTAATAAACGAATCTTTGAAGAGGAACAACGGGGTTAACGCAGTGACCTTTGGAATATTGAATTTTCCAAAGGTCTTTTTTCTTTTTTTTAAAACAACGCCAACTCACATAATTAAAGATAAAACAATCTACTATTAAATACTAGTTTTAGTTATACTTAAACTAATATGGCTTCAAGTAACATAGAGGAAGAGCAGAAAGCAAAAAAATTTGTTAAATCCAACGTAGATTTATTAATTGAAAAGTTTGCCAGTTTGGAAGAGTATCCACCCAGTAATAAACCCTTTACCCTCTTTATGGCTGGTTCCCCCGGTGCTGGAAAGACAGAGTTTTCTAAATCGCTTGTAAACATAATAAAGCAGCGTGAGAAAGCGCCTATTATAAGAATTGATGCAGATGAAATTTAAAGAACTGATAAACAAATCAAATAAAAAAGAAACACCTCTCTTTAATCTGACAAAAAGGGAGCAAAAGGCCATTTTAATAAGGGCTCTGAAAGAAGCGAACCACCTACAGGAAAACCTACTAAGGGAGTACAAAAATAAACTCTCCGAATAGGCTATATAGTAAATACGCCACCGCTACCAATCACCTCTCCTACCTGCAAAAATGGTTTAAAAAAGATCCAATTGCAAAAGATTTTGGCTTGCAAACTATTCACTATACTCAAAAAGCTCCACTTTCGGAAGTAACATTAAATAAAAGCCCATCCCTCTAAAATTGTTATAATCCTCCTATATGTACCCCAAAAGACAAACAAGAGCTGTGTGTATTATGCTGAAAGATAACCAAGTTCTCTTAATGCACAGGTTTAAAAACGGGAAAGAATACTGGACCTTTCCCGGCGGCGGTGTGGAGGATGGTGAAACAATAGAAGAAGCTGTTTTAAGGGAGCTAAAAGAAGAGACTTCCCTACCAACGGAAACAGAGAGGTTACTTTATATCCATCATTATGAAAAAAGCGATCAGTATTATTATTTATGTAAATACATTTCAGGTAAACCTGCCTTAGGAGATGCAGTTGAAAAAGAAAGAATGGAAAAAAGGGAAAGTGTAATTTACCAACCCGAATGGGTAGATGTAGAGAAAGTTACAAACCTGCTTGTTTATCCATTAGAAATTAGGGATTGGCTGTTGGAAGACTTAAAAAACGGGTTTAAAAAAGAACCAAGAACAGCGGAACTAAAAGTATCGGAACTAAGAAACTCGCTCTAGTTTATTGTAAAATAGTAATATGAAATCAAAAATTGCCCATATCTACCTCTACGTATCTGACTTGGAAACCTCCTACAAATTCTACAAACCCTTACTGGAATATCTCGATTACAAACAACTTGCCAAAAAAGACTGGGGATTTGCCTTTATTAAAAACGGCACCAGTTTTTGGTTTGAACAAACCCCGAAAGACCATATTGCAGACGGATATCACAGAAGAAGAACAGGCTTAAACCACATTGCTTTTAGAGTTAATTCCAAAGAAGAAGTCGATAAATTCTATAAGGAGCTTCTCAAAAGAACAGATACAGAAGTGTTATACGACAGCCCTAAACCCTGGCCTGAATACGAAGACGAATATTACGCAGTGTATTTCGAGGATCCGGACAGAATTAAACTGGAAGTAGCCTACTATCCCTAAACCTCTTTCACCAGTCCTATAAACTTGCTGTTTGCTCCCCTTTTTGCTATAATTGCCGCAGGCAAGACACTCGTATAGGCGTATTAGGAAATAACGAGGAGGGAGAATATGGAAGCAAAGAGTTGTCTTACTGATGCAAAAGTACGAGAAATCTTTGAAGAGTGCCTGTTCAACGATGGCTCTGACAAAGGTACGTCCATCAAAGTGGAATCGATCACCGAAGCCGAATTCCACACAGACCGCCTAGCAAACCATCGGCAGAAGATCGAGGATATGCTTGCCGAACTACCTGATGTTTTCAAGGAATCTGGCGGGGGCGGCGGATCTTTCCTTGCAGCGTGCAACGACAGGCACGGTCGCCAGTGGACAGGCTCACAAGCCACAATGGCACAACTTTTCTTGCTGGGTATAGCAATAGATATGGTAAGCTGTCCACTGCCGCGTAATTTGTGGAGTATACTTCCGGGAGGAGTACCGTACTATATTGTTGATGTAAAATAAACATGTTGCGGACCTTTGGAATACCTAAACTTTCCAGAGGTCTTTTTTTCTTTCCGCTAAATCTAACCGTTCGTCTTTGC
>CAYREW010000049.1:0-1571 GCA_964423535.1 uncultured Candidatus Saccharibacteria bacterium
AAATTCTCCACAACGCTAGAGAAGCTGGTCCATCCGCCTCTGGAGGAAAAAACGAAATTCAAATTACCTAATTTTCAAAACTTCTCTAACCTGTGGAGTTTTTGCTAATCCAAAAACTCCCAAAACCAAAACGAAGTTTTGGTTAGGAGTAGCGAGCTTTAGCTCGCGCCTTGAAAACTGAAGGCGGAAAGACGGAGGGCTGAAATGAAAACGGAAAAGGGAGAACAGATCTGTCTTCTGTTTACTGTTCTCTGTTATCCTTTGTGTTCTTAACGCGAAATCGAGATTTGTTAATTTAAGTCCGCACTAACGATTCTGGAGTAGTCGCCTCATCGGTGTCCACGCTGAGCGCGGCAACCCCCGGGGGTGGCCAGTCTCGTAGCTGTGTACTGCACAGCCTGCTAGCACAAACAAATTAGTAAACATGCCGACAAAAGAAAAATTAAACTGTAAAAATATTTACCACATTGCTTTCAGCTATTGTTTAAAGCTGGGTCCGGTTAATTTTGCCCGCCTTCTAAAGTATTTCGGTTCTGCAGAAAAAGCGTGGAACGCTGGCAGCAGCAATCTCTTAGAAGCAGGTTTAACCAGGGGGATGGTGGATGAGATAAAAAAAGTGAGGGAGGAAATTTCTCTCTCTTCCGTCCTTGGTAAATTAGAAAAAATCGGTGCTTACACACTGACTCCGGAAAGCAATGCGTACCCTCCGGTGCTGAAGGAAATATACGATCCGCCCTACTGTCTTTACATTCGCGGTCAACTGTTGGAGGAAGATCACGCAGCACTGGCAGTTGTAGGTAGCAGAAAAGTTACAGAATACGGCCGCGCAAGTACTAAAAATTTAGTTTCGGGCGCTGTAAGGAATAATTTGACAATAGTTTCTGGTCTAGCCTTGGGTACAGATGCTAAAGCACATAAATCCGCTCTGGAAGCGGGAGGCAGGACAATTGCTGTTTTAGCTTCTGGTATTGATAATATAACTCCCCATTCCAATATAGGTCTTGCCCGTTCAATACTGCAAAAAGAAAGTGGAGCACTTGTATCAGAATGTCCGCTGGGCCACAGACCTCGTAAGCAATCTTTTCCAGTAAGAAACAGAATAATTAGTGGTCTTTCATTAGGGACTCTTGTTGTTGAAGCAGGAGAGAAATCAGGTACTATGCACACTGCTAAATCTTGTTTGGACCAGGGGAGAGATGTGTTTGCTGTGCCCGGGTCAATTTTTAGTCCGCAAAGTGCAGGTACCCATATGCTAATTCAGCAGGGAGCTAAATTAGTGCATTCAATAGAAGATGTAATTGATGAGCTTTCTTTAGAACAGAAAAAAATGCAGTTAACTAGTAGAAGAATATTGCCGGAAAATAAGAAGGAGAAGGTGGTTTTAACTCTTTTAGAAGAGTCGGGAGCGTTAAGCTTGGATGCGCTGGCTGAAAAAACAGAGAAAGATGCGGGCGAACTGCTTTCTGTGCTGACAGAATTGGAGATGAAAGGAGGGGTTAAGTTGGGCAGTGGTGGAAAATATAGAATAGCTGATAGTTAACTGTCAGTTGTTGATTGGAGTAGCGCAATTT
>CAYREW010000049.1:1671-4244 GCA_964423535.1 uncultured Candidatus Saccharibacteria bacterium
ATTGCGCGCCTTAAAATTCTTTAAATTCCCTTAGATCCCCTTAATTTTGGTCTGCCTTTCTGTACTGGCCGGGCACCTAACCACTCGCTGCCGAACAGTGGCAACTAGAGTGTAAAAAGTGTTTTGCGGCAGCTCCGTGATTCAGTTCGTTGTCAGTTCTGCCTGCACGAATACTTAGGTATAGTTAACCTTAGAACAGAAGACAGAAAACCGAAGTCAGATCTGTTCTTCCTTTTCTGTTTTCCTTTCAGTCCCCCGTCTTTCCGCCTTCAGTTTTCAAAGCCCGTAGGTCTGCCGCGCTTAGCGTGATCTGCCGAACAAGTATTGAACCAGGCATTCCTAACAAACCGGACTTTGGAGTGACATGACTTGCGCAGTCCGCTTTCTCCTGATAAAGTTTCAATTTGTAACAGCTATGGCAAAATCAGAAAAAAAATTAGTAATTGTTGAAAGCCCAACAAAGACAAAAACTCTTTCCAAATACCTAGGTAGTGAGTATGATGTAGCAGCAACAAAAGGTCATATAAAGGATCTTCCCAAAAAGGATCTGGGTGTGGATGTGGAAAACAAATACGAGCCGAATTACAAAACTGTTCCGCGGCAAAAAAAGACGGTAGGTGCGTTGAAGAAAAAAGCAGCCGGTTTCGACACTGTCTATTTGGCTACAGATCCGGATAGAGAAGGGGAGGCGATTGCTGCGCACAGTTATGAAATACTTTCCGGCCTGGACAAAAAGCTTAGTTTTAAAAGGGTCCGTTTCCACGAAATTACAGAGTCTGCTGTGCAAGACTCTTTTTCCAACCCGGGGAAAATTGACCAGAACTTAGTAGATGCGCAAAAAGCAAGGAGAGTTTTGGACAGACTGGTAGGGTACAAGCTTTCACCGTTGTTGTGGGAAAAAATCAGGTACGGTTTAAGTGCTGGCCGGGTGCAGTCTGTAGCTCTCAGACTTTTAGTGGAGAGAGAAAAGGAGCGGGAAGAATTCAAGTTAAAAAAATATTGGACAGTAACAGCGGATCTTGTGCCTGAATCTACGAATAAGCATTTGGAAGCTGAACTTGTAAAAATAAAAGATAAAAATATTCATCTTCGGGAGAAAATTGATTTATTTGCCGGTTCTTACAGTCCTTCCCTGACAACCATTAACAGTGCTGAACAAGCGAAAAAAATTGTAAAAGATCTTCAGGGTGAAGATTATAAAATTGCAGATATAGAAAAAAAGAAAACTAAACGTTCACCTAACCCCCCGTTTATAACAGCTTCTATGCAGCGCGCTGCCTCCAGCATTTACAGTTTTTCAGGTAAAAGAACAATGCGGGCAGCACAATCTCTGTATGAGCAGGGTTTAATTACTTATCACCGTACTGATTCAACCTACGTTGCTAAAAAAGCAATTAATGAAATCCGCAATTTAATAGGTTCTGATTACGGTAGTGAATATTTACCGGAGAAGCCGCGCTACTACAAAACTAAATCAAAAGCAGCGCAGGAGGCTCACGAAGCAATCCGGCCTACTGATGTTTCAAAGAAAAAAGCGCTGGAAAAAATGGGCAAAGATGCTAAAAAGCTTTACAACTTAATCTGGTCGCGCACAGTTGCGTCGCAAATGACCGACGCTGTTTTTGAATCAACAACTCTAACTGTTAAAGCGGGGGATTATACTTTGGAAACAAAAGGTTCTGTACTTGTTTTTGACGGGTACTTAAAAGCTGTTGGCACTTCGCGGGAAGATACTTTGCTTCCCGATCTGTCATTAAACGAGGAACTTGAGGCGGATAAGGTTTTTTCGGAAGAGAAGGAAACATCGCCGCCTCCGCGGTACACAGAGGCAGGTCTGATTCGGGACTTAGAAAAATTTGGTATTGGCCGCCCTTCAACATATGCTCCTATTGTTGGCACTATAGTCCGCAGAGGTTATGTTAGCAGAGACGGTAACTATTTGATACCGGAGGATACAGGCTTTGTTGTAACAAATTTACTAGTTGACCATTTTCCCCAGATTGTTGATTTGGATTTTACAGCGAAGATGGAAGAGGATTTAGACAGCGTAGCGGAAGGAAAAGAAGATTGGGTCAAGATTATTGACCAGTTTTACAAACCGTTTATAAAAAAATTAGAAGAAAAAAAGGATAAAATACAAAAGGAAGATTATGTTGTACTGGAGCAGACAGATGAAAAGTGCCCGGAATGCGGCAGTGATTTAGTTGTTAAGCTGGGTAAGTACGGCAAGTTTCTCTCCTGTTCCAATTTTCCTGATTGTGAATATGCACGCCCTTACGATGACAGAGATAAAGATGGTAAGCCGGATGATTACGACCACAAGCAGTTGGAGGGTAAGTGTCCGGAATGCGGAGGGGAACTTGTACTAAAAGAAGGGCGGTTTGGGAAATTTGTTGCCTGCGCTAATTACCCTGATTGTAAATACACGCGTAATTATTTGGATAAAATTGGAATGGAATGCCCTGAGTGCGGGGAGGGCGAAGTTATTGAAAAGAAAACACGTAAAGGAAAGACTTTTTGGGGCTGCTCCCGCTATCCGGAATGTGAGTGGGCAAGTTGGAAAGATCCTAGAG
>CAYREW010000050.1:0-1787 GCA_964423535.1 uncultured Candidatus Saccharibacteria bacterium
TCCATCACTGTCCCCAGCACACCGTTGATAAAGCTTCCGGAAGTTTCACTGCCGTATTCTTTGCCTAATTCAACTGCTTCATCAATAGCGACTTTTGGCGGTACCTCCTTTTTTATTAGTATTTCGTAGACTGCAATGCGGATAATTGCCAAATCTATTTTTGAAACCTGCTCTAAAGGCCATTCCGGTGCTGCTGTTTCAATTATTTTATCAATAGTGTCTATATTTCTGACAACACCGGCAATAATTGAAAGTGCCAGATCCAAATCCGCATTTTTTTCAAATTCTTCAATCAGCTGTTTAGCTTTTTTTTGCGGGTCTTTGGATAAAAAGGACCATTCAAAAAGCGCCATTAATGCTATGCGGCGGGCTTTGTGGCGAGGGTCGGATGCTTTTTTCATGCTTACTGTTAGAGTATATTATATTAGAACTACGGTTTGTAGTAGCGCAATTTTTCGCCAAAGGCGCATGGGCCTTTGGCCCAATTGCGCGCCTGGCCGTGCACATGTGAGTTTCGGGCACCCTTGGTTCGGCTCAACAGCTCCATTCGTCCTCGCATCCGCTGCGGGCGAATGCGGTCTGTTGACCCTGCACCCGGGTCCCACCCGAAACAGAGCAGGACCTCAGGTCTCGGTTTTGCGTTAAGAACACGAAGGAAAACAGAGAACAGTAAACAGAAGACAGAGACGAAGACGGAAAACCGATGTCAGATCTGTTCTCCCTTTTCTGTTTTCATTTCAGCCCTCCGTCCTTCCGTCTTCAGTTTTCAAAGCCCGCAGACCTGCCTGCACAAATACTTAGGTATAGTTAATCTAGGGTCTTGTTTTTGCAAGGAAAGCACTACTTCATAAAAACATAAAAGCATGAAAGCAAGAGCGGGGTTGAAATTTTAGTATCAACAGATCGTATTATCTTTTGTTTTAATGTTCTCGTGTTCTGGTGTTTTAATGATACTGTTTCCGAAACCCATACCCTGTTTAGTCTATTTCTTTCCACATTCAGCGCATACTGTATGCGGCAGTTTGTCCGCTTCACAATGCGGACACTTCACCGTCTGCGTCGGTTTAACTTTATGGTGGCCTCTTCGTCTATCACGTCGTGCTTTGGATGGTCTATATTTTGGTACACCCATATTCTTTTTTCCTTCGGAAAAAAGGAAATTCGAAATCCGAATACCTAAATCCGAAACTTTTAAAGGTTTATTATTTATTTGGAGCTTAGAATTCAGGATTTAGTATTTGCGACCTTCCTAAGGAAGGTTACTCCTGTTATCCCGTATTCTTTACTCTTTACCTTCTCCAAGCCCTTAATCTCCGGTACTGGTACTTCTTTGCGGTGCTCGATAATTAAAACTCCCTTTTCTTTAAGCGTTTGTCCCGCTTTAAACAACAAATCTTTGGGAGCTCCCAGTTTGTACGGCGGCGCGAAAAAGATAATATCATATTTTTTTTCCTTTTGCATCTCTATATATTTAAAAGCGTCCTGGTTGTAGCTTTTTGCTTTGCTTTTTAGTTTAGTGTGGTTAAGGTTTTTTTCCAAAGCCTGGTGCGTTCTGTAATCTATTTCAACAAAATCGCAGTGGTCTGCTCCTCTGCTTAGCGCTTCGATACCGTAAGCTCCAGTGCCGGCAAAAAGGTCCAGTACTTGCGCATTAGTTACTTTTTCCCCCAGTATTGAAAAGACAGCCAGCCTAACCATTTCTTTTGCCGGTCTTAAGTCTTTTGTATCTGGTACTTGTAAGTTGTGGCCCTTTGCAGAGCCGGAAGTGATTCTCATTGTTTATTGTT
>CAYREW010000050.1:1887-4158 GCA_964423535.1 uncultured Candidatus Saccharibacteria bacterium
ATCAATTCGGTTCAACTGCCTGCTCGACTTCAGCTTCTATTTTATCACGCAGATCGGGGTATTTTTCAATCCCCTGCTTTATAATTTTTTCTGCTGCAATGCGGGTTTGTTGGATTAAGGTTTGGTTGCTCAGCGATGCAAGTTTAAGTTCAATATTTCCGTGCTGTTTTGTACCGTAAATTTCACCCGGCCCGCGGATTTTTAAATCCAGTTCAGCAAGTTCAAACCCGGAATTAATTTCTTCCATAGCCTTCAGCCGTTTAAAGGTTGCACCCTTATTTTTTGCTATTAAAAGGCAGTAGGCTTGTTGGTCTCCTCTTCCTACCCTCCCCCGCAGTTGGTGCAGTGAAGCAAGGCCGAATCTTTCCGCTGCTTCAATAATAATTATATTGGCATTAGGAATATCTACTCCTACTTCTACTACCGGAGTTGAGACTAAAACATCAATTTTTCCTTTGCGAAATTTGTTGAGTATTGTTTCTTTTTCTTCCGCTTTTAGTTGGCCGTGCAGAAGTCCAAGTTTTAAATCTGCAAAGACTGCTTTTTTTAGCTGCTTAAAATGTGATTTTACAGCTTTGACATCTTGTAAAGTCTCGTGTTCCGACTCTTCAATTAGAGGGCAGATAACAAATATTTGGGTTTTGAATTTTGAGTTTTGCAATTTTGCCCACTTATACCCTGCTTTGTGTTTTTTAGGAGGCACTACCCAGGTTTTTACTGGTGTTCTTCCCGGCGGCATTTCGTCCAGTGTTGAAATATCCAAGTTGCCGTAAAGTGTTAATGCTAATGAACGCGGTATTGGGGTTGCTGTCATTGTTAATGTATGGGGAGTTTTCTTATTTTCTTTAATTAGCTTGGAGCGTTGTTTAACTCCAAATCTTTGCTGTTCATCAATTACTACCAATCCAACTTTATCCAGAAGGTCCGGGTTGTAAAGTAAAGCGTGGGTGCCGATAATAATACTGTTGGGTTTGAGATTTTTGGAACCCGGTTTTTTACTACCTGTTAACAGTGCAAGCGGTATTGGGTTATTTTTAGTCAGGTTTTTTAATTCTTTGTAGTGCTGTTCCGCCAATATTTCTGTAGGTGCCATTAAAACTGCCTGGACATTGTTTAGATGCGTTGCATACATGGCAACAGCAGCAACTACAGTTTTTCCAGAACCTACATCACCCTGCAAAAGTCTGTTCATCGGCTTGTTTTTTTCCAAGTCGGCAAGTATTTGTTGTATACATTTTTCCTGCGCTGCTGTTAGTTGAAAAGGAAGTTGGACAATGAAATTACTAATTTCTGATTTGTAATTACCAATTTTTAAATTGACCGGGGGGGTTTTTTCCTTCCATTTTTTTCTCCTCTGCAAATTTTTTAATTGAAGCATAAATAGTTCATCAAATCCCAACCTTTTTTTTGCTTCTGCAATTTCCGTTTCTGTTTTTGGGAAGTGAATTTGTTTGAGTGCCTTTTGCAGAGAAATTAGCTGGTGGTTTTTAATTATTTTTTCCGGCAGATAGTCTTTTAACTGCTCTGGAACTTTGTATTTGTTAATTACTGCATTAAGCCTGCTGCGCAGCCACTTAGAGCTTACCCCCGCTGTTTCCGGGTAGATTGGTGTCAGTTTCCTTGTGTGGATAAGTTTGGTCCCGCTTTGGTCAGGGCGCAGTTTTTCGTATTGGGGAGCAATTAGTGTTTTTTTATTATTGAACTCCCCTAGTTTGCCGCTTAGTGATATTGTGTCCCCCTTTTTTAAACTTTTGGTAATGTAACGGTTGTTAAACCAGACGACGTCCAGTTGTGCTGTTTCATCTTCAATAACCCCGGTTGTTAAGAATTTTCCGTGTTTTGTGCGAATATCCTTGATTTCAGTTAATTTTCCAACCACCCCCGCTTTGTTTATAGGTCTATTTTCTATTTCTGAAATTTTGTTTACTTGTTTATACTTTTCGTACCTTGACGGGTAGTGGCGGATTAAATCTTCTACTGTTTTTATCTCCAGCTGTTTGAGCTTTTTTGCGTATTTTTCGCCGATAAATGCTATTTTTGTTGCCGGGTCGTTTAGTTTTGGTGATGGCATAGTTTTATTATACGATAAATTTTTGAGGCGCTTTAGGATTCCTACGTATCCCAGAATTTATAGGAAACTTAGCATACTTACTGGCTTGTTTAACTAGCTCAACCCCAGTATTAAAGGCATTAGTGAAGAGACAAGAATACTCAGCGAGGCAATTACTGTAATAATAATCCAGATGCGTTTGTGTTTTTTATTCATTGTTT
>CAYREW010000051.1:0-4079 GCA_964423535.1 uncultured Candidatus Saccharibacteria bacterium
TGTACTATTACTTTTAACAAACTAGAAGCGTTGTGTCAAGAGATGGAGATATGTTTAATTGCTTGTTGTTAGCTGTTAGTAAAAGCGAAATCTTGAAGTGTACCGTACCGCCAAAAGCAATTCTGATACTGCTTTTATTTTGCGCCGGCGCGCACTAAAGTGCGCTACTACATCTTAACACACTTGCGCAAACAAAACTTCAACAAATTTGGCGTGTATGTAAACACTTCAATTTTTGACTCGCCGTGAACGCGGTTCTTAAATTTGAGCGGAATTTCGCGTATATCAGCGCCTTTTCTATGCGCTTCATAGATAAATGCAGGTAAAAAAGTGTTGTCTTTATAATCAAGCTCACTTTTATCCATTCTATTATATAAATCAACACGGAAAGCGCGAAGTGAATTTGTAAATTCGTGCACGTAAGGAATAGCTAACAGAATTCGAACAATAAAATTGCCCAACCTGCTTAAAATCTTTCTATGTATTCCCCAATCTTTAGGAATAGAACCGCCTTTAATGTAACGCGAACCCAAAACCAAATCAGCACCGTTTTCAATCTCCGCTACCATCTCCGGAATGTAGGGCGGTTCGTGCGAAAGGTCTGCATCCATACTAGCAATCACATCCGCATCCATTTTTTTAACTGCGTAAATAATACCGCGCCGGTAGGCTGCTCCCAACCCAATTTTCCGACCGCGAAGAAGACGCAAATTACTATGATCCCGCATCATTTGCTGAACAACATCTCCTGTACCGTCGGGAGAATTATCATCAACAATTAAAATAAACCACTCGTGATTGGGGTTTTTGGAAAATTCGGACTGGAGTCCTTTAATAAGAGGCTTTACATTTTCCCGCTCATTGTATGTGGGAATAACTAGGACAACACGCACTTTACAAAACGCACTCCTTTTCGTAGCGGCCGCGGAGGTCATACAAGCGGACTTTTACAACATCTCTAAACATTTTCCAGGAATTGGAAATTAAATTAAGCCTTGTAGTCTTTTGGTATTTCCAAACTACAGGAACTTCTTTAACTTTGTAACCGAATTTGCGGGCTAAAAACAAAACTTCAACATCAAAAGCGCCGAAAAAAGCACCGCGGGAATCTTCCATATCATCACCGTAAATCTTTAAATTCTTAAAAATATGTTCTGCTGCTCTTTTTTTAAATAACTTAAAACCGCACTGAGTGTCGTTTAACCCGGGGAGAACAACTACTTGGACAATGCAGTTAAAAACCCGACCTATTATATGACGGTACCACGGCTCGCCAATACGCTGCGCACCTTCAGCCTCGCGGGAAGCAATTGCAATATCAAAATCATGCCCCTGCAGCCAGCCAATCATTTTTTCCACCTCATTGATTGGAGTTGCCAAATCCGCATCTGCAAAATAGACAAACTTTTTCTTTGCTTCCAAAACACCGGTACGGACAGCAAAAGCTTTACCGCGGTGCGGGTTTTTAATTAACCGCGACCTTGCGTGATTGTTGACAAAAATTTCCGCGAGGTCTGCGGTTTCGTCTTCCGAACCGTCATCAACAATAATAATTTCGTAATCCCATTCTTTTTTGGAAAGAAAATTGTTGACTTTTTCCAAAGTGTCAGCCAAACGGTTTTCTTCGTTGTAGACAGGGATGATTACTGATAGGGATATATTTGCCATAATTATTCCGCAACCGGGGCAATCAACTCGCGCTGACCCAACAACCAATTCAATATTGTACCAAAAATACTTGGAGAAGCGGTATCGGCCGAAGGTGTGGACTGCTTTTTTTCCGGTACTCTGTACGGGCGGCGCAGAGTAGCAGAAATTGTTGTAACCTTACTTCCCAAATCATCCTCCAAATCACTGACTGTATCAAAACTAACACCCATAGAATCCATAATTTCTTTCTGCCTTTGAAAGCTCTGCTTTGCTTGCTGACTCAACTTAACTGCGGTGCCACCAACTTCCGCAGCAGTCTTCACAGTCTGCTGAACGTTACCCAGCCGGGACCGGTAATCCTCAAGCAATTTTGCAGCCTGTTCTTCGTTACCCTGCTTTGTAACTTTTTTAGCCTCCTGCAACCTCCTCTCTGCTAAAAACATACCAATATCCACTTTCTTTTTAGGGGTAAACGCTAATGCGTAACGAAAAGTCTCATAGACAGTTTTTAAAAAATACAACGGCGAATCAGGAAGAAGAATTGGTTCTTGATTTACATAAGAGGGGACATAAGTATCCGGCACTGCGTAAGCAGGTACCGGGAGGAGTAACATAATTAAACTCAGTGCAATTATGAGCCGTCGCATTAAACATATTCTACTATATGTAAAAAAAATATTCAGGAGAACTTAGCTATAAGAACACTAAGTATAAGCAGAGCAACCATAAAGTATTCCAATATTACATCGTCGCTTAAAGTCTTTTCTTTATAATGATGCCAAAATCCCCAAAAAATATAGCTAAAAATAAATGCGGAAGAAAGAAGCCCGCGCCAGAAAGGCTCATGGACAGACAAAATTAAAACAACCAAAGAACCAATTAACAAAGCTAAAACTATATATTCACGTAGATGGCGAAGTAAATATTTCTTCATCACAAAACCTGACCCGTCTCCAAAAACATCATTGCCGCCATACTTAACCCAACACCAACAGCATGAAGCATTGAATGACCGCTAAGCCGCACTTTTCTCTTCCGCAACAGAACATAAGAATCAACCACAAAAAGAAGCATTAAAACAGTTAAAAATGGAATATAGACCTGACCTGTAGGACCAAGGTCATACAAAGCAACTAAGCTGGGTTTTGCTAAAGTAAATGTTGAACCCCGCGGGCGGGCAGCTTCTTCAGCTGTAATTTCAGTTTCCAAACCGTAAGCAGTGTAGGTAGGCTTTGTCTCAACTGCCTGCTGCTGGACAGCACCGGTCTCCCCGGGCTCTTCCGCAACTGCCGCAGACAAAGGAGTACCAAACAGCTGTACCACTAATGTAGTTTCCTCCCCATCAAGTTCACCATTAACCACAGCTATACCAATTTCCTTAAAATTGTTGTTTAAAATATTATCTTTGTGGGAAGGGCTGTTCATCCAACCGCGGACAACACCGGCAGAAGTATTAAAATCACGGGCTAAATTTTCACCTGCAAAATAAAAATCGTAACCCACCGATTCAAAAAAATCCCACGGCGTTGTACCGTCCGGAGCAACGTGCGCCCAAAAATCGTGTTCAAACATATACTCTGCTTTTTGTCTAGCAGCCTCGGAAAGAGAATCACTAGTTTTCAGCGCAGGAAGGCCTTCTTTTTCCCGCTCTTTATTGGAAAGTTCAATAACATCCCGGACATGAATATCAGTAGCAAAACCTAAAACTTTGGGGGCTGTAGAAACTGTAAAATTTAGAAATACCTGAATTCCAAGGAGCAGGAGCAGGATTATTCCTAGTGCCTTGGGCTTTTTAAAGCGGGGGTAGAAATTGTTACCCTCGTAAGGAATGAAAGTGTGTTTGACTTTCCGTAGCACGAAGTTAGTATAGCATACAGAAATGTAGTCGCAACCCTTCCGCCAGAGGCTGACAGGTGTAGTTGCAACCCTTCCGCCAGAGGCGGACAGGTGTAGTTGCAGCCTTTATGGCTGCCCGACAAGCAAAAACGTAACCACAGTAACTGCAGCGCAAACACCAAACCCCCAAAGCATATCTACTACCGCAGTTTTTAATGCCCAGTCAGCTAAAGTTGCGTAATTTGTTAAATCATAAACTCCGTAAACGATGAGGCCAAACAAACCGCCGTAGAGAACTGCTTCTGTAAGATTTGTTACCCGGGGTAAAACAAACAAATTAATTCCGAGAATTAAAAGAACATAAGCGCCGAAAGCCGCCGGCCACCGGATTGTCCTTTCAAAAACAGAAAAAGCCTGATCATAGAATTTTTTTGCAACCAGACCAAGCCAGGCAAAATCAATTACTAAAAAGGTGATTGTGGAGATAAGGTACTGTTTGAACATAACAGTTCTATTATACACATTTTTGAAGATGAGCAGCAGCGAACCGGTGCCAAGTACTGTAGTTGCAACCCTTCCGCCAGAGGCGGACA
>CAYREW010000052.1:0-4027 GCA_964423535.1 uncultured Candidatus Saccharibacteria bacterium
TTCTCTTGATCTCTTGTTTTAACCACTTCCTGTATTGCTGCAAAAGGAGCAGACTTATTCTCTGCAGGCAGAACAACTGTCAATTCATCACCCTCCTCCGCCTCGTAGTAAGCAACTGATGCTGGTAAAACTTTGTGCGAACCGTGCCCGGTAACTGCAGTCCAGCGCCCGGCTTTTTTAACCAGCACAGCTTCTGTTTTACAATGTTCAACCTCCTCCACCTGCTTAAAGAAATTTTTACCGTCTTCTTCAATCAATTTAAGCGTATCACCGTAAACCAGAAGAGACTTTGAAGCGTAGTTTTCAGGCACCTGGTATTTTTTACCATTACCCGTAACCATAAACTGCCCGTCAAAAACTCCTTTTTTACCTTTGTAAACTTTCGGCTTTTTTTCAGTTTTCTTTTTCTTTTCACTTTTATTGCCGGTATTGCCTGTACTGTTGCGTAAAGCCTTCATCACTTTCTTAGCCATATTCATAGATGCCTGCGCACCGTTTAAAGACTGTTCCAAAAGCTCAATATTCTCCTCAAAAGTACGGTTTTTGTTATTTTTCTCCTCTTTGTTTTTTGACATAAATAATTGTACGTCACCCCCCCCATGCATGAAAACATTAAATCATAAAAGCATGAAATCATGAAAACATAAAAACTAAGCAGCTGAGTGCCGAGATGCCGAGATGCCGTAATACCGTAACTCCGTAATGCCGTAACGCCGAATTCTGTTTTTAGTTTCTTAGTTTCTTAGTTCTTTTGTTCTCTTGTTTTCGTGTTTTTCAGTTTCTTAGTTTCTTAGTTTTTTAGTACTTTTGTTCTCTTGTTCTAGTGTTTTAATGTTCTCGTGTCCTAGTGTTCTCTTGAGCTAAGGTCAACTTCCCCCCTAATCTCCTTTTGTTTACTATTTTTCTGTTTTTCTTCTTCCTTTTCTATCTTCGGTTCCGTCTTCTCTTTTCCCTCTTCCGGCTTCTCCGCCTGCCGCTTCTCACGTCTAGCCTCCTCCGCCTTCGCCATTCCTAAATTAAAATCCTTCTCCATCCACTTTTCAATCCGCTCCTCAATAACATCAACATCAACTCCGTATTTCTGACGCGAGCGCTCAACTACGTCATCTCTGTTACCTGTTATCTCGCCCATTCGAGGCAGAGTTTCCGCGGAAAAAGGCCGCGAAGCCATACCATCAATCAACAATTTTACATAAATATTAAACTTTTCCAAAGAAATCAAATCCTCTTCTTCAAAAACAGGCGCAAACTCGCTGGCCAAAACTTCCGCATCCGCACCGCCGACACCGAAAGCAATTGTTGTGCCGATATTTCCAAAAACAGCATCCTGCATCTCTTCCGGCAGTTGGGCAATATACTGGTGGGTCAGGTGCAAACAAAGACGGTATTTCCGCGCTTCGGAAAGAATAGAAGCAAAAGAACCGGAAGCAAAGTTCTGGAACTCGTCAACATAAAGAAAGAAGTCGCGGCGCTCGGACTCCGGGAGGCGTGCCCTCTGCATTGCCATAAAGTTAAGGCGGGAAATCAAAAGCGAACCCAGAAGGTTGGCATTATCCGAACCAATTTTACCTTTAGACAAATTAACAAATAAAATTTTACCGTTGTTCATAATTTCCCAAAGATCTATTGTTGATTTAGACTGGCCTAAAATATTACGGATTGTTGTTGAGCCTAAAAACCGGCCAACCTTGTTCTGGATTGGAGCAACAGCTTCGGTAATTAAACGCTGGTTGCCGCGCATATTTTTATACTCCCGCATCCAGAATTCACGCAAAACAGGATCTTCAATCTGGTAAACAATATATTTCTGGTAATTGATATCGGTAAGCAGACGGACAATACCTAAAAGTGTTGTGTTCTGCACCTCAAGCAGGGTCAGTATTGAGTTATTGAGTAAATATTCCAACCGGGGCCCCCAGGAAAAGGAGAAGTGCTTTTTAAACGCTTCCACAATTCCGGAAGCCATTAAATTTTTCTGCTGCGGGTTTGGGCATTCCAAAAGGTTAAGTGCAACAGGACGGTCGTAATCGGAAGGATCAAAAATAACAACATCATCAGCTCTGTGGTTGGGCACTCTTTCCAGCAAATGTTCAACTGTATCACCTAAAGGATCAAGAACAGCTACACCTTCGCCGTCCTCCATATCCTGCAAAGCCATGTTTTCAAACATTGTTGACTTTCCGCACCCTGTTTTACCAACAGCGTAAAAATGGCGGCGGCGGTCAGCGCGTTTAATTCCAAACTTCCTGTCTTTCTCGCGAAAAGTGGTTTTTGCAAAAAAAGTGCAGTCCTCCACCGGTAAATTAAGCGGTGGTTCACTTTTACGGTATGTTGACCAAGAAATAGCCGGAGTTTCTACAGAAACATTGGGAAGGTGGAAAACAGAAGCAAGCTCTTCCGTTGTTAAAATACTGGATTGGGCAGGGAAAGTTCTGTGCCTGTACTTAAGCAAAGCTGCTAAATTATCTTCTTCTATCTCCGAAGCTTCAAAAGAATTAAGCTGTGTACTGGAAAACTGGCGAAAAGAAGCTACTGCAGCGCGCAAACGGGAGCGGGCATCAACAGCAGTAGGTCCAACAGCCACAACCCGCACAGCAGACTCAAACCCCAGCCTGCTAAGCTTACGCTCAATAGATTCAAGCATCAGCTCCTGACCGGAACTTAAACGTACAGAACCACTGCCGTAATCTTCCGTGCCGTACGGTTCAAGATCAGGATGGAAAAAACTCCGCCCCATATGGACAACAATATTACCTAATTCCTTAAAAATATCACCGGCTATATCAGCGGGGTTTATACCTCCGCCGGAAGCGCCGGAACGCACCTCTTCCACATAAGCATGCCCCGCTTCCTGCCAAACATCACCGACAGGACGGATTAACAGCTGGACCCAAACCTGTTCATCAGGCCCAACCTCTGCCAAAGCGCCGGTAATACCGGCTAAAGGATCAACTTCAAAATCGGGAAAAGTTAAAATAGGAAAATAATCTTCTTTTGATAAACGGAGAATTGCGGAAGCTGTGTGTAAATCACTTCTAGACACCTGCCCTTCCAACTGCTCTGCTGAAGCATAATCATCCACGTTCTTAATCTCTGCATTAGGATACTGGGCATAAATCTGCCCCTGTACAAAACTGCGCAGCTCTGCCGGTACCCAAGAGTAAAAGAAAATTCCGTCGGGGCGACCGCTAATTTCAAAAGCAAGGTGTTCCTGGTCTTCGGGGTGGAGGCGTAAAAGACCGTGGAGAGCTGCAAACATCTGCTCTGCAGCCAAAGGCATTTTTTCCGAACCTTTCGGCACTTTAATACCAAGCAGCATACCTTCCGCTTCACCTGCTTGCTGTACAGGACTGTCCAGAACATGCTTTAAGTGTTTAATAAAAGGTAATGCCATGAATTTGTCTCCTCCTTAGGTATTATAGCAGAAATAGTAGATAGTAGATAGTAGAAAGTAGTAAGTGGTCCATCCGCCTCTGGCGGATGGCCTAAGGAGAATTTGCGCAGCAAATTCTCCACGTCCTTTTTATACTGCGGCGTTTTGTCCTAAGGAGAATGAGGTGTAAACGCTGCGCGTTTAACCTTGGAAAATTCTCCACACTCTTCTTAGCACTACCGCGTTTTGTCCTAATTAAATAAGAAGTATGTAGTTGCAGGGCTTGTCCCTGCCGCAAGTAAGTGGTATTAGCTTCAAGAACACCAAACACCTAACCCTTCTATTCATTTAATTAGTAACCATTTGTTATATTCGTGTTATTCAACCAAAACATTGACATTTTATGCCAATTCTGCTACTATAAAAACTACTCTAACCCCTTCGGGGGATAGAGGAAAGTCTCTCTCCTTTCTTCACAGCGGGGCCAAAAAAGCCCCGCTGTTGATTTTTGCGCAAGGTTGTGCCAGAGGCTGGTGAGTCTCTCTAACCTGTGTGGGTACCGTGCTTTGCACTGGTACTGCGATTACGCTGCGCTAAGAAGGCATTAGTAATTAGTAATTAGTATAAGAAGGCATTAGTAATTAGTAATTAGTA
>CAYREW010000053.1:0-3999 GCA_964423535.1 uncultured Candidatus Saccharibacteria bacterium
CAAGAGATCAAGAGAACAAGAGAACAAAAGATCAAGAGAACAAGAGAACAAAAGAACTGAAGAACTATGAAAAGAAAACAGATGGTCGAAGAGCGAAGACGGAAAAGGAAGACAGAAATGGGAAAGCGGAAGAACAAAAACAGAAAAACGGAGAAAGTGGGGAACGGAGCAACAAAAAAAGCAAAGAAAAGGTAATAGAAGAGGAGAGGCTGCCGCGTAAAGGTGAGAAAGTGATTGAGGAAGGAGAGTTGAGGTAAATTACTAATTTCTAATTTCTAATTACTAATTGCTCATTGTTTGTGTTTTTTCAGTGCGGCGCGCAGCAAGCTGCGCTACTCTATCTACTTCCTACTTACTACCTTCTTCCCAGGCCATCCGCCGCAGTACAAAAAGGGCGTGGAGAATTTGCCAAGGTTAAACGCGAAGCGTTTACACCTCATTCTCCTTAGGCCATCCGCCAGTGGCGGATGGACCACTTACTACTTTCTACTTACTACTGTATACTAACCCCATGTCCGGTCATAATAAATGGTCCAAAGTCAAACATATTAAAGCTAAGGAGGATGCTAAGAAAGGTAAAGCATTTTCTAAAGCATCAAAAGAAATTGCGCAAGCTGCGCGTGAGGGCGGGGGAGACCCGGAAATGAACCCTGCTTTGGCTGCCGCTATTGAGCGGGCTAAAGAAGTAAATATGCCTAAGGAAAATATTCAGGCAGCGGTTGATAGAGCAACAGGGGAAGGATTGGAAGGGGGATTGCAAACAGTTATTTTAGAAGGTTATGGTCCGGGAGGTGTTGCTTTTATTATTAAAGCAGAAACAGACAACAGAAACAGGACAACTTCGGAAGTGAGGAAGATATTTACTCAATACAAGGGATCTTTAGGTGAGGCAGGATCAACAAGTTATATATTTGAAAGCGGAGAGCCCAGTTTTAAACTTCCTGTAGAAGAAGATACTGCTGAAAAGATTAAAGAGATGGTAGGCGAGTTGGAGCAAATTGCGGAGGTTGAAGATGTGTTAACTAACCTTGGTTAGCTAGCTAGCAGTGCTCACTCCTATCCCTCCTAAGATACTTAGGTATCCTAAGTTACTTAAGTAACTTAAGGTTCTTACGAAACCAAACGCAGTGCGTTTGGTTAGCTTTTTGAAGCGTCTTGCTATAATAGGTTGTTACAGTATGTCCAAACGTCAGAAATTTACACTGCTTTCCATACTTTTGCCTTTAGCTGTTAGTACTCTTCCTGTGCTTGAACAGCCGTACCTGCGGTGGGGAAGTGCTGTGTTGGCTGTTTTTACCGCTTTCCTTGCTTCCTGGGTTTTGCGTACTTCCAGTCCGGAACTTTTTATTCCTCCGGCAATTTTAATCGGTTACGGGTCTATTATTTACTCAATTTTGCCTCCTACACCTGTTGTATCGGGGTTATTTATATTTATTCTTGCTGTTATCCATTATTTGCTTCTTCTTTCCGCTAATGTTTTTCTTATTTCCCGGGAAAGGTTAATTCCGTTGTTGTCGGCTGCGCAAAGTGTTTTCTTTGTTTTAACCGTTCTTGTTTACCTTATTTCTATTACTGTTGTTTACAAGCTTGATTTTTCTTTACTGCTCCAGCTGGTGCAGTATTTGGTTTTGACTTTTGCCTTGTCCTGGTGTTTTATTCAGGCTGTTTTTATTGATAAAGAAGCAATTGAACACCTTT
The DNA here is from genome assembly GCA_964423535.1 of uncultured Candidatus Saccharibacteria bacterium. GTDB lineage: Bacteria > Patescibacteriota > WWE3 > JAUXAW01 > CAYREW01 > CAYREW01. The sequence continues at coordinate 1,699 of CAYREW010000053.1, forward strand.
TAACTCCTGCTACGCTTATTCTTACTTACGCAGGGTTCCAGACAGCGCTGGGGTTAAGTTTGTTTCCCCTGACTGCGCTAAGGCGTTCTGTTATTTTAACTACTGCTTTTTACTCTTTTTTAGGTATTGCCCAGCATTATTTACAGAGGAAGCTTTATAAAAATGTGCTTTGGGAGTACCTTTTGACTGCTGTTGTGGTTGGGGCTGTGTTTGCTGTTGCAGAGCTTGGCGGATTTCCTCTTTTTTAGATTGCCGCTCCGGTTTTCGTTATTTGCTTTGCCAGTATTCGTTCGGCAGGCCGTGCCACAAAAGGACGGTGTCGGCCCTTAGCAACTTAGTTACTGTTCTGGCCGCACCTAAGCACTCGCCGCCGAACAGTGTTTACTAGAGTGTAAAAATTGTTATGCGGCGGCTCCGTGATTCCTTTTGTTGTCAGGCCTGCCTGCACGAATACTCAAGGTAGTAGCGCACTTTTACGTCGCGCCCTAAAATCCTTCGTAGTTTTTTAGTTTTCCTTCAAAACACTAGAACACGAGAACAAAAGTACCGTAATGAGGAATAACGAGATGAGGAGATGATGAAGTCCGATACTTCGACGTTACGGCATTACGGAATCTCGGCATCTCGGCACCCATCTGCTTAGTGTTATTGTTACAGGCAAAAGTAGGGAAGTGCGGGGTAAAAATTGCAGGGTCGTTGGCAACCAGGGTAGAGGAGTGCTAACGTACGTATATCCTATAATAGCTAATCATCTTATAATTATTATAAGTCCTATAATTTGTGGATAAGTACGCTGCTGCGTTTGAGTATTTTTTGCTTAAAATTTGCAAGAGGATAGAGCTCTGCAGAGGCGCGCCGGCTTGAGCACTTAATAAGATAGATAAGTCAAATAAGTTAGATACGACTTGTGCTCTATTATAAAGACCTCTTAAAAATATTCGCTTTTTGCTTCCTTCCCCATTGACAAATTTTTCTTCTCTACTCTATAATTGAGTGTAAGGGTAATTATACTCAGTCCGTTCGTGGTTGAAATACTGTTTTTAATAAGTCAACTCCCTTATTACTTGATTCTTAATTCTTACTACTAAATAAAAAATGTCTAACTCGCCTACTAAAAACAATTCTGTAAATCTCCCACTTTTTGATGATTTCCTACTCCATCTTAAAGTCAATAATTATTCGGATGAAACTATCTACAATTACGAACGGGACTTGAATATTCTAAAACTTTACTTGGACCAAGAAAATGTATCTTTTAATAATATAAATAAAAAAATTGTTGATAGATACAAAGCATGGCTGAATTCGGATGACCGTGAGGTCCTCTCCGATAAAGAAATCCGCTTAGAAAGCCTCTCAGCGAGCTCGATAAATCGGATGTTATCAACCTTCCGCAGTTACTTAAAATATTTGGTTGATATGGATAAAAGTGTCCCGATTCCGCCGGATGGGGTTAATTTAATTAAGACTCCGAGAAAACATCCGCGTGTGGCAGAGCTGGAAGATTTAATTCGTCTGGTGGAGTCGCCGAGTAAATTTGAGGAAGACGAATTGGTTGCTTTGAGAAACCGCGCTGCTTTGGAAGTTTTATTTTCAACAGGTATGCGTATTTCCGAGCTTTTAAATTTGAACCGCGACCGGATTGATGAAAGCGGGAAAATTTTTGTCCGCGGCAAAGGTAAAAAAGAACGCTTTGTTTATTTAACACCGCGAGCCGAAAAGCATTTAAACGCTTATTTAGATACGCGTGATGATGCTGTTGATGCTGTTTTTGTACCTTATGCAGGCCCGAATGTTAATGATCCGCAGCGGAGATTATCAACCAACTATCTGCAGGCAAAAATAAAGGAATATAGAGAAAGATTGCAGATAAATGTGCCGACATCTGCGCATTCTTTAAGACACGGATTTGCCACTTATTTAGCGGAAAGCGGAGCAAATCCTGCTGCAATCCAGATTCTTCTTGGACACGAATCTTTGGAGACCACAACCAGGTATGTGCATGCGTCCGATCGTTACGCTGAGGAGACGCATAAGGAATATCATCCATTGTCCAACTAATAATAGCTGGACAAATTTCTAATAACTAATTACTAATTTCTAATGAAGTAGAATAGATAAATGTTAATAATAATTAGAAATTAGAAATTAGAAATTCCTGCTAATTGGCACTCCCCTACTCTATTTGCTAAAAGTTGGAAAAAACGGACCTCACTCCCCTGATTAAAAACACGAATTTAACAAATAGTTACTAATCAAACAATAGGAAGACAGAAGACAGCAAACGGAAGTCGGATCTGT
>CAYREW010000054.1:0-3860 GCA_964423535.1 uncultured Candidatus Saccharibacteria bacterium
GAACTTAAAGAACCGCCCCGGTATCTGCAATTGCGAGGTATTTCTGCTATGGTGGAATACCCTGATTTGGAAAAAAATAAACAGGTAGTAAAACCTGCAGATAAAGTATTATCGACTAATTACGTTCGTGAGCGCATCTTTAGGTTACGTAACAGTTTGGTGTCTACATGTAAGAAAATTCTTCCTGAACCCCATGCCTCACTTTTAGCAGGAATATTGTTTGGTTCTTCAAATATTCCTCCTGATTTTGCACAAGCTTTAAAAAAGTCGGGAACCACCCATATTGTTGTAGCTTCAGGATTTAATTTTATTGTTGTAATTAGCGCTTTAACAACAATTGCTTTATTGCTTGGAAAGGTAGGCGCTCTTTCTTTTTCCATTTTTGGGATTGCTTTTTATGCCTTACTTGTAGGAGCAAACCCTCCTGTCTTAAGGGCAGCTGTAATGTCTTTTTTAGCATTTTTGGGAAGGTTTTTTCAGCGTCAGCCTGACTCAGGCTTTGCATTGTTATTTAGTTCTGTAATTCTTTTACACATTAATCCAGCTCTTCTTTGGAACGTATCCTTCCAGCTGACCTTTTTTGCAACTTTGGGTATAGTTTATTTAGCCCCCTTTTTCAGGCAGTGTTTGCAGTTTGTTCCTAAAAATTTTAGAGATGTTTTTACAGAAACATGGTCTGCTCAGTTAAGCACATATCCAGTACTGCTTTTACAGTTTGGGCAGGCTTTTTCTTTAACTTCTCTGTTCTGCAATTTACTAATTGTTTCTGCAGTTCCTTTTGTAACCTGGTTGGGATTTTTATCTGTTTTCCTTTATTACATAAAGCCTGTTTTAGGGAGGACAGCTGCATTTTTGCTTTACCCGTCTTTGGCTTATATTGTTTCATTAGTAAACTTATTTGGTTAATGAGGATTTTTTTACGCAGGGTCTGCAATTCCCAGTTTTTTTGGTTTATTTTGCTTACTTCTGTTGCTGCTGTTGTTATTGCAATTCCGGAAATGCCTGATTCCCATCTCCATATTTATTTTTGTGATGTGGGGCAGGGGGACGGGGTGATAATTAAATACCGCAACCAGACAGTTTTGATTGACGGAGGGCCTAATGAAAGTAAAATTACCTCTTGTTTAAACACCGCCCTTCCTTTTTGGGAAAGAGATATTGATTTACTTGTTTTAACCCATCCACATGCTGATCACGTACGTGGCCTGATTTACGCTGTTGATAATTACAGGATTAAAGCAGTTTTGCTTGCCTACACCCCCTATGCAAGCAGCCAGTACCAGCATTTTTTAGATTTATTAAGTAAGGAAGAGACAAAAGTAATTAAAACTTACCAGGGGCAAAAGTTGGCATTTGGCAACTTTTTCTTTTCTGTTTTGTGGCCCCCGAAATTTTGCTTGAACAGCAATGTTAATTACTGTTCGGTTGTGCTTTATTTTAAATACAAAAACTTTACTGCCCTTTTTACAGGCGATTTTCCCGCCGAGGCGCAGCAGGATTTTATTAATCAGCGAACTGTTGCTTCTGCACAGCTGCTCAAAGTACCGCACCAGGGGGCAAGAGATGCTTTAGCACCTGCTTTTTTAGAAAAAATAAAACCTTCTTTGGCAGTTGTTTCTGTAGGTAAGGATAACAGTTTTGGCCATCCGCACAGCAGCACTTTGCAACTCCTTTCCAGGGTTGGCGTTATTTTAAAAAGGACTGATCTTGACGGTACTGTTGAGGTTGTAAGTGATGGGGAGAGCTGGGGGTGGTAGGTAGTTAACCAACAGCAAAGCTGTTGATTTTAGAAGTTTTTGCCGTTTATGGCAAAACTTCACATTTTAAGCTAACCTTGTCTAACAATGTTTTTCAGAGTAGCGGTGGAAGTAGCAGTTTCCGAGAGGCTTTTTAGGTGGGGAGTTGTTACTTGCAAACTGGAGCAACAAGTAATGTCTGGTATTAAATTACAAAGTTAGTTATTATAGTTAGGTATTAATGTCTTCAATAAAAGAAAAGATTAAATTAGATCTAAACCAGGTTGTTCAGCAGGAAACAGGTGTTGAATTAAAGAATATCCATTTGGAACAACCAGCAGAAAAAAGCCACGGGGATTTTGCTTCCAATATTGCTTTAGCTAATTTCAGCAGATTGAAGCAGGGAGACAGCAAGTTTTCTAATCCTATGGAACTTGCTCAGCACATTGCTGCCCAGTTTCCGGAAACTGGTTATTTACAAAAAGTGAAAGCTGCAGCACCCGGGTTTATTAACTTCTACGTACGTGGAAAATCTTTTATTACTGTATTGGAGGCTGTTAGAGCTGAAAAAGAAAATTACGGTTCTTCAAATTGGGGTAAGGGTAAAAAAATACTTTTGGAACACACCAGCCCTGATCCAATTAAATCTCTACATGTTGGTCATTTGCGAAACAATTTCCTTGGTATAGCAGTAACTAATTTGTTAGAATTTTCCGGTTTTGACGTTACTACGGACTGTATTATCAACGATAGGGGAACGCATGTTTGTCGCGTAATGTGGGGATACCTTTTTGCAGCATTTAAGAAAAACAATTTGGATGTAAAAAAGGTAATGGAGTTTAATGTTTCAGAAAGCAGGCTGAAAGCAATAGCGGAGCATTGGGATTGGAAGCAGCTGCTTAGCAAGTGGGTTGAAGATAAATCACTGTGGCTTAAACCTGCAGACCTAAATTTAAAACCAGATTATTTTTATCTTCTCTATTACGCTTTAGGAGACAAGGCGGAGAAAAAAATTCCTGGAGCCAAAGATGCAATTAGGGAGCTATTGCAAGCTTGGGAAAGCAAGGATACGAACGTAAGGTATCTTTGGGAGATGATTATTAAGCAGTCACTGGCTGGTCAGCACCAGACATACGAGAGGATCAAAAGCAGACATGATTATATTTGGTACGAAAGTGATTTGTACGCTGGGGGCAAAGACATTGTTAACAAAGGTTTGGAAAAAGGTGTTTTTCGGGAAAGTAGGGGTGCTGTAGTTACAGATTTGGCAGAGTATAATCTACCGGACGCAGTCCTTATTAAATCTGACAGCACTAGTCTTTACCACACCTTTGATATTAATTTAACTAAGAAAAAGAGGGAAAAGTTCCCTTCAGACCTCTATATCTGGGTAATTGGGAATGAGCAGATTCTGTATATGAAACAGCTGTTTGCTATTTGCGAGCAATTGGGTATTGGAAGTAAAGAAGATTACCTCCACCTTTATTTTGGCTATGTTTATCTGCAAGGTGGTGAAAGGATGCAGACACGGGAGGGGACTGTAGTTACAGCTGATGCCCTGCTTAATGATTTGGAGGAAAAAGTTGCGCTGGTAATGGAGAAAAGCGGAATGATGGGACGATTAAAGAAGAGCGAAAAGGAGGAAGCTGTTAAGAAAATATCGCTGGCAGCTGCTAAATACGGTTTACTAAGGTACAGCAGAGAAAAGGATATTCACTTTAATATCGACTCTTCAGTCTCTTTAGAAGGTGCCTCAGGTCCTTATATTCAATACGCATACACAAGGGGAAGATCTATTTTGGAAAAGGCGGGTTTTGATCCGGAAGTTGGTGCGGAGAGTTTGGATTATGCCTTTGCTGATAGGCAGGAAAGGGAGCTACTTCGTCTTTTGATTGAATTTCCCGGCATTGTTGAGGAAGCTGCTAAGAAATACGCGCCGCATTTAATATCTACTTACTTGTTTGATTTAGCTAAAAACTTTAATAAATTTTACGAACGTGTACCTGTGCTTAAATCTGCTAAAAATGAAAAAACTGCCCGGTTGGTGTTAGTGTGGGCAAGTGCGCAGGTAATTGAAAACGGTCTTAATCTGCTTGGTATAGGGGTTCCAGACAAAATGTAGAA
>CAYREW010000055.1:0-3799 GCA_964423535.1 uncultured Candidatus Saccharibacteria bacterium
AAATAGTAATAAGACTTCATTGCTAAAACAGCAAAAATAAACTGGGGAAGGACATTCAAGAAATTAAAAAACCGTTCTTTCAATTTTAGATTTTTTTTCGTAATGCGCCAGAAAATCAAAAAAACAACTAAAGTAATTACAGAAATACTTAAAAACCCGGCCGGGTGCTGTAAAGTAGGCACCAGCCATTCATTAATATTTCTATGCATTGCTGTTGCGCCAACTTCTTTAAACAAAGTGGTCCAAAGGTGGTATGTGTAGGGGTTGAGCAGGGTTGCAGCAATGCTTGCGAAAAGAATAAATAAAGATAGTACTGTGTCATTCTGAACTTGATTCAGAATCTGATTCAAGATCTGCCTTCCAAAGATTCCGGCTCGGAGGCCGGAATGACTGGTGCGTAGAAACAACAGCCGAATGAACGGAATAATCCCTAAATACAAACCTAAAACAAACAACCCAATCACCCAATCCGCATGCATATTTGCCCACAAAGCAAAAAGAGGAATAAGAAGAAACAGATATTTGTTCGCATTAAGCCCCGTAGGGGTCGGTCGTGACCGACCCTTATGCGAAGTGGAATAACTCCTTATACCTAAACGCAATATAATTGTCTCCACAGCTAAAAACAAAAAGCTGATTGTCATCGGCCTTACTCCGGACGAGCCGCGCAAAGCAACCGCCACCAAAATCATTAGCAGGGGATTTCCTTTGGAACCTAAACAAACAGCTGCTGTTGCAATAAAAGCAAAAATAACAGCCAGAGGAAAAAGACCTAAACCAGTTTTACCCAGGTACATTAAAATCTGCGTCAGCCAGTAGGAATCCACCCACTGGTAATTTGGGAGAGTATAGGAAAACAAATTTGTCCACGGAACAGCTTTATTATGAACAATCCATTTCCCCATCCGCAAATGCCACCCCAAATCAGGGTCAAGGACGGGTTTAAGAAAAATGAAAAAAGAAAGTCCAAAACTTAAAATAAGGTTTAATTTAGGGAAGTCTGTTATTTTTTTAAACATCCAAGAATTATTAGTATTGTAGCAAAAGATATTTTTTCCAAGTTGCTTGCGTTAATAAGAAGACATAGAATTAAAACATGGAGAAAATAAAACAGCCTAAAATAGGAAATTACACCAAAAAATACAATTTAAATAATAGGTTATTACAGATTACTGTAAACCAGTACAAAAACACATTATTCTCACTAATAAAGCAGGTCAAACCGCAATGCGACTCAGTGCTGGACGTAGGTTGCGGAGAAGGAACATTATCACTACTAATACAAGATAAGTTCCATTTTTCTTATTACAGAGCAACGGATTTAAGAGAAAAATTACCAGATAATATAAACAAAAAATTGAAAAGGAACGAAATTATTTATAAGAAAGATAATATTACCGAAACCAAGTTAAATAAAGGGAGCGATCTTGTTCTTTGTTTAGAAGTATTGGAACATGTTAAAAACCCTAAAGAGGCTCTTATAAACCTTATTAAAATAACAAATCATTATCTACTAATCAGCATACCCATAGAACCTTTATGGAGAATCTTAAATATAGCAAGGCTAAAATATTTGAGAAATTTTGGAAATACGCCGGGGCACGTAAATCATTGGGGATGCAGACAATTCCGCAATTTTCTTCAAGAAGAGGTTAATAAAACAAACAAAAAAGTGGTTATCAGAAACTCCTGTATAAGTTTGCCTTGGCAATTCTATCTTCTTAAAATAGAAAATTAACTCTTAACCAACGCTGCTGTGGTTTTAACAACATCACTTATATAGTTAAAAACAAAAACAAGGCTGTTATTTGCCAGACGAGAAGGTCTGTTCGGACAATTAGTAGCTACTTTAACTTTAGCAATTTTACCCCCCGCCTTTTTGCAAAACGCCAGGGTTTGATATGTATATGTAAAAGTATCCAACTGCTCCAGTTTTTTTATAATTTTACTTGAAAAAACTCTAAATCCCGTTGTGCAGTCCAACACTGGCATTTGAAAAAGGTAGTGGAAAATATACCCCCCGATATAGTAAAGAGCCTTTTTATGAAAAGGAATATGTTTTTGATTAAAATCCCTTACACCCAAAACTAGATCAGCAGACTGGCTGTGAAAACAGTCTAACAACCGGGGAATATCTTTCACATAATATTGATTGTCTCCATCAAAAATAACCAAATAATTGTAATTGTGTTTAAGGCAGTAATTAAAACCTTGGTAAATAACAACTGTTAACCCTTTATTAACTCTGTTTCTTATAACATTAACCTGAAAAATTTCTGCTATTTGATAACTATTATCTGTACTACCATCATCAATTACCAAAATATCCAAACCCAGGTTTAAACTTCTTATCTTCTTTATAATCTTTTCTAAGGTTGCAGCTTCATTTAAACAGGGAATTAAAATAATTCCTGATGCTTTCTTTTCTTTAACCATAAAATTAATATCTATAAAAATAACCGCTTAAAACAAGAAATAGCATATATAAGGAGATAATTAAAGAGACAGCAATAACTGCTTTATAAAGATTTTTATTGCTCTCTTTTTCTTCAAGAAAGGGTAAGTAAGCAAACAAAAGAAGAGGGAAAAAATCATTTGCATAACGGCTACCTATTTGGAAACTTCCTTCTCCATTAAACAACAAACTTGGTAAACTAACAGCTGCAGCTGTGAGCAACAACTTTTTCTGGTCCCGACTTAATTTATCTAAAAACATCAACAAAATCCACGGCATTAAAAATACTAATCCAACACCGTATCTGGAAAGAGAAAAGTAGGGAAAAACATATCTACTAAACGCATCTTTAATAGGTAACGGGGGGTTAAAAAACATATATATAATATTGTTTATTAAATAGTTTATTGAAAACCGGCCGGAGCTTTCCCGTATTTGCTGAAAAGGGTCTGTAAATACTTGGTAGCTGTAGCCAAATTCAAAAGGATTATTAAAACGTAAATAATTATAATTTGCATAAAAAAGGGCGATTATAAAAATAACAAGTAAACTATAAGTAACTATTTTTTTACTGCCTGCTTTAACACTTTTAAAAATAGCAGAACTATCTTTGCTTATTAAATCAAACAGAGGAAGAAAAATATAAAAAAGGAGGGGAATTCTCGTCAGGGCCATGGGAAATATAAGTAAAATAGCCCAGGATTTTTTCTTTACTTTATAGAAATACAAAAAATAGAAAGATAAACAAACTCCAATAAGCCCGGAAGTGTACCAAGGTCCTGTGAAAAACAAAACAGTGAGTATCGGGGAGGAATACAAAGTAGCTGCTATATAAAAATATACACTGTCTTTATTACTGTCCACGTATTTAAGAAACAACTTTCTCAGTATTAAAACAGTAGATACCAACCCTGTCAGTAAAACTGTTGTTTGCGCATATTGAAAAGGGAGGAAAAATAAAAGAAGGTAAAAAACCGCGGGCAGAGGAGCCAAAGGAACATAATAATCTCCTTCGAAAAAAGAGTAATCAGCCCTAAGTGCTTCTTCCTTATCTATTAATGCAGTAACTTGCCTTGTAACATCAACACGCCCCTTTTGTAAACTTTGAGCTAAAGAAAAATAATGATGATGGGCATAGTTTGGCTGACTACTAAGCAGAAGAAACACACGGCAGAAGATAATAAGCAGTAAAAAGAAAGCGCTAAAAGACTTTATAAAAAAACACGGATCACTTTTAAAAAATTTGTTAATAAACATAAAAAAGTTACTTCAGCATTTTTAAAACATACCTATCAACAGGGGCATATTCATCTGTAAGAACAGGAACTGTTAAACTAACAGGAT
>CAYREW010000056.1:0-1433 GCA_964423535.1 uncultured Candidatus Saccharibacteria bacterium
CTATCAACAGGGGCATATTCATCTGTAAGAACAGGAACTGTTAAACTAACAGGATCCGTATATAAATTAGCAAGTAATTGTTTATAATCTCCATCTGCAGAATTAAGATCAATTTCTTTAGCAGTTTTAAATCCATACAATATTACATTCTGGACTTCCTGCGCAGGAAGCTGCGCATCAACCTTAAATATAAGGACCTGCGGAAAAACCTCTTTGTAGGTAGCATAAACAGCCTGCAAAAGTTTGCTTTTTTCCCCTTGCAAAGCAGAAATAACATTAACCGCTGAAACACCTTGCGGAGATAAGATTCTTGCAATATTACGTGTAGCTTCCACAGTCGCCAACTGGTAGGGTATTGAATAAGAAGAGCCAAAAGCATCCATAAACACAGCATCGTATTTACCTTCCACCTGATTTAAAAACATCCGCCCGTCTTGATGATAAATATTTAAACGCGGATCTTCTGTGTCCAAAGCAAAGTAGTGCTCAGAAAGCTCTGTTAGTTCAGGATCAATCTCAACAACATCCATTACTGCGTGCGGATGTTCTTTTAAAAAAAATTTTGGGTAGGAATAAGCGCCGCCGCCAATTAGAAGAGCTTTACCAATATTAGAATTAAAATAGTTTGCCAACCGGTAGTACTGAGCATAATCGGAAGCAAGCGCAAAAGGAGCATCTACATACATTGCCGACTGCACAGCCAAACCGCCTGTGGTTAGGTAACGGACTTTTCTCTGAGACTTATCTTCCTCAACATCATAAATACGAACGCGGTTGTAATTTGTATCAACATCAGCAGTAATATTTTTTTCAAACTCCAACTGCAGTAAATTAGCAAAAAAACTTAAAGAAAGAAAAAGTAATAAAAAAAACCCCCTTAAAAATTTAGTCTTTTCACCAATAAATACAATTAAAGAAGTAGCTGTTAAAATTGCGGAGAGAAGAAAAATAATTCTTGAACTGCCAAAATAAGAAATTAAATAAAAGCCTGCTGAAAAAGTGCCGACAATACTGCCAATTGTTGATACAGCATAAAGAGTTCCCGCTGTTCTGCCTGATTCGGCAACACTTTCCATTTTTAACCTTATTGCGTAGGGAGAAACCATGCCTAAAACAACGCTTGCCGGTGTAAAAAGAAGCAAAGAAGAGAGCAAAGAAGAAAGCCGCAAATCCGGCAAAGCTTGTTGAATAATAATTAAAAGAGGAGTCTCTACAAATCCTGTAACAGCAATAAGAACTGCACCCAAAAATATTATAAAAGAAAAAATTTCCCAACTTGGTTTTTTATCCGCAAGTTTACCTCCCAAAAAGTAACCCAGACTTAAACTCCCTAAAATAACACCAATAATACTTGTCCAAACAAATAAGGATGTCCCAAAATAAGGAGCTAAAAGACGCGAACCAACCATTTCGTAAATCATTACAACTGCACC
>CAYREW010000056.1:1533-3716 GCA_964423535.1 uncultured Candidatus Saccharibacteria bacterium
TTGACAACTTACCAACAGCAAGCTAAAATACACTTGCTTGTCCGCAATAGTAATTACTACAATAATGAATTTACATTTAATCCCACCGGTTTACGCAAGCACCATTAACACAGGAATAGGACCAATAGACACAACGCCGGAAGGATTGGCTTCTAACTTATTTAATATAATTATGGGTGCGGCAGGTGCACTAGCTGTAATTAAAATTCTTACTGCAAGCTGGAAAATTATGTTTTCCGGCGGTGATCCGCGCAATGTCCAAGAAGGTAAGGACGAACTTACCTCCGCTGTGCAGGGACTCTTGCTAGTTCTATTTGCTGTTGTTATAATCAAGGCTGTTGAAACTATATTTGGAATTGATATATAACCTTTAAAGGAGGTGAAGCTTAGTGAAATTAATTAAAACTGCATACGCTGCGACAGATCTACCTAACGACTGGCTGCAAAACGGCACAAATATTGATACCGTTGGTGGTCTTATGGGTCTGCTGGTTAATGTTGTATTTTATATTGGTGTTGGTGTTTGTTTATCTTTTGCTATTGTCGGAGGTATTCGCTACGCTACAAGTGGAGGCGATCCTAAAGCAACCGGTGAAGCAAGGCAAACAATTACAAACGCAATTATTGGCTTTATTATTGTTGTCGGTTTCCGTTTTGTAATGGGCTTTGTTCTTAGACTAATTGGTGCTCAAGGTGAAAACAGTGTACCTGACGACGCCTTACCAAACTGGTAAAAATGAATAGCAAAAAATATTCTTTAATAAAAAAAGCGAGTATTGGGCTTTTCTTGGCAGTATCTTTAATTACAGCCAATGTTAGTAATATTTATGCCCGTCCTTTTACACCGCCTCCTTTAGTAACAGGCGGGCGTGTTTGCAACCCGGATACTTCCCCCGATGCTAATATTGCCGACAGTTTTTCCTGCATACTTGCCAATGCTGTTGCTGCGTTATTAGAAATAGGTGCTGTTATTGCTTTAATAGCAATTATTATTAACGGTATTAAAATAGCAACTGCAGGCGGTGATCCAAAAACAATTGCTGATGCAAAAAAATCACTAACTTTTGCAATTATTGGAGCATTAGTCGCTGTCGGCGGGGTGTTTTTGGTCTGGTTTATTGGCAATTTAATTGGAATTACAGGCGATTTTAGAAATGTTGATTTAAGCCCTAATTAAAAATACATGCTGTCCACAATAAAAATACTGCCATTAACAGATGCTGTTTTGCATGTTGCTTTAGGTTTGGCCGGGACTATTTTTGCAATGATGTTGGTTGGAGGAATTATTAAAAGGATAGCCTACAGCAAAGGACACGGCGATGTAACACACCGACTATCCGCAGAAAAAACTATTTTCCATTCCGCTATTGTTTTAGTTGTACTTATTTTTCTTTGGGTAATGCTTTTCGTTACCAATATTTTAGACAGTAAAAGAGAACAGGAAGTATTTGGAATTTTTAAACAAAACCCCATTCCTGAACAAAAAAACTGGCAGAAATTTTAAACGCCGCGTAGTTCAGCACGTGGTAGATATTCCCTAACCACACCCACCATATCCTCCAACTCATCCAACTTGTAAGGTTCTATATTGTTGTAATCGGGGTCTAAACAATTTGCAGGCTTAAACTGCTGTAAATACCACCTATCGTCCCTATCCAATTCCTTAGCCATAGCAACTAATAAATCTTGATCAACAATACCGGGTACAACAGTGGTCCTAAACTCGTAATCAATCCCTGATTCCCTCAGCAGTTGAAACGATTTTTTAATAACCGAACCTTCCACACCTAAGAAATCTTTATAATTATCAAACTTTGTTTTATAATCCAATGCTGCGTAATCCACTAAGTTTTCTTTAATAATCTCCTTCAACCTTTCAAAAAAAGATCCGTTTGTATCCAATTTAATTAATAATCCTCTTCTTTTTACATTTCTCAAAAAATCAATAATTGCTGGATGAAGCAGAGGTTCGCCGCCGGTAATTGTAACAGCATCTAAAACATTTTTTCTTTCTTCCAAATGCTCAAATACATAGTTGTGGGGAATTAACTCTACCTCGCCGTGCACTAATTGGCTGTTGTGGCAAAAAGGGCAGTGGAAGTTGCATCCTGCTGTAAAAATTATTGAACAAACTTTACCGGGGTAGTCGATGAGAGAAGTTTTTTGGAAACCGGCAATAGGTA
>CAYREW010000057.1:0-3662 GCA_964423535.1 uncultured Candidatus Saccharibacteria bacterium
AAGCTATTTTCCCGCTTTTTGCGGGTTGTTCCTTTTTTGTTTCTTCTTCTTTTTTCCGCTGTTGTGTTTAAAGCATCTTACCGTATGAATTACGCCCGCTACGCCAATTTTAATTCCAGCAAGTTTGATTTAGGTAATATGGCGCAGGCTGTTTGGAATGTTTCCCGCGGACATAATTTGGAATTTACAGATCTTTTTGGTAATAACATTCCCCGCCTTGCAGTACATGCGGATTTATTAATGGCGCTTTTTGCTCCTGCTTTCTGGGTTTGGCAGGAACCGGCAGTGTTGTTGTTTTTGCAATGCGTATTGCTGGCCAGCAGTTCAATACCGCTTTACTTTTTAGCACAGCGTGCGTTTAAGTCTGACTGGTTGTCGTTAATTTGGGGCGCAGCATTGTTTTTTTACCCTGCATTTCAATATTTGCTGCTTAGTGATTTTCATGCTGTTTCTTTAGTTATTCCTCTGTTTTTTTGGTCGTTTTTATTTTTGGAAAAGAATAAGACAGCGCCTTTTTGGATCTGTGTGGTTTTGGCTCTTTTAGCTAAAGAAGAAATTTCTCTGCTTGTTTTTATGTTTGGTTTGTATATTGCAATATTTAGAAAGCGGCGTAATCTGGGACTAGGTATATCCGCACTCGGCCTGGTTTGGGCACTTTTTCTCTTTTTTGCAGTGTTTCCTTATTACGGAGAACTGCGTGTTAAGGGTCAGCAGGAGTTTATTAAACTTTTACAAGCAAACAAAGATACTGCAAGAACAGGTATAGTGCAGAACCATTTTTTAACCCGCTATTCGCATTTTGGTTCTTCCTATTTTGAAATTATAAAAAATTTGCTGCTCCACCCTGTTAATACTTTAAGTTATATCTTTAATCCAGAAAACTGCGCATTTATGTTTAAAATTTTTGCACCGGTCGGCTTTCTTAGTTTCCTGAGTCCGGCTGTTTTTGCAATTTCTCTTCCCGAGTTTGCTGTAAATTTGTTAAGCAACAGCTATGCAATGAAGATGATTCAGTTTCAATACACTTCTGCAATAATTCCGTTTGTTTTTCTGTCCGCCCTCTACGGTGTTAAATGGTTAAGTTCTCGTTGTCAATTCATCTGTGCTAAGGCAACCACAAGGGTTGCAACTACAGTGCTTTCCCTGTTTATGCTTTTTTCCTGTATTTGGGGGATGCGGCAATTTGACAGCCCTTTGTGGCCGTACTTTAAACGCGGCGGACCTCTGGTTAAATTTGAGTCTGCTTTGGTTTATGTGCAGGAATTTCTCGGCCCGGACAAACAGGTTGAGGATATTACAGGTGGAATTGAGGAGGAGCAGATTCCGGATGTGGAAGATGAAGAATCTGTTGAAGAAGAGAATTTGATAGGTAAAGAGATTGCTAATATTCCTTATTCCAATCCCAAGCATAACGGTGCGGCGCAGGCGGTTGTTGATTTAATTCCGCAAGATCCCGAAGTATCTGTCAGCGCTCCCCACTTTTTGGGTGTCCATCTTTCCCTGCGCAAAACTTCGGCAATGTTTCCATCCAATTATTTGGATTCGGATTACACAGTTGTTGATTTGGTGCATATACCTTTTTTGCAATTGTACGAGAATTACGATATTGCAGAATTAATTCCTTATTATGTACGCAATCTTTTAAATAACCGGGATTACAGTCTGGTTTATTCCGGCAACGGGTTGCTGGTGTTTTCGCGGTTTGGGGAGAGTGGTGATAGTGCTTTGCAAATTAACGAAATCCATGGATCAAAAGATGGAAAAATTGATTTTGAAAAAGGTTTGTCCCTGACCGGTTGGGATATTCCTGACAAAATTGTCCGTAATAAAACAACAATGGTATCTTTTAACTATTCCGTAGACAATGCGGATTTTGGCAGAAAAATTATTGTAACTAGTTTACAAAGGAAGGAAGACGGGGATTTTTATCAGGAGGTGCATATACCTTCTTTTGCAATGCTGCCCACAAATGAGTGGGAGTTGGGTAAAGTGTATGAGGAAAAATTCGAATTTATTCTGCCCGGCAGAGTGCCGGAAGGGGAGTACAATTATATTTTGAGTGTGGTGGATTTTGGTAACCGGAAAAGTATAGAATCCCGGCTTGTTAAGCAAGTAGTGGTAAAATAAGGAGTTGTGCGGATAAGTTAAAACTGAAGAACTGAAGAACCGAAGAACTAAAGAACTGAAAAAAATAAAGTATGAAGGATGTTATATTACTCTAAATGAGCAAGAAAAAGAATTTCTTCAGGTTTAGGAAGTTTCCTTGATTTAGGTGCGACCTCCTTACTAGGTTGTTGCCTAAAAAAGTCTGATCTTCCCTTTTTTAGAGTAGCGCGACTTGTCGCGCGCTTCTAAATAAAGAAATTTTAATTTTTCCAAGTCTGTAGCAATCTCTTTTTTGCATCAGGATAGCATGTTGGCAGGCTAACAGGATTGCGCGCAGACATTGTTTTATAGTTTTAGTAATTATTTATGTCTAACAAGACAGCATTGCTTCAATGGCAGTTTGCCAGTTTAATTTCCCGTTTTATTGCTGTTGCTGCCGGTATTGTCCAGGGGATTTTTGTTGTCCGCCTGCTTTCTGCAGGTGATTACGGTCTTGTCGGTATTGTCGGCTCCGTCGCCGGTGTTATTGGTGTTTACCAGCATTTGGGGTTGGCTTCCGGTTCGACTAGAGAAATTTCAGCAACAAAAACAAAAGAGGAAGCATTTAAAGTTTTTGTTTCCTCACTCCTGGTCCGTTTGTCAATTTCTTTTCCTTTAGCGTTCGGTTTGTGGATTTTAGCTCCTCATATTGCCAACAATATTTACTCCCAACCGGCAATTATTCTTCCTCTGCGTATTCAAGCTGTTGTTCTTTTACTGCAGGGTGTTCAGGATATTTTAGGAGCGTCTCTTTCCGGTTCGCAAAAATTCAAACCGGTTTTAATTTACCAGTCGGCTATTGCTTTGGTTAGTTTGGGTTTGTATATTTTGCTGATTTCCCAAAGCGGGTTCCTCGGTTACTACTGGGCTCTTTTAGCAGTTTCCGCAGTTGGTGTTTTTGGTCTCGGTGTTCCTGTTTTTGTCCATTTTGTCGACCATTTTACTATGCCGAGGTGGAGGGAAATCAAGCATATTGTTAAAGCAGTTCTTTCTATTGGAATTGCAATTTACGCTGTCAAAATTATTTACACTTTTTGGCAGAGGCTGGGCCCGCTGTTTTTGGGCACGCGGTTGAGCGCCGAGGATGTCGGTATTTTTAATTTTGCTTTGTTTTACGGAACTAAGCTGTTAACGGTTTCCGAGGCATTTTCCACTATTAATCTTCCTGTAATGACAAAGAAGTTTGTTGCTAATGTTGATCAGTTTAAGCAGGAATTTATGATTAATTTTTACAAAATATACAGTTTTATTTTGTTGGCCGGTGTTAGTGCAATATATTGGGCGCCGGAAATTTTGCATCTTGTTGTCGGTAGTAAATATAATGCTTCCATACCGCTGATTGCACCGCTGGTGTTTGCTTTTTGGTGCTACGGTTATGTTAATTTGCTTGGTGCCAGCGTTATTGTACCTGCAAAACTGCTTAAAGAAATGATTGGCTATTACGCAGTTTTGTTTTTGGGGACTGTTGGTTTGTTTTTTGGAATCAGGCAGGTTGCATCTGCCAATTTGACAATGGC
>CAYREW010000058.1:0-3270 GCA_964423535.1 uncultured Candidatus Saccharibacteria bacterium
TTACACTACATGACGTAGCGGGGCATGAAGCCCTTGCAAATCCACCAAGCCCATGAGGAGCTTGCAGATGAACTGAATCCCACCTCCGCCAAGGGGGGTTGTGGATACCTTATAATAATAACAGGTTTTCGCTAAAATATCAACTTTATAAGTCCTAACAACTTATTTATATTGGTAAATAAAAATTGTGGGGCCGGGGCGGGACTGAGGACGGATTTGCTTGATTATTTCCAAACGGTTTATTAAATCCTCTCCCGCCTGACTGTTTAAGCGCTGGGAATCTATACCGTAACCGGCAAGCAAAGCGTAATCAATACTTTTTTCATCAAACCACTCCACAGTCCACGTAGTTAGCGGAACAGTCTCCACATTATCCAAAACAGGCTGGTACTCGCCGTCCTGGGCAACAACAGAGTTTTCAGCAGTATTTTCCGCAACCCAATCGGAAGCAAGCTGGCGGGTATCGGTTTGAGCCAGAATATAAGAGCGGCGCGAGCTGAGGAACAGAGACGGGAATAACATAATTATCACTAAAGCTATTCTTAAATAACCCCGCTTTGATTCTGAATTAAATTCGGAATGACTCATCACAATTCCTATCAAATTATTTATGCCTATACCGGCAAGAAGAGCTAAATAAGGAGCAAGAGGTAAAAAGTAATGCAGCATTTTAAATTCACCACTACCGATGTACAAAAAATAAATTAGAGGAAAAAAGAATATAAAAGCTGTTTTAACTTTTTTAGATTTATCGCGTTGTAAAAAAACAAACAACGACAATACTGCAAACACCAAAGGAACAAGGCCCACAATTTTACTCAAATCCCCCAAACTCTCCAAAACCCGTATCGGAGCACCAGCATCAAAATGACTGCCGCCGCGGTTTAACTGCCACAACAACCCGCGGTTATAACCAGGACTTCCTTTGGGAGCAAACGCCTCATCAGCAGCTAAGAGAACAAATGGAGTACCGGCGGTGAAGGCGAAAATACTAACAATACCGGCGGTTAAAAGTTTAGTTAACCCAATTCCAGCACACTCTAAAAAATTCGCTTTCTGCTTGATATCTGATATTGTCATTCCGGACCCCGATCCGGAATCCGCACCGGGCAGATCCTGACTTTCGTCAGGATGACTGATATTACAAGGTACGCTAAAAAAACAACCAAACACACCCGCCCCAAACACAGACAACCCTGCCATCACTCCGTTATATTTAGTCGAAGTCGCCAAACCGACAAACAACCCCGCCAGTAAATAATCCCGCCACCGCTGATACAAAAAAGCCAAGGTAGAAAAATACATTGCCCAGGCAATCCAAAAAGTCAGCGGAGTGTCCAAAACAGCGTAATGCGCATTTTCAACAATAAACGGACCGACAGCATAAACTGCGGCAGAAACTAATCCTATTTGCCTGGAAAACAACTTCCGACCGGTCAAGTAAATAGGAATAATAGTCAACACGCCCATCAGCGCGGAAATCAACCGCATTTCCAAATAGAATATTTGCGGGTCCTGCCACAAGAGGGGAAAGGCTGATTCCACAACCTGCCGCAGACCAATTACCTGCAATAAAGTCCTGAACTTGACTAACCCCTGAAAAAAAAGATAGCAAAAATAAAAGTGGAAGTGCGGCCAGTCAAAATGGTGGGGATTCCAATCGAACCGCAGACCCATTACGGAACGGACCAAAGCAGGCTCATCAACATTATAAATATGGGGCAAACCGTGGGTAATACCGGTAAAACGAAGCGCGGCAGCTAAAATTAAAATAGCAATGAGAATTCTTTTAGAAAGAAACATGAAAGATCCTGAAATCCTGATATCCTGTTACCCTGCGCTCCAAGAGGCGGGTAAAAGAGCAAACCTTAGCAAAACTCTTGCTCACTCGCTCTGACTGCCAATAATCACCACAGCATCATACTCGCTTTCTGATTCAAGTACTTCAGGCTCATCCATATATTCATACTTAGCTGATAAATCAGCAATTAATTCTTCACGCAGTCTTTCAGCTCCTTCTTTTGTTTTAACAGTTACACCGCGCTTCCAATATGTGTTGCGGGTATCTTCAACTACCCAACCCTTACTCTCCAAATATTGTTCAGCTTCGGATGCGACACCCTGAACTCCCCAACCGTTAAGCACCTGTATTTTATAATCTGCTTTTATCAACAGCTGAGCTCCTGCAGACGGGGTTGCCTGCGGTGAGCCAGACGGAGTTGCCTGCTCTTCAACCCCGGTAGGTAAATAACTACTTGGTGAACTTTGCTGCTCTAACGGTGGGCGGGGAGAAACAACAGGCTCTTTCTCGGAAACGTAAATCTCATCATCTGCTTTGCCGCCTGCAAAAAGCAGATAACCTAAAATTCCTAAGATCGCTACCACCGCGATTGCACCAACACCAACAATCCAAGCATCTTTCTTAATAATAGAACTAAGCTTAAAGTCCTTTTCTTTTTGATTCTTCTTTTCCACCACAGTGTTAGCCGGCTTTTTCTTTATTTTCTTCTTTTTCTTTTCCTCTTTCATACAAAGAGTTAAACCTTTATCCTTGTACTGCGAAACTGCAAAAGCTTTAATAAATGCAGGTTCGGCAACTTCCAATTCTTCTGTAAGTAATCCGCTGGAAGCCAAGGACTTGGCAATTTCAGCTCTGTTTACTCCGCCAACATAAATTTTTCTAATATCGCGCACCGGCACTTTATCTTTTACTGATTCTAAAAACTCGCTGGTTACACTAACAACTTTAGATTTGTAATCCTCCGCGGATGAGTCAAGCTTAAACAAAGCATTAGTAACAGCAAATCCTCCAGCATCAACAAGAACAAAAAGTAAATTTTCATTTTCGCTAATAACTAATAAATGCGGAAGATCCAAACTGGCAGTTAAACTAGCCAAAGCAAAAGAGACAGGTACAAAACCTTTAGTATCCAAACCGGCATCCGCGACTGCTTTTTTGTAATTATCTATATAATCTTTCTCTACAAAAACAAACTGGATTTTATCGCCGGCTACTTGGCGATAGGTAAAGTAAACTTCCTTAGAGTCAAAACCTAACTTCTGAATATCCTCTCTAACAACATCCTCGTCGTCCCGGCCGGAAACAGATTGTACTGATCTAACATGAACTTTTTGATCATCAAGACCAACCCAAATTTCTGAATCAGGCTCAATATTATTAGTACTGACAAATTCTTGGAAACGCTGTCCTAAAGCACCGGGGTTGAGTATATTATTGTCATCATCAACAACTGCCTGATCCAAAAGCAG
>CAYREW010000059.1:0-3261 GCA_964423535.1 uncultured Candidatus Saccharibacteria bacterium
CACCACATCCACCTCGGCCAGGACTATATAGACATGGTTAGAAATGCGGAACACGGCTACGGAAGCGGGCTCAACCCCTGTATTGACTGCAAAATTTTTATGCTGTGTAAGGCTTGGGAATACGCGCAAAACCTCGGGGCGGAATTTTTAATTACCGGTGATGTTCTGGGCCAGCGGCCAATGTCCCAAAATAAACAAGCTTTGCAACTGATAGAAAGAGAGGCCGGCCTGCAGGGTAAAATTCTTAGACCGTTATCGGCAAAACTTTTACCAAAAACAGAAGTGGAAAAAAAAGGCCGGGTTGACAGCAGTAAAATGCTAAGTATTCAAGGGCGCGGCCGTACAGAACAAATTGAGTTAGCGGAAAAATACAAAATTAAAGGCTACGAAACTCCGGCAGGCGGCTGTCCGCTAACAGAAAAAGATTACTCCCGCAAAGTGCAGGATCTTTTTGACTACCAGGATGAAGTTACGGAAAGAGATGTTGAACTGCTGAAAATTGGGCGCCATTTTAGAGTAGGGGAGTATAAAATAATTGTCGGTCGTGACAAAGAGGAGAATGGACAGCTTCTAGCACTAAAAGACAGCCGGGATGTAGCACTGGATGCGGCCGGAATTCCCAGCCCGACTACGCTGGCACTCAACAACCCTCCGCAAGATGTGATTAAAAAAGCAGCAAAACTGACAGCGCGTTATTCAGATGGGGAAAAAGAAAAGGTTGTTGTCTCTTACGGCAAAGCAGGCTTTACTGAAGATCTTTCTGTAAAACCTCTAAACCAAGAAAAAATTGAAGATCTGCGGATATAATAAACTTAATCTTTTTCATATTTATTCAAGTATAAAATATTGTCTAAGAAAAGAAAATAAGTTTTACAGCTGAAGCTGTTATTACAATATATAAAAGCCAAATAGAAACTCTTCTATTTATATGTTCAACAAGCTCAACACCAATAAATGTACCAACAACAGCGCCAATAGTTATGGGAACAAATATATTTAGATTAATGTATTTTGTATTAATAAAAACAATTGATGCGGACAAGGAGAGGAAGAAACTAATTACTTTACTTGCAGCAGAGCTTTCCACAGGATCGGCAGTGCCGATAAGCAAAAACAGAGAAACAAACATTGTTCCTACTGCAGCTCCGTAAAATCCTCCGTATATTCCTAAAATAAAAGAAATAAGATAGACCCAGATTAAATGCTTGTCTTTTTTTACAACGCAGTGGTCGTCTTTACAGAAAATTTTTGTGTAAATTTGATCCATTATCCGTATTCCAAAACCTTTCTTTTTCGGTTCGGGAAGTACAGTAAGGAGTAACAGCATTATCACACCAACAATGTAGGAAAGCAGCTGTTTATCAATCTGCAATACAATATTTGCACCAATAAAACTGCCGACAAACGCAACAGCGCTTATTTTTAAAACCTGTTTCCAATTGATCAATTTTTTGCGGGCAAAATTAACCATTGCGGAAAATTCTTCAACTAAAGTAGCTAAGCGCATTGTAACAATGGTAGTTAGCGGTCCGTAACCAAGAAGAGTAAAGAGAGAAGCCATCAGCAAACTCCCGCTGTTCATAACAACGTCAAAAGCGCCAATAAATATGCCGACAGCTGTTAAAGCTGCAAAATTAAATATATCCACAGTTAAATATTAAAGAGATAATTGCAAATTGTCCAGATGTTTTTTCCACTACATTGATTTATAATAATTTATAAGTTAACATAAACCTGTCAATCTAAAGAAAGAAGGAGGCTGAAGATGAATGCCAGAGATGCTGTAATTGCAACCATGGCTTGTATGGAGTTTATTCAAGAAACAGGGGGGACTGTACCTGAAGGCGGGAGTGCGCGTTTTGCAATACTTTTTGCCAGGGATAAGGATGGCGAGCAGGCAGATCCTTATTTTCATATTATCGATCATCCATTCATTGAAAACATTCGCATGCTACCGTCAAAAAAACGCCGTGCTGATAAGTTTGTTGAGCTTAAAGTACGTTCTTGCGGCAGGGTTTCTTTTAACAGCAGGGAAGCGGAATGGTGGAGCAATATTATCAACAGCTATATTGCTTTTGAAATCAAAGTAAAAAGGTTGGCTTAAGAAGCCAAAGTAACGTAACTTAATTTCAAGCACTTTGCGCAACTATTGCGCCAAGTGCTTTTTTACGTGCACGTGGTTTTGTGTTAAAACGAGGGCGGCCGCCCTGCTGGTTTATTAAATTTAGGGTTATCGGTATGTGCCAGAAAAAGGCATTGTGCGGGAATGCACAATGCCAAAACAATAATTATTGTGCGAGCAAGTCTCAGGTAAAACTCTCCCTTTTCCGTAATTTAAAAATTATCATTAACTGCATTGAGCTAAACTGAACCCTAAACTCCTCCGCAAGATAAAAATTTTTACATAAGGGTAAGAAAGTAAGTTTATAGTGGAAACAAACAAAAAAATACCTCCGGAATGCGAAAAGTACAAATTCTTGCACTTCCCAATAATCCCGAAGGTAATTGAACCTGCAAAGTCGGAATGCTACCTACAACGAAACCGCCATGCCTACAATAACACCCAATATGTCAAGCACTCCAAGAGCAACTGCAACATATCCCCAATTGCTGCCTTTCCGCACTGCTTTAAAACCGCTCACAATAGCTACAGTACCAAACGGAATCCCTAAAATAAACCATGCCAATACGCCGAAAAGAATCCCGCCTACTGCAATCCAATTCGCACTAACACCCTCTTCTTGGTCTACATCTTCAACTCCAACCTGAGTAACCAGATGTTCCTTTTGCTCAGTCATAGCTCTCCTCCCTGCCCATTACAGATGAGCATAGCGTTTCCGAACTGCCTTAACATTACGCAAACCAAGATAAATTTGGTATCCTCTTTACACCTCCTTCTTATTACTTTAAAGAGCGCTTGTTTTAATTATACTATAAAGTAGTTTAACCTACAAAGTAGGTTAATATAAAAAAAACCGGCAAATTTTTAGAGTAGCGCAGCTTGCTGCGCGCTTCCTGCCTTTGCAGCGCACGGCGCTGCAACTACAATTCATTTTTTCTTCCAGTGTTTTAATGAGTGTGAAGTTTCCGTTTTTAGTCTCTTAGTTCTTAAGTTTTTTGTTCCGTTGTCCTGGTGTTATAATTTGTTATAGTACGGAAAGGTAGAGAGTATATTTTGGAAAGGAGGTTCGGAGGTGGATTTGTCCCCATTTTTATTAACGTGGTGACGGGTACGGGATTTGAACCCGTGTTACCAGGATG
>CAYREW010000060.1:0-3123 GCA_964423535.1 uncultured Candidatus Saccharibacteria bacterium
ACTCACCGCCGAATTTTCTTATCAACGGTTCAGAAACAGGCCCGCCGCCGGTAGGGCCAATAATTTCAACTAAAACTCTTCTCTGTGCGTCAGCATCAAATCCGCGGTTTTCAAGTTCTTGTTTAAATTCCTCATCCGACATTTCCGAAGAACCGGCTAAATCTTCAATTTGAAGAAGAGTTGACGAAATTGAAGAAGAAGAATATTTCTCTTTAATCTTCTTTGTCTGTACAGGGGTTTCCGGTTTATTAGTACTCGTCTGGATAAAGTTTGCTATAGAATTTTTTTTGGTATAAAGAACAGCACCGGCTCCGAATAGTAAGATTATTAATAATTTTTTAGCTGTTACCATTTAAAAAGTGTCCTATTTGAGCGTGTAGGGAAGCTGCAAAATGGCTCATTCTAGAGAAAGTACAACTTTAGCGTAGTGTTTACAAAAGCTGGCAGAAGCTCTCCGTATTTTACTGCACCATATTCTCAATTTGTTTTTGAATTTCCTCCATCTGTTCCGGATCAATTTCTTCTGGCTCAATCTCTTGCGGCTGATCCGTATCTGGAGAAAGTGTGTGTTCAATGGCTGAGAATTCGATATCAGTAGGTGGGACAAATTTAGAATCATCAACTGCAGTTGGTTCGCAGTTGTACTTAACATCTGTTGAAAATTCCGGTTCACCAGTATCCTCCGAAGAAGGCGGTTGTTTCGGTTCCGCTTCTTGTACCATTTCTTGGTAAGAATCAAAGCAGGTTTTTATTCCTTGAGATTCTCCTTCTGACCATACCCATATACAGTTGTCCTTCATAATTGTGTTTGTTTTGCCTTGCTCTGTTCCTGTATTTATTTCGTTGTAAACCATTTTATTTTTTACCCAGGATGTGCCGCTTGTTTCTTCAAAACTCCATGTGCATTTAAGGTTTTTACCAGAACTAAGTAAGCTTTCCAGGCTTCCGAAAACATTGCTGCCGCCTGGTTTAGGAACGGAAACCTTGTTTGTTAATGTATTAGTGAGCAGTTCAGGTTGTTGTATAACAATATAGACACCTACACCCACAGCAACAGCAAGTGCAGCAATTATAATTATTGTTTTTTCCATTACTTCTCACTCACCTCCTTTAAAGTTCTTTTCCACAATTGTTACAAAACTTTTGGTTGGGGGATGTTTCTTCCCCGCACTCGGGACACTTCTCTTTTTTGTACAGGTTGGTTCCGCATTCTCCGCAGAATTTTGCATGTGCTTCCAATTTAGCTCCGCACTCCGGACATTTTGCAGTTTTTTGTTCTTTCCAGTCGTCTGCTGTTAAGTGCTTTTCTTTTTCTGACATTCTGGCATGTGCATGCGCTTCTTCTCTTGAATGTTGTGCTTGTGCTGCTGCCATTTCCTCCCCTAATTCAGGTGCGCAATTTTTGCACAAACTACGCTCTTTGTTCCAACAAATTTCTTGACAAACCCACTCACCGCAGCGTGTGCATTGTTTAAATTTGGTGCGTACCTCTTTTACTGCTTCTCCCAAAGCTTTGTCATGCTGTTTTCCAGATGTCATTCTGTGAACGTCATCAGACGTTTCTGCTATTTTATCTACCCCGCCGCCTAGCAGGCCGCCGGCAATATCTAAAACACTGGAAAGTGTTCCTGTTGCTGAAGATTGGAAGGAGCTCATATAACCGTTGCCGCAGCGTTCGCAAAAGAATTTGAATTGATAGCCGCGTTGGTTGGAAAGGTCTTCGTAATTATCTGTAAATGGAATATCCATCGCTTTGATAGTAACTAATTGTCGGTACGTATGTCAAATTAATCAGAAAGAAATTGCTTTAAATCGTTTTTATTTAGCAAACGTGAAGATGTGCATTCTTTAAGTAATGCATAGCTTGGTGCGTGGGCAAAACCAACATATTCAATTTCTTTACCAAGTGAAACAGCTTTTTTAACAGCAGGTATTAAATCTGTATCCGAACTGATTAAGTATGCCTTGTCGTAAAGGTTTTCGTAAGCACCGACCAGTAAATCAACAGCTATTTTTACATCGACACCCTTTTCGTGGTAAATGTCGCCGGATTTTAGGATATAGCCAAGCTGAACATCGAGGTCTTCTTTTTCCAAAGAACTGATGAAAGAACGCTGTTTAGCGTAAAGTTCCTGGCTTTTTTCGCTATCCTGCGTTTGCCTAATAGCACCGACATAATATTTGCATTCTTCTAGCGTACCGGATGTAATCCAATTGCTAAATTTGTCAAAGGAAATTTTTTTGTCAGAGATGTGTAAATCTTGGAGTTTGTAATAAAAATTGCTGCCGTCTATAAGAACAAATGATTTCATAGTAAATTAACAATAACACAAAAGCGCCCCACGTGTGCGATCCCGACAAGCGGGTGCAGACGTGGGGGAGTTTAGTAGTGTTATTATTGCAGGTGAGACGTTGGTTGTCAACTGGTTAATTACTACAAAACTGCAGTTGTTTGGTTCCTTTACCTTACTGTGAATTGCGCGTTGCTGGTTTTTTATTATAAAGCTATTGCAATGTTATAGCTAAGTTTCGTATACTAAGGCTGATGTCTGAGATGCAGTTAATCAGCGGTAGTGCCCACCCTTCTTTAGGCCAAAAGATAGCAAAGCTTTTGGAGGTTTCTCTTACCCCTACTAATTTAGAAAAATTTGCCGACGGGGAAATATACGTCCGGATCAAGCAAAAAGTTCGTGGTGGTGATATTTTTGTGATTCAGTCTCTTGCTAAGCCGGTTAACGAGAACTTAATGGAACTTTTGATTACAATTGATGCTCTTCGTCGTGCTTCAGCAGGGCGAATAAATGTAATCTGTCCTTATCTTGCCTACAGTCGCCAGGACCGGAAGGCTGCTTCGCGTGAACCAATTACTGCCAAGCTGGTTGCAAATATTATTACAAAAGCTGGTGCAGACAGAGTAATGACTGTAGACCTGCATGCAGATCAGATTCAAGGTTTTTACGACATCCCCTTTGACCATTTTGTCGGTTACCCGCAGTTTGTGAACTATTTTAGGGAAAACAATTATCAGAACATTGTGATTGCTGCTCCGGATGTGGGTGCCTTTGGTCGCGGGCGGAGAATGGCAAAACTTATGGAGGTTCCGATGGTGGTTATGGATAAGCG
>CAYREW010000061.1:0-2997 GCA_964423535.1 uncultured Candidatus Saccharibacteria bacterium
TAATCTAACAGGAGTCTATTATTTTCAGTTTCTACTCAGGTTTCTAATTTAATTTATTATGGACAAAAACAGGTTTGATTATTGGCACGGAATAAAACGCACTGAGATCGACTGGCGCCCTGTCGTTGACGAAGCAAAATGCACCGGATGCGGTGTATGCGCCACTACATGCGGGCGGCGTGTGTATAAATTTGATTACAGAAACAAAAAATCAAAAGTCGTCAACCCCAATAACTGTATGGTAGGCTGCCAGACGTGTGCTAATTTGTGCCCGATGAAAGCTATTAGTTTTACTAAAGAGAGGGAGACAACAAGGGAAAAAGCACAAAAAATTATTAAAAATAATAAGGTTCTGTCAGGAATTAAAGCAGAGCTAGAAAAGAAAAAAGACAAATTAAAACTTTAGTTACTATGAATAATAAGATTGTTATTCTCACAATTATATTTGCCAGCTTTATTTTTGGACTTTTTATCTTTATGCATAAAAAAGAAAACAGCCAATCTACTGTTATTGGGATTTCAAGGGAGGAGAAAATAAAAGTGGCAGCTTGCCCAACTTGTTTTGAAATGGTTGAAGGTTTGAACACGAAAAAGTATGAGGTTATTAAAACCGACTCTACAGCTGAAAGCTTAGCTCTTTTGGAAAGCCAAAAAGTAGATATGATTTTGGCTGGTAGAACTCTTAAACCGGACGAGCCGCAAATGGAGCACCTTATGATTGAAGACGGGTATTCTTTCCTAAGCAATGAGGAAGTTGCTATTTATATTGACCAATTAAAAGATTACACTGTTTATACTGATTTAAATGTTGAAACAGTTAAAAAGGCTTTTTCAATAGAAAATGTTGAGCATGTTAATAATGTTTATCAGTATTTAGATAAAGGTGTGGTAATTACTTCTTGGGAAAATACCGATTATACAAAGGCTGGTCTTGTTCATGTTCTTGAAAAGAATGGAGAAAGAGTTAAATTATCAAGAAGATTGACTTTATATTGTCCGGATAAATGTGATAAGAATGCGGAAGAGTTGGCCTTGTTATTAAGATAAAATATGAAAGGAAAAAAATAAAATGAATCTAAAGAAAATTGTTTTTTATACTGCAAGTTTAACCTTGCTGTTTTTAGGAGCAAGTAGTTTGAAAGTTAGAGCTGCCGAGCCAACCACAATCTATTTTTTCTGGGGAGATGGTTGTCCGCATTGTGAGGAGCAAAAACCTTTCCTTGAGGAAATGGAAAATAAATATCCTCAGCTGGAAGTAAAAAGTTTTGAAACCTGGAAAAACCGGGAAAATCAAAAATTATTTCAGGAAATAGCGGGCGCTTACGGCATTGAAGCCCGCGGTGTACCGACCACTTTTATTGGCGATTATGAGCCGATAATTGGCTTTGCCGATTATATGGCTGATGCTATTGAAGAAAAAATTGTTAACTGTTTGGAAACGGGGTGTATTGACCCTGGTGAGAAACTAGGTCAAAGCAGTGAGGAAAACCCTGCAGAGCAGTCAAAAGATGTTTGTTTACACTTTTTTTACCAAGAAGATTGCAACCAATGCCAAAATGTTGACGGTTTTTTAACCGGGCTGGAAAAAGAACAGAACATCAATATCAACCGCCATAATGTGGAAAAAGAAGAAGAGTTATATCAGGAGTTTAAAGAAAACTACGGTATAGGCGGCGGGGCTTATCCTATTATTTTTATTGGTGACCGCTATCTTCTCGGAGAGTCGGCAATTTATGATTATTTGGAAAGAGAAATAGTCCTTTGCCAAAAAGACGGGTGCTCTTGTCCTGCGGAAGAAATTCGTGGATTTACCCCCTCTCTGCCTAAAGGCGGGGATGTTACTCCGGAGGAAGAGTATAAAATTAATGTTCCTTTGATCGGTAATGTCAATGTTTCTAATATGCCGCTTTTGGCAATGACTTCCCTTGTTGCTTTTGTTGATGGTTTTAACCCCTGCTCACTATGGGTGATTACTTTTCTTTTGGGAATTGTTGTTCATTCCGGTTCCAGAAAAAAGACCTTTGCGGTCGGGCTTACTTTTATTACTATTGCTACTCTTGTTTACGCCTTATTTATACTCGGCCTTTTTAGCACCTTTACAGTTATCGGATACATGACCTGGATTAAATTAGCGGTAGCTTTAGTTGCCTTTATTTTTGGAGTAGTAAATATTAAAGACTATTTTTGGTACAAAAAGGGTCTTTCTTTTACTATCCCCGACCGATTCAAGCCTAAAATATTTAAAAATATTAGGGGAATAATGAAAAAGGAATCTGTAATCCCTATGATTTTGGCAACAATAGTTATGGCTTTTGGAGTAACTTTTATTGAGCTAATTTGCACCGCCGGTTTTCCGGTTATCTGGACAAGTATTCTAGCTGAACAAGGTGTTTCAAAAAGTCTTTTCGCGTTGTTATTTGGTTTATATATGCTGATATATTTTATTGATGAGTTTATTGTGTTTGCCGGGGTTGTTCTTACTCTTAAAGCGAGTAAATTTGAAGAAACTCAAGGCCGGAAGCTGAAACTTGTCGGCGGGATAATTATGTTAGCGTTGGCTGTAATATGGCTTGTAAAACCGGAATTGATGAACGAAGTTACCGGAATGTTTTATGTTTTTGGAGGAGCACTTGGTGTGGCCGTACTTGTTTACTTTATTCATACTAGAATTTTGCCCAAATACGGGATAGAAATTGGAACAGTTGCTCAAGATGAATTAAAAACTAATAAGGGAGAAAAACCTAATGACGGAAAATAATTTACCAAACAATTTGCTTTATAACAAAGACTTTTCCTGGGTAAAGGTTGAGGGGAAAACAGCTACCCTGGGAGTGATAAAGCCGGCGGCGGATAAGGTTAAAGAATTTGTTTTTGTCAAACTGCCTAAACAGGGTGAGACTTTAACCCGCGGAGACACATATCTTACTCTGGAAGCGCTTAAATGGAGCGGCCAGCTTTCCAGTCCCCTTTCCGGCGAAGTTGTTGAGGTTAACGAAG
>CAYREW010000062.1:0-2966 GCA_964423535.1 uncultured Candidatus Saccharibacteria bacterium
CGTGGCCTGCGTGCAGACCGCCGGTTAAATTCGGCGGCGGGAGGGTAATGACAAAAGGTCTGCCATCCTCGCGTGCAGTAACGTCCTCATCACCCCTGTGTGGAGTAGCGCAATTTATTGCGCGCCCTTCTCCGGAGCGCGACGTAACCGCAGAACCAGAGCCCTCCGGGCTCGGTTCACAGCGCGGTTCAGCATAACCAACCACTGCATCAGGCTTAAAATACCCGCCCTCTTCCCAAACCTTATACCACTTCTCTTCGTATTTAGCTGGTTCGTATTTTGTATCCATAATTTCCTTCCGCATTATTCCGCGTTGTTCCGTGTCTATTATTTTAGCACCCGCACTGCAATAATAACAGCCCCTGCAACAACAGCAAAATCAGCTAAATTAAAAGTGTAAAAAGAAGAAAAGTAAGCAAAATCAACAATAGCCCCGTACAAAAAGCGGTCCAGAAGATTGCTCACCGCCCCGCCGATTAAAAGAGCAGAACCTGCAATTTCCGCAAAATTCGGCGTTAAATTCCGCGCTGTTCCGCGGTTCACAACAAATCTTTCAAAAAAGAAAAACACAATAAGCCCGCTCAAAGCAAAAAAAACAACTATACCTGCATCTGTGTCCGAAAGCAGTCCAAAAGCAATTCCTTTATTGTAATAAACTAAAGAAGAAAAAAACCTAACGAGGAAAAATTTAACTGCCTGATCAAGAGCAATTGTTAATAGAGATAAAGTAGCAATAGACATGCATAATTTCTAATTTCTAATATCTAATTTCTAATGAAAACTGCTTACGCGTATTTATAAAAAAGCAAAAATATTAATAATTAGTAATTAGTAATTAGAAATTAGCAATTTACTACTCTTCTTCCGCGCATTCCCTGCAAACCTCCGTCGCCGGGTGCGCCAACAGCCTGTTTTTACTAATCTGCTTGCCGCACCGGGTGCACTGCCCGTACTTGCCGGAATTAACTGTTTCAAGCGCTTTACGTACCTGGCTTAAAGAACTGCGAAGCGTGTTTTTCAAAATTTCCAAACGCTCGTGGCCGGAATCCTCCAACACATCCTCTTCCGGATCATGGGTTTCACGCCCTTCCACCAAATAAGGATCCTGTTCTTCCAAATTGGAAAGCTCTTTTTTAATATCCTTTTCCTGCTTCTGCAGTTTATTTTTAATTTTCTGCACAAGCTCTTTTGTTAATTCTGGATTTTGAGTTGATTTAATTATTGACATTGCACTAATCACAAACAAACTGATGCTGAAAAAAAAGACTACGGAATTCTGCGCCAAATACACCTGCAAACCGCTTAAAAAAAGTACAGTTAAACCAAAATAGGCGGAGTCCTTAAACAAATTTAACTTTTCAAAAATCAGGACAACTATACCGAAAATAGCAAAAAGCAGGCTTAGCGTCAAGCGTGGAAAACCAAGCAAATAAACACCTGCGGCAAGGAAGAAAGCAGGAGCAGTCACCCGGGACATTTTGCGCAGGGAATAGCTTTGTTTCTTTAAATAAAGGTAGCCGGCAATAATAGAAAAAACAGCCCCCGAATAAGGGGTGATTAAATAACCGACACTGCCGGCAGCCAAAAAAAGCAGACTGTAATCAAAAAGTTTTTCAGCATTAAACCCCAGCTTCTGCCCTCTCCGCCAAACAAAATAAGTAAACACAAACACACCGGCAAAACCGGATATTGTTGCTGTTGTGATTGTTAAACCCGCTAGTTTTAATATAACCATGACTATCTAACTAACATATAACTACAAATCAAAAAGACCTCCATACCCCAATCTCCCTAAATCCCCCAAACCTCCCTAAACACTATAATAATCAAAAAATTCTTTAAAGATTTCTACATCGTCATGCTGAATTTAATTCAGCATCCAACTATCGCCACTTCGATTCCGGCTCGCCGGCCGGAATGACAAAGAGGGTGGCCTACCGCTACGAACTAGAACTAACTAACTACCACTCCTTCCAACACAACCCACGGCAGCAGCTTGTTCCCCCCTACCCACTCCCTTTCCCCGCTGACCCCGATTACATTACTGCGGAGAAGTTGAAAAACATTTCCCGCTATCATTGTATCTTTAAGCCGGCCGGCAATTTCCCCGTTTTCAATTTTATAACCCAAATTCAAATTCATAGAAAAATCACCGCTGTAAGGGTTGTCCTGCCCCGCTCCGAGAAACTG
The DNA here is from genome assembly GCA_964423535.1 of uncultured Candidatus Saccharibacteria bacterium. Taxonomy (GTDB): domain Bacteria; phylum Patescibacteriota; class WWE3; order JAUXAW01; family CAYREW01; genus CAYREW01. The sequence goes on from CAYREW010000062.1 coordinate 2,191, forward strand.
GTCGGCTAAAACCCCGTTGTCTACACTGGAAATTATACCATCGCACAGCCCGCCCATCCGCGTAAATCCGTTCCCAATCGGCGTATATCCGTCACACCCGAATAGGGTGTTATGCAGACGCGGTTCTGCCAGCGCAGAATAAATTCCCCTGCCCCCGTGCCCCGTCGGTTTAATTCCCAGCTTTTCCGCACTCCATAAGTCTGAGTAAAAGTTTTGAACAACACCGTTACTAATCAGCTCTAATTGGCGGACAGGCACACCCTCGCTGTCGCATTTTTTTGAACCGCCGGCCCAGTTTATCAACCCGTTGTCATAAACAGAAATGCGGGAATCAAATACTTTTTTCCCTTTTTTATCTGCCAAGCGGGAAACATTTTTAAAAACATTTTTTGCACTTAATGCGCGGGTAATATAGGAAAGAAGATCAGCAAAAGCCTGCGGAGTAAACACAACTGTCTGTTTGCCGATTTTTGCATCAGCCTTCTTTTGCGCCCACTCAAATTTCTTTTTTGCTTTTTCGGAGTAATATTTTACATCCAGGTCCTTAAACCGCCGCACTGCCTGTCCGCCCCAAATTTCCAGCATATTCCCCTCCTCTACTAAATCCCAGAACGCGTCGTAATCTACCAATGTGCCTTCTTTTTCCACTTCCAAACCGGTTGTGTTAATAATTTTTGTCTTTCCACAGCTGAGGTTAAAATTTATATTTGTATAAATATCGGGATTAAACTGTTTAAATTCCTCAACCACTTCCCTGCCCTGCTCTACTAACTGCT
>CAYREW010000063.1:0-2940 GCA_964423535.1 uncultured Candidatus Saccharibacteria bacterium
GTCCGGGATGGACAATGCAGAGATGGTTAAAAAAAAGTAATATAACTCCGAAATTATTAAAACTGATACATCCTGATTGCATAACAACACCCAAAGTGCTATAACAAAGTTAAGCAAGTATGAGCTTTAAACAAAAAATTATAATTAGCATTGCAACCTGGAAACAAAGAAGGCTTTTGCTACGGTTACAGCTCAATGATGCTTTTGCAACACTACGGTTTTTCAGAGGATGAAGTTATACAGTTCCGCAATCTAGTGCAAAAAGAAGGAAGAGGCGGACCCCCCGATATCTTTCTTGGATTTGAAAACCTGGGATTGCTGGACAAGGTTCACATTGCCTACTCCAAAAATTACAACCCCGAATATGCACAAATCTATAAAACTTTTGTAAACAATGAAACTGCACAAATCCACGTTTTGGACACGCAAAATTCTGCAAGCCGGATGCTAAAACAATTAATTGCTCAAAACACACCGGTAATAGTACTAATCAACAACGGGACGGATTATGATGTTGCTATTGGCTACGACAAAGATTATGTTTACCTCAATGACCCGCACGATAAAGCAGAAGGACCGGACACAAGCATTTCCTGGAACAAATTCCTTACTGAGTGGAACACAGAACAAGCAGGTGCGCCCGGCATGCTTGCTTTTCCGGGGGATTGGGGCATGATTTGGCTGGAAAAGTAACATTAAATAAAAAAGAAAGCATTCATAAAGCCTGTGTTTCTTTCTACTTTATGAATGCTTTGCGCAACAGCTGAATCTAAGAAAATAGCTTACGGCAAAACAAGAACTTGCCCTGGAAAAATCAACTTCTGAGAACCGTCAGACATATAAGCAACCACATCCTTATTAGCGTCGCGGATCTTTGTCCATTCATAGCCGGAACCGTAATACTTTTCTGCTAAATCCCACAAAGTATCACCTTTCTCCACTACGTGTGTTCCAGAACTCGTGCTGTAGGAGGCTGCCGGTTCATTCACATCATTGTTTTCTTCTTGGTATGAGAAGTTTTCCTCACTGCTATCCAGCCGAACAACCTGCTGAGCCTGATCAGCAGCATCCTTCTTAATCTTTTCAAAAGCTGTAGACACCTCAACACGTATGTCCTCAACCAACCTTCCCACCTTGGTCGCGGAGGATACCGAAGCGTCAACAATTCCAAAAAGCACCAACACCATCATAATAAAGAAAACAAAGCCGCAACCTCCACCACCGCCTCCACCTCCACCTCCGCCTCCGCCGCCACCGCCGCCTCCGCCTCCGCCTCCTCCTGCTCCGCCGCCTCCTGCTCCGCCGCCGCCCGGCGAACCGGAACCTCTTTTTTTTGGCCGCGAAGCAGTAGAAGGCAAACCAAATATTCCCCCCTTTTGAATATCACCTGTCTCCGGGTCAACACGTTTCCCCGTATCTGACCAACCAAGCCAACCATGCTCCTGCACTTTACCACTATCAGGATCGACACGTTTCCCTGTATTTGACCAACCAAGCCAACCATGCTCCTGAACCTCACCTGTTTCCGGATCGATACGTTTCCCTGTATCTGACCGACCAAGCCAACCACTCTCCTGCACCTTACCACTATCAGGATCGATACGTTTCCCTGTATTTGACCAACCAAGCCAACCATGCTCCTGAACCTCACCTGTTTCCGGATCAATGCGCTTATTATCGTCATTCAAAACATCTTCCAGCGAGTCATCCCTACCCATATTACACCTCCCTCCTTTCTAATTTAGGATAAGCGGGATAAACGGATTGGTTCTTACAAAAAAAGGTTCTGCCGTAAAAAAAGGCTCCCTTTCAGGGAGCTCTGTTTAACTTTTCAGTGTGCTATTCAATTGTTACCATTATTATGCCACAAAAGACAAAAAAAAGCAATAACGCCTCTTTCCACAGCGATATAAGTTTTTAGGAGTGAATATCTGAAATTAGTAAAATTAACTTGCAAAACTGATTGGGATGGGGATTTTTGGTAATATACTGCCAAGGTAGTAAAAAAATAATTGATAATTATGAAAAATACAAAAGCAAAAAATTTACCTGTAATATCCAAATCCGACTACATGTCTTTTCTAAAACACCCGGCGTGGCTGTGGCTAAGAAAGTTTCAAAAAGAAAAATTGCCTCCTGTAGATAAAAATCTTCAAGAGATCTTTAATGCCGGACATGAATTTGAAAAGTACGTGGAAAAAATCTTTCCCCGTTCCGTAAAGCTTAGCTCCAACAGTTACCAGGAATATTTAAATCTACCGGTAAAAACTGAACAGGCACTAAAAAAAGGAGCAAAAACAATTTTTCAAGGAAGATTTGAAGCAGACAACCTTACCTGTATGGTCGATATCTTAGAGAGAACAGAAAATAACACTTTTAATTTAATTGAAATAAAAAGCAGTACAAGTGTTAAAAAGCAGCACTACTACGACCTTGCTTTTCAAACAAGAGTGCTCGAAAAATCGGGTCTAAAAGTGGAAAATATTTCAGTGATTCATGTAGATAATGAATATGCCCGCTCCGGGAGCATCGAACCAAAAAAACTGGCAAACCGGGTTGGTGTTACACAAGAAGTTAGAAATCTTAAAAATGTAACAAAACAACAAATCAACAAAGCAAAAAAAGTACTAAAAAGACAAAGCGCGCCTGATCTGTCACCAAGACAAGCAGACAAACTTCAAATATCGAACTACTGGTTTCGTGACTGGCTGGAAATCTATAAATCCCTAAATTCCCCGCACCCCTACAGCATCTACTTCCTTTCATACCCTAATTCAAAACAAATAGAAGAACTTGAAGAGCGGGGAATTGAACTGATTTGTAATGTTCCCGAAGAAGCAGCTTTAAGAGAAAAACAGGCCGTACAGATAAAAACAACCACAATGGATCAGCCCTTAATTAACAAAGAAAAAATTGCAAATTTTTTGCAAAGCTTTGAAT
>CAYREW010000064.1:0-1310 GCA_964423535.1 uncultured Candidatus Saccharibacteria bacterium
CCCAAGGAGGTGCATATTTTATGGCAGTAGAATTTACAGACAAAAACTTTCAGGAAGAAGTAATTAACAGTGATAAACCAACACTTGTAGATTTTTGGGCGGAGTGGTGCTACCCGTGCAAAATGCAGGCACCGATTGTTGAAGAGGTTGCAAAAGAAGCGGAAAATGCAAAAGTGGGCAAACTAAATGTGGAAGAAAACCACCAAACAGCGGAAAAGTACGAGATCCGCAGTATACCGACCCTAATGATTTTTAAAGATGGGGAAGCTGTAGAAACACTGACAGGTTTGCAAAACAAAGAGACGCTGATAAAGAAATTAGAACAGCACGGTAAGTAGTAAATGCTGTGACGTCTAAATAATAAGTAGCAGTGGGAGATTAAGATATTAGGATATCAGAATATTCAACTATTGCTTAATATCTCAATATCCCAATATCTCAGTATCTTAATATCTTTCCTATGCACGCATATTTAATAACAGCAGGCACTAAAGAAAAACGCGATAGAAAAGCAAAAGAAATAATTGCAAGTTTAAACCTTGCCCAGGCAGGTCTAATAGAAATAAAACCGGAAAACACAGGAGGCTCCATCGGCATTGACCAAATTAAACAAATAAAAAAACGTCTGGGATTAAAAACAAAAAAAGACAAACAAAAAGTGTGCTTAATAAAAAAAGCGCACCTAATGACTCCGCAAGCGCAAAATGCAATTTTAAAAAATTTGGAAGAACCGCCGCAGCAATCAGTATTTATTCTAACCACAGGCAAATCCGAACAGCTTTTACAAACAATACACTCCCGCTGTAACACAATTACGCTGGAAGACGACATTGATATTAAACTGGGAATTGAAGAACATAAAAAAGCAATTAAACTTCTGCACAAACTAATTGAAAGCAGCAAGGGTGAAAAACTTGAGTGGTCTTATAGTATAAGAGGGCGGGAAAAGAACAATGTTACTAATCTGTTTACATATTGGTTGACAGCAGTGAGGGAGGAATTAATTAACAGGTACGGCAAAGAGGAAAAGAGCAGTACAACAGCACTTAGCAAAGTAGGGGAGAAGCAGCTGGTCAAAATCATTAAAAATATAACAAAAGCGCGGAAAAATCTGGAGCAGACTAACGTAAACCAGCAGGTGGTAGTGGATAATTTAGTTTTGCGGTTTCCGGAGGTCAGCTAACTGTTCCCGAAACCAGATCTGTTCTCAGTTTTCCGTCTTCATTTCAGCCCTCCGCCTTTCTGTCATCCATCTTTCCACTCACAGCTAGTCAGCAAAGCAACTGAACAGCAATCAGCAATGAACAATG
>CAYREW010000064.1:1410-2901 GCA_964423535.1 uncultured Candidatus Saccharibacteria bacterium
AACAATGAACAATGAACCCCTCACTTGCTCAGCGGCTGGGTTTCGGAAGCGGAAAAGAGAGAATAATCAAAAACTGCAGGCAGAGCAGGCTCGCCGCGGATAACCCTCACTCTCCTTACAATATTGCCGGTCTTACCTTCACAAAAAACTTCTGTTTGCTGGTCAGGCAGGGAAGTACCGCCCCCGGCATAAACTTGCAGATGCGTACCTGCGTAAAGAGGACGAATCCTCAAAATCCGCTCACGGTTACTGCCGGCACTTTCCGTAGTTACAGTAGCTCTGTGGTCGTAATCCCCGGAAGCTGCATTAGGGGTGGAAAAGTTGTTTATTGACCTTCTGCTGGATACGGGATCGAAAGAGTGTTTAACATGGTTGTAAGTACCGTCACCTCTATCTTCAAACAAAATAAAGGAAATTGCAGCGTTATCAGAATCATAAGTAGAATTGTGCCATTCTATATTTATTGTTTTACTTGACAAATCTATAGTAGGTGTATCGCTTAAATCAACCTGGACAACATCGTCCTGCTTTGCAGAAGCTTTAAAAACACCGCTAACCTTTGTAACTGTACAGCAATAGGAAGAATCACTTCCGGGCAAATCAACCCAGTTACCGGGATCTGTGCAGTCGGGGTTCTGTGTAAAATCAGAAGTATCCTTTAATGTTTTCAAAAAATATTCAATACCTGCTTCTGATGCGTGGTATGCCGCAGTCGATTGTGCAGTTGAAGAAGATTGCCGGAGAGTGGAAACTGCGCGGGAAGCTACGCCCAAACCTACAGTTAATGAAACAGCCATTATTAGAAGAACAAGAATAAGAGTCTGAGCAGAACGGTTAGACATTGGTGTAATTTTACATTAACAGAACAGATTCAAAAGCGCAACAATAAAAATCCCTTTTCTCATTCATAACCTCCTCTAACCAGCACTGTAGTATCCATATGCACCTGTCCTTCATAATCCAGCCTGCTGGGAGCGCTGCAGCCTTGAGTTAAAGAAATACTTATATCAACAACCTTAGCCTGCTCAATATCCGCCTGGCTAACATTAAAACTGGCACTAGTAACATTAACACCGCTAACAGCATTTGTCCGTGTAAGAGTATTTCCGGAATCATCCCTAATATAACCGTTCTGGGCTGTACTGCAGTCAGCAGGAACATATTCAAACTGTTTTGTACTACCGTCGCGGAGCTCTATTTCTATACCGTTAGTAATTTCCTGCGCATCAACAGCATTACGAATTTGCTGTTCCATAATTGAAAGAACAAAATTACCATTCTGTTCCAATTCGTTAATAATCTGTGTTTTATTGTAAGAACGGAGCAGGGAAGAGAAAATACTTACACCCAAACCAGACACAATAGCTAAAATACTGACCACTACCAGTATTTCTACCAGCGTGAAGCCAAATTGATTATTTGTTGCTTCACTTCGTCTAAATCTCCGGTATAAATTTAAGAATATTTTTTTCATTATTAATTGTGTTATCT
>CAYREW010000065.1:0-2886 GCA_964423535.1 uncultured Candidatus Saccharibacteria bacterium
CGGGACAGTTCAACTTCCCTTTACTACTACAACGCCCGCTACTACGATCCAACGCTCGGAAGTTTTATCTCTGCGGATCCCGTCAATGATAGTTTAAACAGGTTTGCTTATGTAAGGAATAATCCTGTAATGTTTAAAGATTTTAGTGGGAATCAAGCTGTTCCTCCGGTTTATCTACCTACTAATTTGAGAGACATGAAAAACTCTTGGGAACAGGTTTGGGAGGATTATACAGCTGGAGAACTTAACTCTATGGACAGGATATTTATAGATGCTGTGATTTACGCTGAAGGCGGAATGCCTGACTATGCCGATGCGGATTGGTTTCGAAACGCTGCGGAGAAGCACAAAGTTGGCGCTTTTGAACAAATTGTACAACTTTTGTTTTTGGGTGCTTCTGTCTCACCACCGGGTGTTAATCACGGTGAAACTCTTATCCGCTCAGTCAAGGAAAGCAATATTTTTAGGAATGTTAAGAGGGGATTACCTTCTGCTTATACAGATTATTGGAAGTTACATAAGTCACCAACAGTTAAAAATTTAAATAGAAAGGTTCAACAAGTTGTTGCGAGGACCGGTAGTTCCACCGAAGATGCTATTTCAACAGTGGTACGAAATGAATTACCTATAGCTTCCGGAGGTAATCTGCAAGCAGTAAGTGACCTGCTTCCCCAAGCCGGCAGTTTGGATGAGTTTCTTCAGCTGACGGGAGGAACGGTGTCTTGTTCGGAACAGGCAGCTGTAAGTACAGTGTTAGCAAGGATGAATGGTTTAAATGCTAACTATGTAGTAATTGAGTCTGCTTCGGGTTATGTCGGAGGGCATGCAGTTTCTGTTATTAAGTCGGGGGATGATTTTGTTAAAGCAATTGATCCCTCAAGAGCCGGGGTGGTTGGCTTCCAAGAGCTTTTACAGGAGTCCTGGGTTGGTGAATTAATGACGATTTATGGGAAGTAAAGTGCTTTTTTTTGGTGCTAATATATCAATTCGTACACCGGCGTGTACAACACGTATTTTCCAAAATAGTTTTAGAAGATTAAAGTTGTAATACAATGCGAAAAAAAATAACAAGGTTGATAAGCAGCGCTGTTTTATTAAGCTACCTGGCGGTAGTAATCTGTTCTCCTTTAACCTACGCCGACGCCGTAAAGCTCCGCAACGCGGCAAGCCGGCTTTTAGGCGTGTTTATTGGTAAAGTATATGCAGCAGAAGAAGACGAGTTGTACTACATTCACACAGACCACTTAGGTTCTACAACAGTGATCACGGACAAAGATGGTGAAGTAATACAACACACCAGAAACTACCCGTACGGCGCCGACCGTGCAATACAGGAAGACAGCAATGCTGTTACGGAGCGTAAATTTACAGGTCAAATCCGGGACAGCTCAACATCTCTTTACTATTATAATGCCCGCTACTACGACCCCGGTTTAGGCACTTTTATTTCCGCGGATACGCAGGGCGAGCGTTACATTTACGCCGGGGGTAATCCGGTAATGAATACCGACCCGACAGGGCACAGGGCAGACCCCGGAGGCGGCGGGGGGGATTCATCTGTACCCTATGGATACAATGCAGCCTGGGCAGAAGGTTTGGCAGGCAGCATGTCGCCGGGAGATCCGACTCAGCAGTATTTTGACAGCTTAACTCCGGCAGAACAAGAAATATATGGCGAGGATTCAAGAAAAATGTTTATACTGTCTCTGGTTGTCTTAGGAACAGCAGGTGTTGGAGAAGTAGCAGGACCAGGCGTAGCCCTAAACGTGTACGGGGTAGGAGCTGATATATCCGCACTTACCCGGTCAATAAAAGAAAATAACACTAAAGGGGTAGTGCTAAATAGTCTTGCTCTGGGACTTGATGTTATACCTTTAATAGGGTTTGGAAAAAATCTGGCAAAATTCGGATCACTTTTTCCAGCAGAAGCCGAGCTTATTAAAGCCCAAAGTAAACACGGTGACGATATAGTTAAACTGGCAAAAGAAGCTGGTATTGATGCGATTTTTCAAGCAGATACCGGTCTTTTAGAACCGGGAGGCGGACTTGCTGTAATTTCCAACAATGGTGATGACTTTGTTGTTGCTAGATTAAGAAGTCTTGCTAACAAGGGTAGTAATATGCACGAAATTGTACACGGTTTTCAGGTGAAAATAGGTATGATCGACTTGGCACCTACCAATGTAGAATTATCTTTTTTAGATAAACTTGACGCTTTACGTTTTGTAGCTATAAATCCCGTAGCAAGAGCTGCTGATTTTGAAGCATACCGCCAATCAGACTTATTATGGCAAATTATATCACCCATACTACTAGCGCCGGGTGCAACATTTAGAGGTATAATTGATAGGAAACTTAACCAGGCGCCTGCAAACCAACCGTACACCGGACCCTACGATACGTATGTTCCAAATTAGTTTTACTAATTCCTGCTCCGGATATACTACGAATAACACTTTTATTTTTATTGTCAGGGATACTTTTATGCTCTGTAATGATGAGTAACTTATAACCAATAGCGGTTTGGTAACAGATGCGGTTTGTGTTATGAATCTCTGCAATGTTAAAGTAAAAGTGCAATGCAAAACAAATTTATTGTACTATTGGTATTTAGTGCAGCACTAACAGTTGGTATTATTGTATTACTAATGCAGTTAAAAAATCATGGGGAGCAAAAAGCAAATACAGATCTAGAAAAGAAAATAAGAAAACCTGCTGTGGCTGGACAATTTTACCCTGCAGAAAAAAGGGAATTGGGTAACCAAATTGATAAATTCTTAAAAGAAGCTCGGAACATAGAAAATATGGTACAGGATAAAAAACCGCGTATTATTATTGTTCCCCACGCCGGCTACACATATTCGGGACAAACTGCCGCCTATGCTT
>CAYREW010000066.1:0-2658 GCA_964423535.1 uncultured Candidatus Saccharibacteria bacterium
GATATTGTTACTTTTAAAAACCCCAATTCACCGGAAGATTTAGTTACCCACAGGATTACGGAAATCAATAATAATCAATTAACAACTAAAGGAGACGCTAACCAGTCGGCGGACAACTGGACTGTGCCGACTGCCGATGTTGTGGGTAAAAAATTAGTTTCCATTCCTTATTTAGGCTACGCAGTTAATTTTGCCAAATCGCGCCGCGGTTTTGTTTTAATGGTTATTCTGCCGGCAATGTTAATTATTATTGAAGAAATGCGGACAATAAAAAATGAAATAGAGAAGAAATACAAACAAAAATATGAGGGAAGCGGCAGGGATAAGAAAACAATAATTGCTGCAGCTGTTTTTATTGTTGGTGCTCTTTCCGCCTGTGCCGGTTCAACTGCTGCATTCCTTTCCGATACGGAAAAATCAACAGGCAATGTTCTTTCCGCCGGAGCGTGGGATTATATAAATATTACCGAGTTTATGCCTAACCCCGACGCTGTTAGTGATGCTAACGGGGAATGGTTCGAAATATACAACGGCAGTAGTGGTGATGAAGATTTGTATGATTGGTGGATTGGTGATGATGGTGCTGATAGTCATACAATTGACGAGAGTTTAGTTTTAGGAGCGCATGATTATTTAGTGCTCTGCCGCAACGAGGAAAGAGGTGAGAACGGTGATTTTGAATGCGATTATGAATATTCCGGTTTTATTTTAGGTAATGATACGGATGAAATTGTAATTAAAAATGCAGACGGTGAGGAAGTTGTTCGGGTAAATTATAATGAAACAGATCACCCGTATGAGGCTGGTTATTCTGCACAATTAAAAGAGCGGATGGATGATGTTACAGACCCGACAAGCTGGGAGAAAGCGGATGATACGGAAATATACGGAGACGGTGACCACGGCACACCTGGGGAGGATAATTAAAGATAAATGAAAATTTTAAAAAGTCTTTTAATCATCAGCGGCAGTTTGCTTTTGGTAGCTGTTTCCGCTGTCTATGGTTTTGTTCTTCCTACATACGCAATTGCTCGCAGTGAGGATCTCTGCGGAACGGATTTGCAGTTGGATTGGGAAGATCCTTTTTTTGATGTGGATAAATTTGTGCCCGGAAACAGGACAACAGCTGTTTTAACAGTAAGCAACACTTCCGTCGATACAACGCATACTTTAGGTTTGGAATTTTTAGAACAGCCTGCGGACCCTGGTGATATAAATAATGAAATAACACTTAAATTTGAGCGTTCGGATAAAGATAAGGAAGTTACCTACAGCTTGGCGGAACTTTATAATAAAGGCGAGTTTGCGTTTACCGAGCTGGCTCCGGAAGATGGGGATGTAACAATAACTTTTACCGCTGATTTTTCTAACGTGGATGAGGAATATGATGAATCGGGGGATAATAATTACCAGGGCAGGAAAACTGAATTCGATATTGTCCTCGGCTGTTACGGTGAAGAGGAGAGTGGAGGTGATGATGAAGGTGTTGTTTTAGGCGCTTCTGTTGGCGGCTTACCGGCAACTGGGCGTTGGGCAGCGGTCCTCTTTTTATCCGGTGCCTTTTTGCTGATTGCAGGTTTGCTGTTAAAACCCCAAATAAGGACAAAAAAGAAAACCGCTTAAAGTCATGTAACGACGTACCGTCGTTGACCTTAAGCGGATGCAAACTGTGCTAGGCAAACTGTAAGTTCTTTGTCAGTGCCAGTGCTAAGGGATTCTTTGTTACTTCCTCATGCAAATCTTTGAATCCAATTTCCACGGCCAGGAACTTCCTAAGCTTTCCCACTGTTGTGAATAGTGCGTCTCCCTCCTTAACCATCTCCAGATACGGTTCTCCATTCTCTGTAAGCTGTGTCCATACAGCAACAACAGCTATAGCAGTTTCCGGAGGGAACATTTCTTCCAAATGAGGCAGGGGCGGTCTCAATACGTTCAGTATCTGTAACAGCGTCTCCGTGTCAAGGCTGGGTAAATGTTCGATATTCTTTAGAGTAAAAAGCCTTGTACTTTGTGCAATTATTTGAGTAAAAGGCGAGGGCCATTCTTCGTCCGGGTCCCAGGGTATTACTGTGATAGTGCGTTCGAATCTCGGCATTTCTTCCTCCTTACTGAAATTCTAATATCCCAATACTGCAAGAGGTATCGGCAATTCTGTTAAATCTTCCACGTGAGGAAGCTCGTAGAAATAAAGTACCCCGTGCAGAAAACCGTACAGCTTATTCGGCGTAGTTATAATATTATCTCCAACTCTGCTAAAAACATCCGGTTCTTCGTTGTCTTCTCTCAATTCTTTCCAGACTACGCTGATTGCCAAATAATCAAAATCACCATCGTATCTCTCAGGCTTGCAGTGTTTTTCAAGCGCTTCTTTAAGGGTTTCTCCGTCAAGCATTGGAATCTGCCCGGCAGAATCAAAGGTAAGTACTGTAGATGACGAAAAAAGCGCACCGCAAAACTGTCCCAACTTTCTTGTACCCTCAGCATACCAGGGTGAAACATAAATACTTCTTTCCCAGCGCATCTTAACCCTCCCTATTATTTAGCCAGCACCAGCTGTAACTATTTATAATAATACCAATATTATCGGTCTTTCGTCAATTACAGACCCCTGCACTACAAACCATTTAATTTAATATAAACAGAGGGCGGCCGCCCTGC
>CAYREW010000067.1:0-2317 GCA_964423535.1 uncultured Candidatus Saccharibacteria bacterium
AACCAGGACAATATTGAACTTTTTTGATTTTAGAATGTCGGTTTTAACCGGTCTTTCTTTAGAAAAGTTTTGAAACGATAAAATGTTATCTATTTTCATTAGATTCACCTCCAAAATGCGTTTTGTAAAAATCAACCATTTTATTCATCATTTTTCTCCTTTCAATAATAGCTTCCAGCCACCCTTTCAAAAGTTTCTCTCCCTTTTTGGTTACTCTGTATATTCTTTTGTCAGGTCTTTTTTCACCTTCTTCCCACTGGGATACCAATAGACCGCGCTCTTCCATCCGGCGCAATAATGTATATACCGAACCGAGTTTAATTTTATGTCTCCCCTCACTTAAATTTTCAATAGACTCAACAATCTTGTAGCCGTAAGAAGGCTTTTCATAAAGCACTCTTAAAATTAAAAACTGCACCCAACGTTTTTCCGGATATTTTCCACAGCAGTTATTCCCCATTCTTGTGTCCATACATAACGATGTTATATATGAAAAGACCCTTTGTCAATAGGATTTATTTTTTGAATACTTTTTTTGCAACTTCAATTCTTGACAAATAAAAGAGCATTTCTTACTATGTATGAACATGCATTCATATAAATGTTGCCAACCTAATAAAGAAGAGGCGGAAAAAATAGAAGCTATATCTTCCCTATTAAAGCTGGTTGCGGAGGAAAACAGGTTAAAATTAATTTGCATTTTAAGGCAGGGAGAATGCTGTGTTTGCGAGATGAATAACTATTTTGATATGAGCCAAAGTTTAATTTCTCACCATTTAAGTAGTTTGAGAAAGGAAGAGTTGGTTGACAGCCGGCGCGATGGACGACGCAAGTATTATTTTCTTACACAAAAGGGGGAAAAAATTAGCGATTTAATTTTTGATTTACTAAAGGAGGTGTCGTAATGAAAATTCAAGTTTTGGGCTCCGGCTGCCCCACATGTAAAAAACTGTTAGAGCTGACTAAAAAAGCGGTCAATGAACTGGGGATAGATCAGGAGGTCGAATACGTTTCCGGTCAAGAAGGAATTGAAAAAATTATGGAATTGGGTGTAATGTCCAGTCCTGTTCTAGCAGTTGATGATAAACCTGTTTTAACAGGGTTTATTGATAACGTGGATAAAATTAAAGAGTTAATTTCTCAAAACCGGAAATAATTTATGAAAATATTTAAAATTATTAAGAAAAATTGGGTAATTGGTTTATTGGCTGGTGCTTATCTTGTTATTTATTTATGGCAGAACCAAATTGGCAGTTTTTTGAGTCAAGGATTTGTTCAAGAGTTGATTGGGAAAGCGGTTTACCAGGGTTGGTTAGGCTTGGTTAATTACCTTTCCGCCCATGTTCTTTTTTGTTTAATTCCTGCTTTTTTTATTGCCGGTGCAATCAACAGTCTGGTTGATTCCCAGCAGGTTTTAAAATATTTGTCCGGCAAAACCAAAAAAGGGTTGGCTTATTTAATTGCAGTCACTGCCGGATTTTTGATTGAGGTTTGTTCCTGCACTATTCTGCCTCTTTTTGCCGGGATTTGGAAAAAAGGGGCCGGGTTGGGAGTTGCTGTTACTTTACTTTATGCCGGGCCGGCTTTTAATCTTGTTGCCCTGGTTTTAACCGGGCAAAGATTGGGATGGGATTTAAGCTTAATGCGGTTGGTTTTTTCAGTAGCTTTTGCAGTTTTAACAGGTTTGATTATGGAAGGTATTTTCGGGGACGGTCATGAGGACGGAGATGTGCACGCAGTGGAACAGGATTTGGATCAGCTGGAAGGCAAGAAAACTTTCTGGTTTTGGGCTAATTTGGCTGCGATTTTAATTACTGGCACAGCACCAATCAATAGTGGTTTAAGGTATAGTTTGATTCTGCCCTTGATCCTTATTCAACTAGTAATGTCTTTTAGTTGGCTTTCTTACCAAAAAAGACAGGCGTGGTGGGATGAAACAGTAAAGTTTGTCAGCCAGATTATCCCCCTGCTTCTAGTCGGTGTGTTTTTTGCTGCAGCAATTACTCAACTGATACCTGAAAAGCAGTTTCAATCTTTGGCCAGCAATAATAATATTTTGACCAATTTTGTTGCTGTTTTGTTTGGAGCAATAGCATATTTCCCGGCTTTGGTTGAAGTACCAATTGCCGAGAATTTTATGAGGCTGGGGATGCACAAAGGTCCGTTAATGGCCTACTTGTTGGCAGACCCCGTACTTTCCCTGCAAGGTCTTTTAGTAATTAGAAAGCTAATCGGTACTAAAAAAACTTTGGTTTACGCAGTTTCGGTTACTGTTTTAACAACCTTAACCGGGTTTATTTACGGATTACTAATCTAA
>CAYREW010000068.1:0-2309 GCA_964423535.1 uncultured Candidatus Saccharibacteria bacterium
CTGCAATGCAGCAGCTCCGCCCCGGCTCGCCTTATTTAGCGGAGCTGAACAGCCGTGTGGATGAGGATGTGGAGTATGCGGCGGTTTATGGGGATATCGGCTTAGCCGTATCTGCTCATCTTTTCTTCTATAGGGTTTTTAATGTTGTGGGAAGTTTGGGAGATGGGCTGGTGTTAGCTAACAGTGCTGTTGGTGTACCTGTTGCTGGCTTGGAAAAATACGAGTACTTAGACGAGCCGTTTATTGAGTTAGCTTTTATGACTGATAGAGTAGAAAATGCTATTCAGTTATCGATTGAGTTACTGACTCCGCACGAGTTTTTTAAGTATAATCATTTGAATCTGCCAAAAAACTCTCAAGTGTCAGATAAAGTTATTGATCTTCTTATGGAAAGGTAATAGCGCAATTCATTGCGCGATGTGTAAACAAATTGAACTTGGGCGCAGAATAAATTCTGCTACTACCTGTCTTGTAGTTGCGGAATTACATTACAATTTAGGTGGAAATATTATGATTTCTAAAAAGGATTTAACCACGCTGTTTCTTATTGTTTTAGTACCTCTTATAGCACTCTGTGTCGGATTGCTTTTCTTCACTGCTATACTAGGAAGTACTGTTGTAATTGGAAAGTTTATGAAAGGATACGTGATTGAGGAGGGAATTGCTTTTGGATTCATTTGCGCTGCCAATTTTATTTTACTGTTATCCCCTCTACTGCTGTTTGCTTCTTACCTCATCTACAAAAAAACCATCAAATTCCTGCAAAAAAAGTACAATATCCAAACCGCCAATCCGTTCCTTCTCTTCATCATTGGTATGTTGTTGTTTTTTATACCTCTCGTAATTATTTTCTAATCCTAACTCCGCTCCTCTGAACAACAACCTTGTTATAAACACAATGCGTCTGTATTTTAATGTTGTATGTTAGTTATGTTAAAGTCTGCGCTGCTAAATATGTTTTAGAAATGCTCTGGAGATGCTTTAGTAACAACGACTGTTGGAAATTTAATAAAATAGCAGGGCGGCCGCCTACTGTTTTTATCACGTTTTTTATATTTAATTTTTAATTTATTTTGTAGTTGTTTGATTCCAATTTGATTGCAAATTGGTATAGGCGATCGCCCCCTCCAATTTGCAATGTTGTGACTCTTGCTTTTTCTGTTCAATTGGTTTTTTAGTTCCTCAGTTCCTCAGTTCTTCAGCTCCTCCGTTCCTCAGTTCCTTAGTTCTTCCGTTCTTCATTTTTTGTTCTTCCGTTTTCCCATTTCTGTCTTCCTTTTCTGTCTTCGGTCTTCTACCATCTGTTTTCTTTTCATAGTTCCTCAGTTTTTAGGTGTTTAGAAATGCGTGGAGTAAGAAATCCGCTTGTTTATTTGCTATACTATAAATGTTCTGCCCTTATTTATGTTAAACAAAATAAGGAACCTCTTGAATCAAGACAATTATTATTTCTTTGGTATTAAAAATGGTATTACAGCATTGCTCATTGTTTTTTTTCTTATTGACTGCGCTTTTTTAGGGTTAAATCACAGTCTTGCTCAAGTTTCTAAATCTCAGGAAGAAGAAGAGGTTGCTGGTGTTACAGCGGAGCAGGATGTGGAGATTGTGGTTAAAGATGAGGAGGAGTCCGGTGAGATATTTAATTTTGAGCCGCCCTCCGATTTTGATCAACCCGACAGCGCTGATGACGAGTCTGGAAAAATTTTGCAGGAGGCTGCTTTTATTAGCCGTGAAGAGTTGGACGATGCAGATATTTCCGCGGATAATACAGACTCTGCTGATAAGGATGAAAACGGAGGCAACGCTGATGAGAGCAGCGGATCTGATGCCGGTGATTCTAATGGTACAGATGTTGATAGTGCCACTGCCGATAGCAATTACACAGCGGAAGAACAGGCTGTTGTTGATCAAGCGGAGGAAGTATGCTACGCAGTTGCAGAGGCGGACGGGGAAAGATTTTATAATTTATTAAGTGCTGATCTTCAAGATATTTTTGGTAAGCAAGCAGTGTTGGATGCTTTTGCAACTCAGTATGTAAATGTTTCTTCAACAGAAGTTATTTCCGATCCGGAAATGGTGGGTGACGGATATGCGCAGTTAAAGGTGCGTTTTACGTTTGCTGACAGGACAACAGAGGCTTACTGGGTTTATTTGGTTAAAGAAAATGGTAAATGGCGATTGATGGGGACAAAAGCTGTAGATTAAAATCCGTTACTACTTATTTTTGGGCAACCACAAGGGTTGCAACTACACTTGTCCGCCTCTGGCGGAAGGGTTGCAACTACAGTACTTGGCACCGGTTCGCTGCT
>CAYREW010000069.1:0-2208 GCA_964423535.1 uncultured Candidatus Saccharibacteria bacterium
AGTAATTAGTATAAGAAGGCATTAGTAATTAGTAATTAGTAATTAGTAATTAGTATAAGAAGGCATTAGTAATTAGTAATTAGTAATTAGTAATTAGTAATTGTAATCTACCTCCCATAATCCTCACCCAACACAATAACAATATCCCCGCGCTTATAGTAATTGCTGGAAGGAAGCTGCACAGCGGAAATACCTAAAACACCGGCAAGCCGCTTGACTGTATAACTGTCCGGGTTGGAAGAAAAAATCACACTTTGCAAACGGTGCTGGTTTTGATCATTACCAACTTTAATAACATTTCCGCACAAACATTCAACAACCTCGGAAACACGCCCTGCCAAACCGCGCCGCATTGTACCGTTCAAAACCATTATCCGGAAGTTTTCATCCTCAATCTGCTGTTCACAAAAAATACCGGTCTGCGAATACCCTTCTTCCGCAGTCCAGACAGCAAGGTCTGTCCTATCGTTGCGCACTTTCCAAAAAAAGTTGGCTAAACGGGCCAATTCTTTAAAATTTAAATTTGTACGCACATACTTATGCACAGAACCTAAATTCCTAAGCAAATAAAAGCTTCTTTCCCAACGCTTTTCCAACTGCTGGCTAAGAGGCATATCGGCAAGCAAAAGTTCCTCACCCAACTTATCAGTCAATAAATAACCGTCAACAGGTATATCTAAATGCAGGCCCAAAGTTTTTATAACCAAAGAAATATTACTTTCCGGTGCTACTGAACTGCCCAAAGCATACACATCAGAAATAGAACGCTCGCCAAAACCCAAAGGCAGTTCCAAAACCTGGTCAACAGGTATTTCAACAGAAGAAACTTTATTCTGCGCCGGTTCTATTGACAGCACACGCAGGCCGGCTATTTCCGAGTGGGGATCCTTCAACTCTTCTAAAACAACCACAGCAAGGTTAATGTGGCGTTCACCATCCCAATTCAATTCTCTGCCAATACCTCCGCGCGCTTCCGCAAGCGGAGCTTTAAAAAAATTAAGCAGTGCAAATGAGGATAAAATAGTAGCAGCAATAAAAACAGTAATTAAAGAAAGCAAAAATATACGCAGTTTTCTCCGCATTCTAAACTTGGCGCGTAAACTTTTCCACGAACTGGTGCGACGTCTTTTTTTTCTTGACATAGGCAGATATAATGTTAAATACTAAAACCTAAATTCCAATATCTCAAAGTTTTAACCAACTGCGTTGTTATAGTTTTAGAATTTCGAACTTATTTGGAGCTTCGAATTTCGAATTTCGGATTTGTAACCTAACAACTATAGGTAACCCACGCCTCACTTCCCGGATGCACAAACCCGATTTCCCCGGCATGCAGCATCATTCTACCAAACACATCCCTATCCCGCGGGTACCTTGTTTTTCCGCTGTAATCGGGATCACCTACAACAGCGTGGCGGATTGATTTCAAATGCACCCTCAACTGGTGCGTCCTCCCTGTTATTGGACGCAGCTCCAGCAAACTAACCGCATTGTTCCGCGTCCGCTCCGCTTGCGGAGCGGCCTTCCGCATTGTTCCGCGATTTAATTTTATACCATAATCATCAATCTGCAATTGCGATGCTGCAGTCTGCAAATTTTCAAAAACAGCCAGCTTTTTCCAAAAAGTAACCGCTTCCTTGCCTTCACTGCGTACAGCCATTTTTTGAGCATTAAATAAACTCACTCCAATTGGTTTATCAACCTTTCCTTTATCTTTTTCAAACTTACCGTAAACCAAAGCCAGGTATTTCTTTTTTACTTTTCTTTTTTTAAACTGCTGTTTTAAAAATGCATAACTTTGTATATTTTTTGCAATAATAATTAAACCCGAAGTCTCTTTGTCCAACCGGTGGACAATCCCCGACCTCTGCACAAACTCTTCTTTTATCATTCCTGCCTCACTCTTTGTCATTCCGGCCGCCGAGCCGGAATCCGGGAGGCAAAAGGAATCCGCAGGGCGTGGATCCTGACTTTCGTCAGGATGACGGGAGGGGTACTCATTCCGCCCTCTCTCTGTCATTCCGGGCCCCGACCCGGAATCAAAGTGGGGCTCACTCTTCCCAGATCCTGAATCAGATCCTGAATCAGATCCTGAATCAGATCCTGAATCAAGTTCAGGATGACATAGTTCAGGATGACGCAATTCATCATCAACCCAGTCTTGTAATGTCAAATTCCGCACACTGTCGGCACGCGTAGTCACCAATC
>CAYREW010000070.1:0-2161 GCA_964423535.1 uncultured Candidatus Saccharibacteria bacterium
CGCCTCATCGGTGACCTGCCGGAAAGGCAGGAACATTTGTGTTTTGGAATGTGAAGTTTTTTAGCAATGCTTGCTGTCCTGCTGACCTTATGTTACTATTTCTTTTGCTATTATGAAGAAGATTACAGATTTAGACATTTCCACCCGTGCAAAAAATGCTTTAAAAGAAGCTGGTATTGATACTTTGAATAAGCTAAAAAATAAGACAAAAGAAGACCTTTTGGAAATTGATGGCATTGGTAAAAAAACTGCAGAAGAACTGGCTGTACTTATTTCAGAAAAAAAAGAGCCGGAACAGCAAGCAGAAGCTTCTGAGAGTTTGGAAAAATTACAAATTCCTGCAGTGGAAGAGCTGATTAAAGCAGGTGTGCACTTTGGACACCAGCACAGGCGCTGGCATCCCGCTTCTAAAAAATATATTTTTACAACAGAAAAAGGTTTAGATATCTTTGATTTGGAAAAGACACAGGCTAATTTAGAAAAGGCGGCCCGGTTTTTAAACAAGCAGGCTCGCAAAGGCGCGACGTTTCTTTTTGTAGGTACAAAAAGGCAGTCCCGTGATGTAATTACTGAAATAGCGGAGGAAGCAGGTGTTTTTTATATAAATGACCGCTGGATTGGCGGTTTGCTTACAAATTTTTCAGTAGTGAGAAAAAATTGGGAAAAGTTGTCGGATTTGCGAAAAAAGCGTTCAGAAGGCTTTTTCCAGGATTTAACAAAAAAGGAAATATTGCTTATTGATAGAGAAATTGAAAAATTGGACCGTTTATACGGTGGGCTTGTTGGTATGGAAGAAAAACCGGATGTTTTAGTTCTTGCCAGCGCGCGGAAATCAAAAACACCTGTAGAAGAAGCGAATGCTGGAGGTGTGAAAACTGTTGCAGTTGTTGATTCCAATTTCGATCCCAACCTCGTAACTTACCCAATTCCTGGTAATGATGATTCCCGCGGAGCAATAAGGTTGTTGATGAAAACATTGGCAAAAGCAGTTATAATTGGAGGTGAAAATGGAAGTTAATTTAGACAAAATAAAAAAATTGCGCGAAGAAACCAGCGCTGGTGTTATGGATTGCAGGAAAGCTCTTGAAGAAGCAGAAGGTGATTTAAAGCAGGCTAAAAAGCAGCTTGTTAAAAAAGGTTTAAAAATGGCTAAAGAAAAGTCAGGTAGGACAGCAGGTGATGGAGTAATTACTGCTTATGTACACAACGATAACAAACTTGGTGTTTTGCTGGAATTGGGCTGTGAAACAGACTTTGTTGCTCGTACAGAAGCTTTTCAGAATTTAGCTTATGATTTAGCAATGCAGGTTGCGGCTACCCAGCCCGAGTCCACAGACCAGCTGATGGAGCAGGAATTTATTAAAGATACAAACAAAACAATAAAAACACTGTTTGCGGAAGCAATTGCTTCTTTGGGGGAAAACATTGTAGTCCGCAGGTTTATTTGTTACGAAGTAGGGGAGTAGTTTATAAATTTATAATGGAGCAGTCTAAAGTAAAAGCGCGTTTATCAGAGCCGATTGGTTGGTTAAAAGAAGAACTTAATAATATTAGAGTGGGCAGGGCAACTACGGATATGGTTTCAGGCATTAAAGTGGAAGCTTACGAAGGTACAATTTTGCCTTTACAGGAAGTAGCAACTATGACTGCGCCTGAACCAAATCAGCTACTAATCCAGCCCTGGGACCAGTCTGTTTTACCTGCTGTTGAAAAAGCTCTTGCTGAGCAAAGGGAGCGTTTCAGTGTTTCTGTTAGCGAGAATGCTGTTAGAGTATCTTTGCCTCCTTTAAGTGAAGAAAGGCGAAAGGAATTAACACGTATGGTAGGGGAAAAAGTGGAAGAAGCTCGAATTAGGATGCGGAATATACGGGATGCTGTACGTAGAGAAATAAAAAGTGATGAGGAAGAAAGCTTAATAAGCGAGGACGAGGAGTTTCGTTATTTAGACAAGGTGGACGAGCTTGCTAAAGAAGTTGACGCGCAGATAAAGGAACTGGGGGAGAGGAAGAAAAACGAGATAATGAGTTGAAGAGCACGAATAAGGCGAATTATAACGAATCAAACATACTGCGGGTTGGTTATTTGTTAAATTAGTGTTTTCCTCCAGAGGCGGATGGACCAGCTTCTCTAGCGTTGTGGAGAATTTGCGCAGCAAATTCTC
>CAYREW010000071.1:0-2051 GCA_964423535.1 uncultured Candidatus Saccharibacteria bacterium
CGTGCCTGCCGAGGGCGGCAACCTTTCCTCATCTGATCCGGAAACTGGTGTAGTTCTCTGGAGTGCTGAGGTCTATCCGGGCGATAACGTGTTTGCAGGTTACGACGGTGCGGAGATCGAGGCACTGAGCCGCTTCGACCCGTGGTACTTTTGCAACATGTTTGAGAGGACGAGGCCGGTCTGGAGCCCGCAAGAACTTCCCATTGAGATGTGGGGGGTTTGCGACGGACTTTATGAGCAGTCTGATGATAGTATTCAGGCTGTTCTTGCCCGTGCCGGGTACCTCGCTGCTGATACCAAGGCGACAGTTGACCGTTCGGAAAATTGGCGGGCTTTTGTCCGCTGGGGGTTGCAGCACACGGAGGAGATCGAACTGCCTGCTCACGAGTGGGTGGAGGTTGACAGCATTGAATTGGACGCTGTCGACAGCTACACAGTTACAGTGGATAAGGACAACGGTTACCCCGTTTTCTCGCAGCTGTCCGCGGAGGTGGCAGATTACACCTACGCTTCGGATGTTGCGTGGTACACACCGGGGACCCTACTCGTCTTTGTTCGCAGGAACGCTTTGGACAACCGCCTGTTTGACTGGAAAGACGAGGATATTGCGGTCTTCCGTGTTCAGATGGTTGAAGGTAAAGCGGTTGTTGAACGCGCTGGTTGGATAGTTAAGTAGGTTAGCATGCGGCTGGGTTGAGATATTGGAATGCAAATGTTACCGCCATAACATTTGTTGAACAATACTCACCCGGCCTTTTTTTTGACAAATTGTACAAATTGTGCAAATATCAAATTATTATGATTACTGTATCTGCTACTGAAGCAAGGAACAATTTTTCTGAGCTGTTAAACAAGGTTGCCTACAGCGGTGAGCGTGTTTTGGTTAAGCGCAGGGGAAAGCCGCTTGTTTTTGTTTTAGGCGTACCCGGAAAGATGGAAAATCCCAAGTATAGTGATAAATCCGGGCAAGTTTCTACTGTTGAGGATAAAGAAGCTTTGGTGGAGCAATTATCGGGGGGATTGAGTACTTCAATGTCGGGAGATTTAACTTCCGGCAAAATAAATAAATTGCTCGATCAACGCTATGATGAAATGTTACCTTGATTCCAACCTTCTAATCTACTTTAAAAACGAGAAAGCGGAACAGCATCAATCTGCAAAAAATATTATTAAACAGCTTGTTGCTGAGGATGTCCGGTTAGTTATTTCTCCGCTTGTTTTAGACGAATTTTTACATATTATTCTCCTAATTGTTCGGCAAAAATATGCTAAAGAAGAACAAATTTACTATGTTCTGCAGAAGCATTTGGATAGTATTTTGGCACTGCCGACTCTTGCTGTGATTGGCGCTTCTTTATCAATTGAAGACCAAAGATCTATACCTAAACTGATGAAAAAGTATAGACTGCGTCCGCGCGATGCTTTTCATTTATCTACTATGCAGCAAAATAATATAAATAAAATTGCAACTTTTGATAATGATTTTAATAAAGCAGCAGAGGCTGGTATTGTAGAGGTTGTTAATTAAAAATGAAATTGGATTTAGATCTACCCCACAGAACCCACATTGCAATTATGAAAAAATCCTGGAGATTGCTCCCCAAGATTGTTTCCGGAGAAAAAACAATTGAATCCCGCTGGTACAAAAACCGGTCTGCTCCTTGGGACCGTATTTCCGACAGCGATATTATTTATTTTAAGGATTCCGGAGAGCCGGTAACTGTAAAGGCAAAGGTGTCAAAGGTTTTGCAATTTGCGGATTTAACAGAGGAAAAAGTTGAAGAAATTTTAAAAAAGTACGGTTGCGAAATTGGAATGAATGCGGATGTCGAAACAGTTTCCTGGTGTGCCAAGCGCCGATACTGTATTTTGGTCTTTTTGAAAGACCCGCAACTAATTGAACCTGTTGAAATAGACAAGACAGGTTTCGGCAACGCCTGCGCGTGGATGATTGCAGATAATATTGAATCAGTAAAAAAGTAAACTAGCCGGCTAGGTCATTTGTTTTTACAAAATGGCTTGCCCGGCGTTATTATGCAGCTGTTAACGTA
>CAYREW010000072.1:0-2036 GCA_964423535.1 uncultured Candidatus Saccharibacteria bacterium
CAATTGATGTAAAAAATCTAAAAAAATACTACAAAGTTTTCCACAAAGAACCCGGGCTGATGGGTTCGCTTAAATCATTAGTAAAAAGAAAGTACGATGAGGTTAAAGCTGTTGACGATATTTCCTTTTCCATCAGCGAGGGGGAGCTGGTCGGGTTTATTGGTCCTAACGGAGCTGGGAAAACTACAACACTAAAATGCTTGACCGGACTTCTCTACCCTACGGAAGGGCAAATTTCCGTCCTCGGATACAATCCGCAAAATAGAAAAAATGATTTTAAAAAGCAGATTGCGTTTGTAATGGGTCAGAAAAACCAGCTGTGGTGGGATTTGCCGGCGCAGGAAACTTTCCATCTTAATAAAGAAATTTACGAAGTAGCGGAAAAAGAATACAAACAAAGACTGGAAGAGCTGATTGAGCTTCTTGATGTCCGGGAAATACTTGATGTCCAGGTCCGCAAACTGTCGCTTGGACAGAGAATGAAATGTGAATTAATTGCATCACTGCTGCACCAGCCCAAAGTTTTGTTCCTCGATGAACCAACAATCGGCCTTGATGTTGTAATGCAAAAAAATATCCGCGATTTTATCCGCGAATACAACAAACGCCACAACGCAACAATCATTCTCACCAGCCACTACATGGAAGATGTTAAAAATCTCTGCCAACGGGTAATTATGATTAATAAAGGCAAACTGGCTTTTGACGGCGATGTGGACCATTTAATTCAGGAACACGCACCCTACAAAATTCTGGAAGTAACTTTTGAAAACGGAGTTAACCGGGATAAGCTAAAGCAGATTGGCAAAGTTGTTGAATTTGAATCTCCAAAAGCAGTTATCCAGGTACAACGCCACCAGGCTGCGGAAAAAGCAGCCCAGCTTTTAGAGCAGTTTCCTGTTGATGACTTAAACATTGACGAGCCACGGTTGGAAGAAATTATCCGCAAGATATTTGAAACCTCATCTACACAATAACATTGTATCTAAAATGTAGTAGCGGATTTCAATCCGCGATGCGGCAAGTCAAACTTCCGTATTTAAAAAAGAAGCGCGCACTAAAGTGCGCTAGTACATATTAAATAACAACCGAAACTTGACAAAATTATTATAAGCTGTTAATATAGCGCTCAGGTTGAAGTATTGACCCACACCCAGGAGCGGAAGCAACTCGCTCGAGTTAGAAACACCGGGGTGGCGTTCTTGTCCAAGAGCAGTTGCCTACAGAAGGAAACTGCAAACACTGGGCAAAAGGACGTTGGTGCGGATAACAGGTAAGCGGAGCCCCAAAAGGCTTTGCTTATGCCACAAGGTTTTCTTTTCAGCAGAAGAAAGATGACAACCCGGCTGCTGAGATAGAAACTGTTATTGGTCCCAAAGCGGAAACCGCAGGAGGCGCACACCGGCCTGGGCAAGAAACCCCCCAGGAAGCGGTAGCGCGACCTCCGGAGAAAAATAAAATTGTTTCACTACTCACTGGGACAGAGTAGAGTAAGTTTATAATAGGGGCAACCACTGGTATATCCAGCCTGGTCTGCCCCTTCTTTTTTTTGCATAAAATAGACCCCAACTTGCAATTATAAACTACAAATTGAGGTCAAACAGTCACTTCCTCGTCGCCAAAGCGCAGTAAGCTCTCTTTCTTAAAAGAGCAGCTACGCGCAGTGCTTGATCCATTTCTCTAATCCTCCAAAATCTGCGTTACACTATGACTGGGAGCAAAAGCAAAAAATCTTAATACATGCGCCACACAAAAAGGCAACTCAGCAACCACTGGTCGCGGCTCATCAACACCTTCAACAACACATTCCTTGCAAACAATTTCCGAACTTAGTACTGGATCTGCCGCAACCAACCTCATTACATCTGCCAACTCCTCAGGCAAGAGTTCCTTCCCATTCTCAACATCATCAAAAAGCTCAACAAGTCGTAAATTCGCATCTGGATTGCCAAACATTTGCAACCTCCTTACAAAAAACACCGTACCAAACCATCGCCTTATTATATTATACTATAGTGTATTGTAAATTGGATAGT
>CAYREW010000073.1:0-1987 GCA_964423535.1 uncultured Candidatus Saccharibacteria bacterium
GTGCAAAAAAGGACGTGAAGAATTTACGCAGTAAATTCTTCTTAGGCCATCCGCCAGAGGCGGATGGACCACTATCTACTAACCCCAACATACCTCCTCTTCCCCACCCTGACAACCATCCCCTTTTCCACAGCAATTTCTTTATTTACATCTTTTATTTTTTCTCCATCAATTTCCACACCGCCTTGTCTGATTAAGCGTTTTGCTTGCGACCTGCTTTCCGCCAACCCGCTTTTATCCACCAAATCCAACAGCGGTAGTTTGTCTTCTTTTACTGTTATTTCCGGTATCTCTTGCGGCGCTTCCCCTTTCTGGATTGTTTTTTTAAAGTGCTGTTCCCCTTTCTCCCCTGCTGCTGTTCCGTGAAACTGTTTAACAAGCTCTTTTGCCAGTTGTTTTTTTGCTTCCATTGGGTGTTTTGCTGTTATTTTATTGATTTTTTCCATTGGCAAAGCTGTACACATTTGGAAGACGGGTTTTACTACTTCGTCGGCAAAATTCATTACTTTACCGTACATTTCTTCCGGTTTGTCATTCAGGTTTATTGCATTTCCTTCGCTCTGCCCCAGCTTTTTACCACTGCAGTCTGTGATCAGCTCGGTAGTAAGGACAAACTTTTCCTTATTTAAATATTCCTTTGCCAATTTTCTACCAACCAGCATATTAAAAGTCTGGTCTGAGCCGCCAATTTCCAAATCAATTTCCATAGCAACGGAATCGTATCCTTGCAGTATTGGGTAAACAAGTTCGTGCATAAAGATGGGATTATCTTCCTCAATCCGTTTCTGAAACATATCGCGCTGAATTAATTGTTGATGAGTTATGTGGGACATCAATTCCAGAACTTTACGCAGACCCATTTCTCCCAGCCATTTGCTGTTGTATTTAAGTTCTGCTGGATTATCCCCCGCAAAGTTAAGAATTGCACTTGCTTGCTGTTTGTAATTTTTTGCATTTTTCAGCACTTCTTTGCGGCTTAAGGATTTGCGTGAGGAGAATTTTCCTGTAGGATCGCCAATTTGTGCTGTAAAATCGCCAATCAGTAAAATTACTTTGTGACCGAGTTTTTGAAACCGGCGCAGTTTTTGCAGTTGGACAAGGTGGCCCAGGTGGAGGCTGTCCCCTGTCGGATCAATGCCGTTGTATAGAGATATTTTATTACCGGAACGCAGAACTTTTTCCAGCTCTTGCTTGGAGGGGTAGATTTTTTCCACTCCTCTGGTAAGTACTTCTTCAATTGCATCCATGGTTAAAGTATAGAGTGTGAAGCCTGCTTTTGGCAAGATTATCTCTATGTTAAAATAGATGGCGCTATGTTTTTCGATTACCGGGGTTCCCGCAGATCCAGCAGAGTTAGGAAAACACGCCGTACTTCCAAAGGAAAAGCGCGGCGTAGAATTCTTGTTGCTGCTACTGTTCTAGTTTCCTTTTTTCTTGTTGCAATTGTTGGTAGTTCTTTAGTAGGTATAGCTGCTTTTGCATATTATTCCAAAGACCTTCCTTCTCCGGATAAGCTGGCACCGACTAACTGGGAACTCTCAACTAAGATTTTTGACCGTAATGGTGAGCTTCTTTACGATGTTCACGGTGAGCAGAACAGGACGCTGGTTCAGCTGGAAGATTTACCGGACCATGTTAAAAATGCTGCGCTTGCTGTTGAAGATGCGGAGTTCTACCGCCATAAAGGCTTTGATATTCCCGGTATTGTCCGCTCAGCTTACCGCATGGTTATATACCGCCGTATCCGCGGCGGAGGTTCCACAATTACCCAACAGCTGATGAAAAACGCATTGGTTGGGGCAGAACGTTCTTACACGCGTAAGATTAAGGAGTTGATTCTTGCTTTGCAGGCGGAGCGTAGATACAGCAAGGATGAAATTTTGCAAATGTATTTAAACAATGTCCCTTACGGCGGTCAGGCTTGGGGTATTGAGGCTGCTGCTCAGATGTACTTTGGAAAAAAAGCAAAGGAACTTGATTTAGCTGA
>CAYREW010000074.1:0-1928 GCA_964423535.1 uncultured Candidatus Saccharibacteria bacterium
AGGCTGCTGCTCAGATGTACTTTGGAAAAAAAGCAAAGGAACTTGATTTAGCTGAGGCAGCTCTTTTAGCAGGACTTCCCCAAAGACCTACTGCTTACTCACCTTTTGGTGCGCATCCGGAGGCTGCCAAAGGCCGCCAGGAGCAAGTTTTAAAGCTAATGCATGAAAGAGGCTGGACAAACAGGAATGGTGAAAGAGAATACATTTCTAATGAAGTGTACCAGCAAGCTTTGAGTTACGATTTGCAGTATGTACAGCCGGGTACAGATATTAAAGCACCGCATTTTGTTATGTATGTGCGTAATATTTTGACAGAACGCTACGGTGAACAGCTGGTTGAAAACAGCGGTTTGCAGGTTACAACTACGCTGGATTACGGGAAGCATAAACAGGTACAGGAAATTCTGGCTCAGGAAGTTGAGCGTTTAGCAAATAAAAATGTCGGTAATGCTGCTTTAGTAGCAATGGACCCCCGTAGTGGCGAGATTCTTTCTATGGTTGGGTCGCGCAATTATTT
Organism: uncultured Candidatus Saccharibacteria bacterium; assembly: GCA_964423535.1. Classification (GTDB taxonomy): domain Bacteria; phylum Patescibacteriota; class WWE3; order JAUXAW01; family CAYREW01; genus CAYREW01. Next base: position 518 of record CAYREW010000074.1, read on the forward strand.
TGATTTGGAAAATGACGGTAATGTTAATGTTACTGTCCAGCCGCGCCAGCCCGGTTCTTCAATTAAACCTATTACTTACGCTGCCGCATTTAATAAAGGGTATACAGCAGCAAGCCTGGTTATGGATGTGCGGACGGAATTCCCCGGCGGTCAGGGTCAGCCTCCTTATATTCCTAAAAACTACGATAATACTTTCCACGGGCCTGTCTTATTCCGTGATGCGTTGGCTAATTCCTACAATGTGCCTGCAGTAAAAGTTTTAAGTCTGATTGGTATTCAGTCAATGCTGGATACAGCTCACGATATGGGTATTACTACATTGAATAATCCTGAACGCTACGGTCTTTCTTTAACACTGGGCGGTGGCGAGGTTAAGCTTTTGGATATGGCTAACGCCTTTTCTGTGTTTGCTAATCAGGGTTTGTGGCACAAGCCTGTTGCAGTTTTGGAAGTGAAAGATGCTAACGGTAAGGTTTTGGAGAAATACAGGCCGACAAAAGGACGCCGCGTTTTATCAGAAGGTATATCTTTTTTAATTTCCGATATTTTATCTGATGATGCTGCACGCCGGCCTGCGTTCGGGTACAGAAACTGGTTGGAGTTTCCCAATCGCACTGTTGCTGCAAAAACAGGAACAACCAATGATTACCTTGACGCGTGGACAATTGGATTTACCCCCTCTGTTACTATCGGTGTTTGGGCTGGCAATAATGATAATGCAGAGATGGTTGATGCACCCGGTTCTGTTGCTGCAGGACCAATTTGGCATAAAGTTATGGATATGTGGATAGCGGATACTGCGGACGAGGAGTTTCCAAAACCGGATTCAATTATGCAAATGGAAATTTGCAGTCTTTCCGGTGCTCCTGCGCACGAAAATTTCCCTTCCAAGTGGGAGTATTTTATCCGCGGTACTGAGCCTACCGGCGAGTGCTCGGTTCATAGAAGGATGGAAATTTGTACAGTTGACGGCAAGCTTGCTTCCGAAGCGTGCAAGGAAGCTGAAAAAACAACAGAGGAAAATTATTTAATTTTCACTGCTCAGAAGTCTGAATGGCAGGATGCTGTTGATGAATGGGTAGCAGCGCAGGAAGGAGAGGAATACCATCCTCCGGAAGAAGAATCAACCGCTTATTTTGACAGTTCTGGTGAACATGTGGAAGACGGCGAGCCGGTTGTGGAATTTAAGAATCCGGAAAATGAACAAGTAGTTGGGTTGGATTTTGAAGTGGAAGTGGATGTTTCTACTCCTTATACTGTAACAAAAGTACAGTTTTTGCTGGATGAAACACCTGTTGGTGATGCTGTAACCTCAATCCCCTACTCTAAGACGTTCCATTTGTCCAATGATATGGTGGGTGAGCATAAAATTACTGTGCGTGCGGAAGATAGCGCAGGTAAAGAAGGCAGT
>CAYREW010000075.1:0-1901 GCA_964423535.1 uncultured Candidatus Saccharibacteria bacterium
CCTTCGCATAACAAAGCGGAGGTGGTACGGGTAATCGGTGATGTGGAAGGTAAGACTGCTGTTGTTAATGACGACATTATTGATACCGGGGGCACAATTACTGGAGCGGCACAGGCACTGGCAGAAAAGGGGGCGAAAGAAATAATTCTTTGCGCCACGCATGCTTTACTTTCCGGTCCTGCAACGGAAAGGCTTGAAAAATGTCCGGCAAGTAAAGTTTTGCTTTTGGACACGGTTCCTATTCCCGAGGAAAAGCGGATAGAAAAAATGGAATTTTTAACCCTTGCTCCCCTGCTCTCGCGCGTCATTCGCAGAATTCACTTTGGTAAATCTCTCGGTGAACTTTTCACTTGGGAACAAAAGATTGCCAAAGCTTAAAAATTGCCGGTAAATCCAAACGCCGGCTGTAGTGTGTTTGCAAAATTAGTTTTGAGAGGTTTTATAGATTAATTGGAGAATTGTGGCGTTGGCGCAGGCAGTTAAGATTAGTGTATTTTACTGCATATTTTGAGGGACAAATTGACCACTTGAACTAAGGGGTTGTTGCTATTAAGAAGGACAAAACTGCAAGCAGTCAAGTATAATACCCACTATTAACGCAATTACGGACAAGGCAAAAATAAATACCGCATTCCAGTGTGATTTTGAAGCACCCGCGCTTTTGACCAGGTTTTTCAAAGCTTTTGTATCTTCGCCCTCGCCGCAAGATGTTTCAACTAAATCAACAAGGTTGTGCTTTTTTACTAACTGCGCTTCTTTCCGCTCTTGGATATATTCATGCAAAAAATAAATAATGAACCCGACTGTTCCCGTGTACCAGGCAACTTTGACCCACAGAGGATTGAAGAAGTTAAGGACAATGATTACGCGGTACGCAAATGTGGCAATTATTCCTACCCAAAAGTAAAAGAGATTTTTCATTATTCTATACACAGTATAGCACGCAAAAAAAATATCCCGCAGGAAGACCCGGGTTCTAAGCCACTCCTTCGTAAATCTATTGCTCAGTTTTCTATAGTAATACTTTCGCCCCAAAGCAGGGGGATAATAATATCTGCGTTGCTCTCTTTTATACTAGGAGCGGGGTGTGCTTCATTCATTAAGAACACATTAATTGGTTGTACTTTTTTTCCATCAGGTCTTTTTCGTTTCTAATTATATGTTCGTAGTAGTTGCGCTGCCACAAGCGTTTTTCAAACCGCGGCCAACCGTTGTTTTTTACATTGCGAATATATTCATCAGTCGTCATTGTTTTGAACCAACGGATAAGGTCACCTAACAATTCCCTCCGCGTAGGGGCGGTCCCATGTGACCGCCCTGAATCCGACCTTATGATTATTATTCCGTGTAAATGATTAGGCATTATTTGGTATTTGTCCAACGAAACATGTTTAAACCGTTCCGGTAATTTTAACCACCACTTTTCAACCATTTCTCCTGCTTCGTTTAATATCATTTGCGGATGGTTTGGTTCTCCATCTCGCGGGTCGCCACATGGGGCGACCCCTACGCGTCTGTCGGAATCCGTCTCCACCAGCAGCGTTCCTATTTGTCCCAACATTAATCGATGCCTCTGTATACAAATTGTCACAAAATAGCGACCGGGACTCGAATAGTCCCAATCCTTTAACCTAGTTGACCTGCGTGCTTTTCGCTTCTTTCGCATATTTGTGAGTAGAATTTGTTATTACTCTAACACAAAAAAAGCACTACTTGCGGGTGTTTGGTTGGCACGGAGTATTTTATAATGTATAATAATATAGGACTTTACGATGTTTTTAGGTTGCGGAGGAGGAAGATATGGCGGTGCAAGTTCAGAGAATGTCTGATAAGCAAATTGCAGTAATTGAGGAAATGTTTGGTCCTGTTGAACGGACTAAGTTCCGTTCTGTACCTGATCA
>CAYREW010000076.1:0-1764 GCA_964423535.1 uncultured Candidatus Saccharibacteria bacterium
ACATGCGAAAGATTATTAAAGAAGCCGAGGAATGGAACAAGTCTCAAAAAATAAACATTGCCGGACAGCAGGAAAATTAAAATTGCAAACTAGCCACCACACTCAAAACGCGGCCTAACCGCCGCTACTCCGAAAGTTGTTTACGATCTCCAATCCTATAAATTTGCTGATCGCGTCCCTTTTTTATATAATCATTTAAGGTAAGAATCCATCTCCATTTTATCAATAAACCAAAAAATAAGGAGTATTGTTAATGTGTGAAATACAGCTGGGCAAGTGGCAAAAAATCGTCTTTACAAGACCACTGGGAAGAGATCTGTACCGTTTAGCCGACGGGGTGAATTTAAATAAGCTAAGAGTTATACACTCGCAGGAACAACCGTTGAGCGAAATCTACTGGTCTCTTGGTACAGATTGCGAACCAATGGAGTCGGTTACAGTATTAATAGAGAAAAAGCACGTCCTAAACGTTATTCAAGAAAGCCTTGCAAGTTTAATTGAAAGAGTGGAAAATGTGCAAACAGAAATCTGGGCTTTCTAGCATAGTTAAACCAAACTTCCAAGGAGTAGCAGATCGGTAACCGCACAGACCCCGCTTCGATGAACTAACAAGTCATCGCAGCGGGATTCTTTTTTTGCGCTGCTAAATAACCCGTACACATTGCTTAACAAATACCAAAAACTAAAAACCCATCTATAAGTCCGCCTGCTTCCCTACCTATAATTAACCATTATTTTCCACTTTCATTTAAATACAAATTGATTATAAAAATTGGCGCAGGATTAAACAAGAACAGCTTAACAGTAACTTATAAATTTGCTTTGGGTGTGGATGTGTCTTAGAATAGGTGTTAGTGAAATAAAGGGGAAAAGGAGAAAAAAGGTTTGAAACAAGAGGAACTGTAACAGAAGTGCTCCTCCACTCCAACGGAGTAACCGTGCTTTTGCACCTTTCAACAGTAAGAAGGTTACTTATATAAAAGTCGCACAGGAGGCAAATATGCCAGAGGTTGTAGAGCGATACCTTACAGAAGACGGAGGACTGATTGAGATTTTCGAGCATGAGATAGCCTGGTTCAAAGATGGTAGAGGTTACGAAGTGCGCTGGAGTCCAAGTTTTTCCAGCAGCCTATCTCTAGACAAAATTGGTTTTTGCGAGGAGATAGAAGAAGCAAGGAAGGCAGCTGAGGACTACTTTTCCAACTTAATAACCTTCGAGAACTTCGGAGAATACATCCTCTACTCCAGAAGAGACAGCGGCGGCGGGCTGGAAATATCGCTAAGAGAAGAAAACTTTTGCCACACACCCATGATGGCAAAGGATGTCCCTGTTGATTCTTATCTCTACAGGAAAGCAGGCGCCTTTTTTAGGTGGTGGAAAGGTCCGGGCGCGGTTGAAGGGCACCACCTTGCCGCAGCGGGGCCATCTCAAAAGCCGCCAAAAAAAGGAGAGCTACCCGATGAAACCTGTTGAGGAAGCGCGGTATACAGAGAAACGACCGAAATGGGTAGAGGCCGAAAAAGACGATATTGAAGTAAATAAAGACGGGACCGTAGATGTTTTTGCCTGGGGGTATCTCTTTCCCAAGTGCAAAGTTCACGAATCCCCGTCCGATAGGTTTGAACCGGAGACCAAATACGTTATTGTGGAACACCCGAGCGGCAATGTACTTAGAGTATGGTGGGTGTAGATCTTCAACGGGAAGTTGTTCCAGAAATGGATAACTTCCCGTTATTTTTTTAGTACATTACAATACTTTTCCA
>CAYREW010000077.1:0-1574 GCA_964423535.1 uncultured Candidatus Saccharibacteria bacterium
TCCGGTTACAGCATTTTCCGGTGCCTGACAATAGCTTTGGCATTGAGAGGAATCAGTGCATTTTTTACCGCCATCCGTAGTTGGTAGGTTGCAAAAGTGTGCATTGCCGGGTTTAGTTGTTAATTGCCATTTACCCCCGGCTTGGAGACAATCAGTTTTATTTTTTGGGGGTTCTTGATTTAAAGACGAAGTTTTGTTTGTCTCAGTATTTTCAGCAAACTCCATTACTTTTTGACTGTTGTTGTAATAAAGAAATAAATAACTTCCATCCACTTCATAGCTACTTACGTTATTAATTGCAGTTCGAAACTTAGCTCCCCAGTCTGTTTCATAGGCTTCTGTTCCACCAACACTTATATCAATACGGTTTGAGCCAAGAATTTTATATTCACCACTTATTGTATTTGTAACTGTATGGCCGGTTATGCTTCCCTCGCTTTTTGTTCCTTCAAAAATGATTTCAACACCTTGTTTTGGTATATTCGGGCCTGGTTCCGGCTGTGTTTCCACCTTGCCGCTGGGTAGGTCTTTAAAAGAAGTTAGCTTCCAGGTACCCTGCAACTTGTTTTGGGTTGGCCCAAGGTTGGGCAAGCTGCTTCCACCAGGGGAAGGAAAAATCGGATTATTGCCGAAAGACGCTGGTTGATACTGGAGATTTTGATATATAAAAAAAGAACTGACAGCAAGTAGAAAAATGGTTGTGATTATTAAAAATATTTTTGTCTTCATAAGCTTTAACTAGTAAAAGAATACCATCCAGCTTGCCTGTGTGTATCTACAATTACTTGATACTTTTCTTTATTAATATAACTAAAATGACAGTTAAAGTACCTATAATAGTGCCGAAAATGTAAAACTGGTTTTTGACACTATTGTTGATAGGGATTGTGTTTTTACTTAGGGTATTTAATTGTTGATTGATTTTTTGGGGTAAGGACTGGGTTTTGCAGTCTTCAGGACAGTTACAAATATTTTCCGATTGGTCACAAGCACCGTTTCCGCAGGGCAAACATACCCCCCAGGTTTCCAAAATGGCACACGACCCATCGCTTTTCATACGTACATCTTGTTTTGGAACCAAACCGGGGCAACATTCTCTGCCGGGAAGTTTGCTTTCCCCTTCAGCCGCGCATTCTAGTTCTTTTACATAATCCTCTCCGCACTCTCCTTCATAAAAAGCTTCCATTTCACATTTCTTTTCGTCAGGGAAAATGCAAAATCTTCCCTCATTGGTTGTTTCCGTTTCGTAACCCATTTGGGTGCAGTAAACGTACGGCGGCCAGGCAACGGCATTGGCTGATTGGGCTAGTACTGCGGACAAAACAAAAAGTAGAAAGAAAATTGTGCTTAATTTTAATAGCCGGTTTTTCATTATATTCAGTTTACCATTAATCACTGGAGTCTAAACGAGGGGGATATGCCGGTTCAACAAAGTACCCATCAGGTAACGCTTCCGCAAATTCAGACAGCTGGCTAATAGGAATCCGGGCTGCGGTGCGGTGTCTCCATGAATTAGTCAACTCACCGCCGAATTTTCTTATCAACGGTTCAGAAACAGGCCCGCCGCCGGTAGG
>CAYREW010000078.1:0-1571 GCA_964423535.1 uncultured Candidatus Saccharibacteria bacterium
AAATTAATTTTCCCTTTTACTGAACGGACATCACAACCGACGCGCGGGTCGGAAGGCAGTTTAATACCTACCAAGTAGTCTTTGCCAAAACGCTGTTTTTCATCTTTATCAATATCAAAGCGGGAAGAATAGTAAAAAGAAAACTGCGGATCTTTATTTACATAAGTAAGTATATCCGGCTTAAAGATTTGGAAACGGATAATATAACCCTGATGTTTAAGCACAAGGTAAGCTCCTCCTGACAAAGCAGCAATTACTAAAATTGCTACTACAGGCACAAGCCACGCCCGGTAAGCTCTCTTACTACGAACCGCCTGCTTGTCTGCATCATCTTGTTCATTTACATCTTTTACACCTTTAACACCCTTTAAACCGATAAAGAGCACAATCCCCAAAAACAGCAAACCCTGCGCAAACTTAACCAGCGCCGGAATCCAGCCGCTGGAAAAATCAAAAGGAAAAGAAATTAATAAATCAAAAATATAGTTAACAGGAGCAAACACAGCACCGGCAAGCGCTAATGCTCCAAACAGCAAGTAAAATTTTCTAGCGCGGGTAGTTTTAAAATAATTCTTTAGAGGCGTACCGCCAACCAGTTGAAGAGAAAAATAAACAAGCAGAGCATAAATTACAGTGCGCAAAGCTCCAAAAAAAATATTGATTAAAGAAATGGCAGTTGAAGATAACACAACTGTGTTAATAGTAGCCTATTTTTAGTGCGGGTGCAATCTACTACCCAAACTTATACCTCGACTCTTCCTGGTCATCCGTCTGAGACTGATCACTCCGCGGTCGTATCTTTACCTCAAAATTTCTCTTCAAAATCAACCCCGCCTCCAAAAGCAACAGAGCGGCAAAAATCAAATACAATTCACTGCGGTACAGTATCCAGGTTAAAACACGGTTGCGGACAGCGCCGAGCACTGAACCGGAATTGACACCGAAATACAGTTTTGTGGCTGCCGCCGGCATAATCTGTACATTCGCCTCCGTCCGCTCCAAAACAGGATAAGCTTCCAAATAAACTAAATACTCCCCCTGCGGAACGGAAAGAGGAAGCGACAAAGTCGGTGTTACCTGGACAGAACTCTTAGGATCGAGATTAAAACTTGCCGGGGAAAAGTTAAACCAGCCGGCAACCTGGTCCTTTTTTAATGCCACCGGACCGTTAACACCCTCCGCACGGATACCGAATTCGCCCACTTCCGTACCGTCATTAACAACCGGAATCTGCGGCAGAGGATAAACACCTCCCGGTTCCAAAGTAGTACCAAGGTTAATCTTTCCAATACCCACACCAACACCAACCTCGGCAAAAACAGGCAGAGCTACAATTGCAAAAGAAAAAATAATAAGAGGAATAAAATAGCAGCGGTTTTTAAATAATGGAAACGTAAACATGCTATAAAATTAATTATACAACAGGAAGCAATAATGTAACAACCAATAATGTAAAACCCTAAAGCCTGCACACCCGCTTATTTTTACTAGCAGATAATTTCAATTTAGGTATAAAAAGTTTGTCATAATTGATATGCGGGCGCATTGTGTTTATGACAAAGTTGTAGACG
>CAYREW010000079.1:0-1536 GCA_964423535.1 uncultured Candidatus Saccharibacteria bacterium
CAGGAAAAAAGCATAAACAGGGAAAGCAATGTAGTTGCAACCCTTGTGGTTGCCTCAGTGGAAATAGACCGACAACGGGTGCGCAACCAATCTACACCGTAGAGGGCGGAAAGAAAAACAAATGGAATTATTGAAGCTGTATATTGGAATTTAATTGTCTTCATCGATGAGCTGTTACTTAAAAGATTAACAGCAAACTCAGGCAGGGACACTGATAAAACAGCGGGACTTAAAAAACTGAGAAAGCCTGCAGGGGCGAATAATTTAAAAAGGAATATCCGATTATCCAAGCTAAACACATACCTAAGCGTCCTTAATGGTTTAAAAAAAATATTTCTAATAATACTAAAATAACTATTACCAAAATAAGAATACCGCGTTAAAAAATGATTTTGCGCAATACCTGCCCTGCTGAAAAAGTCACCTGCCTGCAAAATCTCTAAAAATTTAGTTTGGCTTTGAGCACGCAAATTGCCAAAATAAGGAAACACAAAAAAGAATAACAAAACAACCCAAACAAAACCCACCGTAGAAACAGCTGCCCCTAGTTTGACCCTTCTACAAAAAATCGCAATGTAAATTCCCAGCATAAAAATTATCAAGGAGATTTCCTCCTTAGCTAAAAGAGCAAGCAAAACACAAACCCAAAAAGGTATTAATTTATCTTTATCTAAAAAGAAAAATGCAAAAATAAAAAGAGGTACAACTAAAGCGACTGCATGAAAATCGGAAAGTAATAAATATCCAAAAGCGGGGTAAAGAAGAAAAGCTACCCCCCAAATTAAGGCAAGCCAATTCGATTGCAACTTTTCTTTTACCAAGAAATACAAAGGGAATACACTGCTAACCAGCAGTAAGTTCTGCGCAAAAAGAAGGACCGAAGGATCCGAGTGTACCCAAAACAAGGGAGCAAAAAAAACCATCAACAAGTCTGCGTGATACGACAATCTCGAGATGTTTTCACCAAACACATCAGTAAACTGAAAAAACCGACCCTGTGCGGTATTCCAAACAACTTGAGCCATATTTCCCAAATCAAATTTGTTGGAGTTAAAAGTGTTGTAGCGGAAATAATTTAGCCGAAGTGATGATTTAAAAACAACAGCAGCAAACATTAATAAAAAAAGCAGAGGAGCAATTTTTAAAATTTTTCTAACTGTTCTATTATTTCGGAAAAAATTCATAATCATCTTTGTAGCCACTAAAAAATTGCATTAAAACTGCTTATCCGCGACTTTATAAATCCAAATATCGGGACCGGGACGGATATTTTTTAAATTTGATCCAGACCTAAAGTGCTTTACCAGCAAAAGATCTGTTTCAACCTGTCTAAAAAAACTCAGCCACGATTGTGTAGTTAGAGGATAAGCATGCTGAGCATAGGAGTCAAGGTAGGGTTCAATAATACTACAGCGGAACAAGGCCGCTAACAAAAAATTCTAATAACTACCTTGTTTTTATACCTATCATCTTTAAATTATCAATCCCTTACTAAAACATAAACATAATTAGACTGATCAAAACCCAGCGGGGAAG
>CAYREW010000080.1:0-1531 GCA_964423535.1 uncultured Candidatus Saccharibacteria bacterium
AAAGGTGCACAAATTTTGGCAAAAGCGGTTTCTTTTGTTTTAAAGAAAAACAAAAAGACTGAATTTGTCTTTGCAACTTATGGAAAAGATCCCCGCGATCCGAATTTTAAGGATAATTTTACAAAGCTAAAAAAAATGCTAGCTCCTTATCAGGATAAAGTAAGTATTCCCACAGGACGACAAAATATTCCTGATTTAATGAAAAATACGGATATTTTTGTTCTTCCTGCCACATCACGTCACGGTACGTTGGGGCAGCCGCTTACTTTATTAGAAGCAATGGCTGCTGCAAAGCCCTGCATAGTTTCCGATATTTATAAAGGAGCCGGGCTGGTTAAGGACGGGGAAAATTGTTTGCTTTTCGAATCCGGCAATGCAGATGATTTAGCTAAGAAAATTAATATACTTCTTGAGGATACAGAATTAAAAAACAGCATAAGTGTAAAAGCAAGGGAAACTATTATTAACAATTTTACAGTGGACAAATGCAGTGCTGATTTTTACAATATTTATACTAATATGATTGTCTAGCTCTGTGCCGTGATATTATATTAAGTATGGAACCTGATCCGCAGCCCTCTATATCTGTTGTTATCCCAACGCTTAACTCTGCTTCTGTGTTAGAACAATGTCTTGGGTCAATTAAAGAACAAAACTATCCGCAGGAAAAAGTTGAAATAATAATTGCAGACGGCGGTTCTACAGACAAGACTGTGGAGATAGCTGAGAAATATGGAGCAAGAGTTTACAAAAATGAATTAAAAACCGGAGAAGCAGGTAAATCTGTGGGTATTAAAAAATCTACTGGAGATTTTGTTGCTCTTATTGATTCCGACAATATTTTACCAAGTTCGGATTGGTTTGAGAGAATGGTAGAACCTTTTAGAGACAGCGAAGTTGTTGGTTCAGAGCCGTGGGCATTTACTTACCGAAAAGAAGACGGGTTTATTGACCGCTACTGCGCAATGATGGGCATGAATGATCCTCTTTGTTATTTTTTAGGCACGTATGACCGCCAAAATGTACTTAGTGGTACATGGACTACTATGGATTTAAACCGGGAAGATAGAGACAGTTGGCTGCGTTTAAAGTTTGGTCACCGTGTACTACCTACCTTTGGTGCAAACGGTACTATCTACCGCCGCTCTTTTTTAGAAAAGCTGAATATTGGAGACTATTTTTTTGATGTTGATATTTTGCCGCAGGCAACCCGGAAATTTGGAGAGGTGGTTTTTGCAAAGGTAAAGATTGGGATTGCGCATCTGTACTGCGGAAGCTCTATTGCTAAGTTTTATAGAAAACAGAATAGGCGAATAAGTGATTATTTGCACAATAAAAAAACAGGACGCAGAAAGCTTCCCCAATCTGTGGGTCTTAATTTGCAAAAGTCTGTACTGTTTTTTGTTTTAAGTTGCTTAACTATAGTTCCTTTGTTGTATCAAACTTTGAAGGGTTTTATTCTCCAACCTGATCCAGCATGGTTTTTTCACCCACTTGCTTGTTGGATAACGTTTTGGGTTTATGCTTGGGG
>CAYREW010000081.1:0-1512 GCA_964423535.1 uncultured Candidatus Saccharibacteria bacterium
CAGGAGATAGCAACCTCCGCTTGCTATCTCCTTCTTTTTACTATAAAATGTGGCAAGAAGCGGGCAAAAATTTAAGATAGTTTTCTATACATTTTAATCAAGGATAACACACCATTCTGCTATATTGTTAATCTGTTAGCCTGAAAAAGGCTTTAGTAATAGGAGGATAACAGGGTAGCAGGCTAACAGGATATTTTTTACCATGCCAAGAGCAAAAACAGGAACTGTGCGCCGCAGGAGCCACAAAAAAACACTAAAAAAAACAAAAGGTTACCGTATGACCCGCAACCGCTTATTTAAGCGGGCGCACGAGGCGTGGATAAGAGCAGGCGAACACCAATTTGCAGGCAGGAAACAAAGAAAACGAGACTTCCGCAAGCTGTGGATTCAACGCATAAATGCAGCACTAACACCGCACGAAATTAAATATTCCCAATTTATTCATCTACTCAAAGAAGCAGACATCAAGCTGAACCGGAAAATGCTTGCTGACCTTGCTGTCCACAAACCAGAAATCTTTAACGCAATTGTTAAGAAAGCCGCAACAAAAGGGTAAACAGAGCGAGGCTCTGTTTCCGGGTTGTAGGTATGGGCAAAAGTGTAAGGGGGAGAGATTATGCCTGTACGGCAGTGTGGAGCTGTCCAATCCAAATGGCGGCGACGTATTGCTAAAGCAAAAAATGCGGTTCGCAGACTCAGATATAGAAAAACCGGAATCCAGAAAGTAAAAAGAGGAGCTGGGGACAAAAAGAAAACAAGAAGAGAACGACATTTAAAGTAATAGAAATTATTAACCCGTTGCGGATGGCGCAGTAACAATGCAGAACCCCATCCGCTTATCTTTTTACAAACAACACTTACAAATAGCAAAGTTAAGACAATACACAAAACCCTCCTCTGTTCAACCCTACAACTAAAGCGAAAAACCAAGGCTTAACCTTGGTTTTACCTATTAAAATAGAGGAAGAGATAATTAAGCAGGGTTCTTTTTGACAAAAGGTTTTGCTATACTATTCCAGTAATGGAGATTTCATTGGATCTAATTCAAAAAATTGGTAAAAAGGCGGAGGAAGAAATCAGCTCCGCAAAGAGCAGGGAAGAGTTGGAAGAAACAAGGATCAAGTATCTGGGTAAGAGCGGGAAAATAACTAAACTGTTCAAGCAGATTGGTGAACTTGCACCCGAAGTCCGCAAGCAGGCAGGCAAAGAGCTAAACACAATCAAGAAAACTTTAGAAGCAGAACTTAAAAAAGAACTGACCGCCTATCAACCCTCCTACGCTAAAGCTTCGGAGGGCAAGCAAGCAAAGCTGGACGTGACCATGCCCGGGGATAAACCACAAATTGGACATCTCCATCCCATTACACAAACTATTAACGAGATTGAAACTATATTCCACAAATTGGGTTTTGTCCGCCGCCGCTATCCGGAAATTGAAACAGATTGGCACGCTTTTGGAAGTTTAAACATGCCGGAAAACCACCCGGCAAGGGATGAATGGGAAACTTTCTA